>DATEHG010000111.1:0-115665 GCA_035279705.1 Gemmatimonadales bacterium
CCCCAGGGCCGTGCCGACCCGCGGCTCGACGAGGATCGCATCGGCGCGGGCGGCAACGGTCCGCAGCGCGTCGCGCGCCGGCGGGCCGCTCAACCGGGCCACCTCCCACACCAGCAGCCCTTCCCGCCGCAGATCGCCGGCCATGTTCTCGGGATGCTCCCCGTGAAGCTGCACGCCGGAAAAGCCCGCCTGGTCGCGGAGTCGCAGCACTTCAGCGGTCGTGGCTGAACCGATCACGGCTATGACCGGTCTTCCCTCGGCGGCGGACCGGACCTCGAGGGCCCGGGCGGCGTTCACCTGGCGGGGCCCGCCGGCGAACACCACTCCAAGGTAAGAGGCTCCCGCGGCCACAGCCACGGCGGCATCGGCCGGCCGGGTGAGTCCGCAGATCTTGATTTCAACGCCCAAGCCTGGGCACCCCCGACAGCTCGCGGGCCAGCCGGCCCGGATCGCGCGCGGAAGAGAGCGCGGTCCCGATCAGCACCGCGTCGGCCCCGGCAGCGGCCGCCTTCCGCACATCCCCCTCGGTCGACATCCCGCTCTCCGCCACGGCGACCACGGTCGCCGGCACCCGGGCCAGCAGCGCCCACGCCTGGGCCAGATCCAGGGTGAACGTATCGAGGTCACGGCTGTTGATCCCGACGACCCCGGCGCCCGCTTCGAGTGCAGCGTCGAGCTCGGCCGCGGTGTGGGCCTCGACCAGCGCCTCGAGGCCGAGGTCACGGGCCGTCGCGAGCAGGGCGCGCAAGCGGGCGGGAGGAAGAATCCGGACAATGAGGAGAATCGCAGCGGCGCCAAGGCCGCGCGCCTCGACGATCTGCAGCTCGTCGAGAATGAAATCCTTGCGCAGCACCGGCACCTGGACTCGACCGGCGACGGCCCGAAGATCCTCCGGAGAGCCCCCGAAATGGGGTCCGTCGGTCAGGACCGAAATGGCAGCCGCTCCACCCCCCGCATACTGCGAGGCTTGTTCAGCGGGGTCGAGGTCGGCCCTGATCTCCCCCTGGGATGGGGACCTCCGCTTGACCTCGGCAATGAGGGTCACGGCGCCCTTCACGAGTGCGTGCTTAAACGACTGTGGCACAACAGTTTGTGACGCTGCACGCTCCACCGCCGCGCGCCGTTCCCTGAGCCCTGGCAGGCTCAGTTCGGTGTCGGCGACGATTCTGGCGAGGGTGGCGCGCATCTTGCCTTTCGGTCGGTATTCGGGTAAGCTTCACTCAGTTCGGATAATATTCGGTAACGGGCTCGGAGGCGAGCACATGTCACTCACGAAGCGTCAGAGCGAAATCCTCAACTTCCTGCAGTCCCATATCAGGGACCGCGGGTACGCACCCAGTTTCGAGGAAATCGCCAAGCATTTCGGCTTTCAGTCGCTGGCCACGGTGCATGAGCACCTGACCAATCTCCAGCGCAAGGGCTACATCAGCCGGGCGCACAACGAGAGCCGGGCCATCGAGGTGATGCCGCCCCGCGGGCAGGCCGTTGCCACCGAGATCCCGCTGCTGGGCCAGGTCGCGGCCGGCACGCCGATCGAGTCGCTCATGCACGAGGAGACGATGGCGGTGCCGGATGCCATCCTCCCGCGCCGCGGCCCCAACTTCGCCCTCAAGGTCAAGGGCGATTCGATGATCGAGGAGCACATCACCGATGGGGATGTGGTCGTGGTCCACGGCCGCAACACCGCCGACAACGGCGAGATGGTCATCGCCCTGGTCAACGGCTCCGAAGCCACCGTGAAGCGCTTCTATCGCGAGGCGGGCGGCTGGATCAGGCTCCAGCCGGCCAATCCGGCCATGCAGCCGCTGCGGTTCCAGGAGCGTGACGTGACGATCCAGGGCGTGGTGGTCGGAGTCATCCGCAAGTACTAGCCGCCGCGGTGCGGGACGGCCCGGCGGAGCCGGGCCAGCAGCCGGGCCACTTCTCCTTTTGCCAGCGCCTCCCGAGCGAGTTGCACGCCCCCGTCCAGGTCGTCCGCCTTTCCCGCCACATAGAGTGAAGCGGCCGCGTTGAGCAGCACCGCGTTCCGGACCACTGCTTCACCGTTTCCCTCGAACATCCGCTCGACCCGCAGCGCGTTCTCTGCGGGAGATCCCCCGGCCAGGCCCGCCAGGTCGTCGGTGGCCAGCCCGAACTTCGCGGGATCGATCGACCAGCTTTGCACCCGGCCGTCCTTCACCTCCCAGACGGAGGTGGTGCCCGCCGGACTGATCTCGTCCATACCCAGATCACCATGCACGACGAGGGCGTGCTCCGCGCCCAGGGCGAGCAGCGCCTCTGCCATGAGCGGGGCGCGTTCGCGGTCCGCCACGCCCAGTACCTGTCGTTTCACTCCCGCCGGATTGGACAGCGGTCCGACCAGGTTCATGACCGTCGGCAGCCCGAGTTCCTTGCGCACCGCCCCGACATGCCGCATCGCGGGGTGGAAGGTTGGCGCGAAAAGAAAGACGAGTCGTTCCTCCGCCAGTACCCGGGCCGACTCTTCGGCGGCGAGCGCGATGCTGATGCCCAGTGCCTCGAAAAGATCGGCGGACCCCGAGCGGCTGGTGAAGCTGCGGTTGCCGTGTTTCGCGACCCTGGCGCCGGCCGCTGCCGCGACGAATGCGGCCGGCGTGGAAATGTTGATCGTGCCTACTGCGCCGCCGCCCGTGCCACAGGTATCGATCAGGTGGCGCTCATCCGGAACCGTGACCCGTACCATCGCCGTCCGCAGCGCCTGGGCAGCGCCCGCCACTTCGGCGGCCGACTCTCCTTTTGCCCTCAATCCCATAAGCAGCGCCGCGATCTGAACTGGCGTTGCCTCGCCCCGCATGACCACGCCGAACGCCGCAGCGGTCTCGGGGCCCGAGAGTGACCGGCCCCGGGCCAGCAGTCGAAGGGCGGAATCGAGGGGGGAGAGTGCTTCAGGCATGGGCGGACTTGGGTAGGGATTTAGTCGCCATATCGTGATCTGTCAATGAGTTGCGCCGCTTGCCGGAGGGGGGAGAGGGGACTAGATTCCCGGCCTGATGAAACGAACCTACCTGGCCCTGCTGCAGTATGATGGCGGCAAGTTCGTGGGCTGGCAGAGGCAGGCGAAGGGTCGTTCCGTCCAGGGTGTGATGGAAGCTGCATTGGGCCGGATTCACGGCGGCACTCACGTCGTGGCGCATGGGGCGGGTCGCACCGATGCCGGTGTCCACGCGCTGGGGATGGCGGTGAGCTTCTCGGCGCCCCGCGAGTGGGAGCGGGAGCGGCTCGAGCGGGCCCTCAACGCCCTCCTGCCCGAGGATTGCCGGGTCTCGTCGGTGGCGGCGATGGTGCCGGGCTTTCACGCCCGCAAGAGCGCCACAGGCCGCCGGTACCGCTACGACATCGGCACCGATCGCGACTCGGCCTCGCCGTTCCGCCGGCGCTACGAATGGCCGCTGGGCCTGGCGCTCGACCGATCGGCGCTCGCGGCGGCGGGTGCCGCGGTGCTAGGGACTCATGATTTCCGGGCCTTCGCCGCCAAGACGCCCGCCATGCCCCATCACCGCTGCACGGTGCGGCGGGCCGAGTGGGAGGAGCGGGCCGGCGGCGCCGGGGTGACCTTCCACATCGAGGGCGACCGTTTCCTGCACCACATGGTGCGGTTCCTGGTCGGCACCATGGTGGATGTGGCCCTGGGCCGCCGCCCGAATTCGGAGATGCAGACCCTGCTTGCACGCACGGACAATCTCGCGACCAGCCCCCCCGCCCCACCCCAGGGGTTGTTCTTCGTGGCCGCCGAGTACCCGGCCGAGCTGTACCTGGGAATCAGCAATGCCTCGTAGCACCCGCCGCCCGGTCCTGGCGCTCACGCTTCTCGCTCTGGCGGGGTCCGGCTGCCGGTCGGACCAGCCACTGTCGATCGCCACCTTCGGCGCACTCAGCACCGCCCAGAATCGCGGCAAGGTACTGAGCGGTCTCGCCGCCAGCCGCCGCACCGCCATCGTGGATGCCGCCGAGCGGGTCGGCCCCGCGGTGGTGAGCGTGAGCGTCACGAGTCATCAGCGGGTACAGCAGCAGGCCAGCCCCTTCGACTTCTTCTTCGTGCCGCAGGAGGGGGAGCAGGTGGTCCAGGGCTATGGCACCGGCTTCGTGATCCGCCCCGACGGCATCATCGTGACCAACCAGCATGTGGTGGCCGGCGCCGACTCGATCGTGGTGACGCTGCGCGACGGCACCGACCTTCACGCCGACCTCCTGGGCGAGGATCCGGTTACCGACATCGCGGTGCTGCGGGTGGCGCGCAAGGGACTGGCGGTGGCCACGCTCGGTCACAGTGATGACCTGATGATCGGGGAGTGGGCCGTCGCTCTGGGCAATCCCTTCGCCTATTACCTGGGCAACGCCGATCCCACGGTGACGGCGGGCGTGATCAGCGCCACGGGCCGCAACATCCTGCCCGGGCGCGATCAGTCCGGGCTGTACCTCGACATGATCCAGACCGACGCGGCCATCAATCCCGGCAATTCGGGCGGCCCGCTGGTCAATGCACTTGGTGAGGTCGTCGGAGTCAACTCCTCGATCTTCTCCAAGAGCGGCGGCTCCGAAGGGCTGGGCTTCGCGATTCCGATCGAACGTGCCATGCGCGTGGCCGACGAAATCATCCGCCAGGGGTCGGTGCGCCGCGCCTGGACCGGCCTCGATGTCGCGGGCTCCGAGGAAATCGAGAACTGGAAGAGCCAGGGTGGCGGGCTGGTGCGCCTGGTGGCGCCGGGTGGCCCCGCCGACCGGGCCGGCCTCCGCCGGGGTGATGTGCTGGTGCAGGCCAACGGCCGCCAGCTCCGCAATTATCTCGACTGGGAAGCGGTGAAACTGGATCTCGATGTGGGAGACAGCATCCGCCTCGTCGTGCGGCCCCAGGGCGGCGAGCGGACGGTGAGCCGGCTGCTGGTCAGCGGTGATCTGCCGACGGTGTCGGCCGAGAAGGTCACCGTGCTGAAGGGGATGCAGCTGATTTCGCTGACGCCGCAGATCAGGGCCGAGCGCCGGGTGCGCTCCGAGCAGGGGGCGCTGATCTTCCGGATCGCCTCGGGCATCAGCGAACAGACCGGCCTGGAAGAGGGCGACGTGATCGTGGGCATCAACCGCAGCACCATCGAGTCCGCCGAAGAGGTCCGTCAGCTCCTCGACGGGATGCGCTCACGCCAGCCGCTCCGGGTCTGGGTGGAGCGCAACGGCCAGGTGGCCTACACGGATCTCATGTTCCGATGACCGACGACCGCTGGCGTTCTCCCCTCGGTGCCCGCTACGCCTCGCCGGCCATGCAGCGGCTATGGAGCGAGACCCACCGCATCGGCCAATGGCGGCGCGTCTGGCTGGCGCTGGCCGAATCGGAGCGCGAGCTGGGTCTCGACATTTCCGAGGCGGCCATCGTCGAGATGAAGGCGCACCTTGACGATGCCGATCTGGCGGCCGCGGCGGGGTACGAGCGGCGCTTCCGCCACGACGTCATGGCGCACATTCACCAGTTCGGCGACCAGGCCCCGGCGGCGCGTGCCATCATCCACCTGGGCGCCACCAGCGCCTTCGTGACGGACAACGCCGATGTCCTGGTGATGGACCAGTCTCTCCGCCTGATCCTGGGCCGGCTGCTCGGCGTGCTGGACTCGCTGGCGGGCTTTGCCACGAAGCATCGCGCGCTCCCCTGCCTCGCGTATACCCACTTCCAGCCGGCCCAGCTCACCACCGTGGGCAAGCGAGCCACCCTGTGGATGCAGGATCTGGCGCTCGATGCCGAGGAACTGAGTCACCGGATTGAGGCGCTGCGTCTGCGCGGCTGCAAGGGCACCACCGGCACCCAGGCCTCGTTCCTCGAACTGTTCCAGGGCGATCATGCCAAGGTGCGAGAGCTGGAGCGGCGGGTCGCCATGAAGCTCGGCCTCGAGCGGGTCTTTCCGGTGACCGGACAGACCTACAGCCGCAAGGCCGACAGCCAGATCCTCGATGCACTCTCCGGGGTGGCGCAGTCGGGAGCCAAGATGGCCACCGACCTGCGGCTGCTGCAGCACGAGGGAGAGCTGCTCGAGCCGTTCGAAAGCGAGCAGATCGGCTCCAGCGCCATGGCCTACAAGCGGAATCCGATGCGGGCCGAGCGGATCTGCGGGCTGGCCCGGTTCGTGATTTCGCTGCAGGCCAACGGCAGTCACACGGCGGCCACCCAGTGGCTCGAGCGGACACTCGACGACAGCGCCAACCGGCGGCTCACGCTGCCCGAGGCCTTCCTGTCGACTGATGCCCTCCTCATCCTCGCCGCCAATATCGCGGCCGGCATCGAGGTGCGGGAAGAGACCATCCGGCGTCATGTCGAGGAGCAGATGCCGTTCATGGCCACCGAACGGTGGCTCATGCTCGGAGTCCGCGCCGGCGGGGACCGCCAGGCGCTGCACGAAGTGATCCGGGTGAACAGCCTGGCGACCGCTGAAGCCGTAGGCCGCGGGGGTCCGAACAACCTCCTCGACCGGCTGGCCGCCGACGCCTCATTTGCCAAAGTCCCGAGTCACGCTCTCAAGGCGGAGCTTGACCCGGCGAGGTACACCGGCCGCTCGGCCGAGCAGGTGGATGAGTTCCTCGGTGAATACCTGGAGCCGCTGGTGAAGCGGGCCCGGAAGCTGGCCGCCGTCGCGGAGACGACGGAGGTGCGGGTATGACGGCCCTCGCCAGGAGCGAGCTCCCTCTCCCGCTGTGGCGGCGGGGCAAGGTGCGTGAGGTCTACGAAATCGACGCGGAGCACCTGCTGCTCGTCGCCAGCGACCGCGTCAGCGCCTTCGACGTGGTGATGAACGAGCCGGTGCCCCGGAAGGGGGCGGTGCTCACCCAGATGAGCGCCTTCTGGTTCGAGAAGCTGGCCCCCGTCGTCCCCAGCCATTTCATTACCGCGAGGACAGACGACATCATTGCCCGGGTGCCGGCCCTGAAGGGCCACCGCAGTCAGCTTTCCGGCCGGGCGATGCTGGTACGGAGGACCGAGCCCGTGGCGTTCGAGTGCGTGGTGCGCGGTTACCTGTCGGGCTCGGCCTGGGCGGAGTACCGGAAGTCGGGTACCCTCGCCGGAGAGCCACTCGCTGGCGGCCTGCTGGAAAGCGATCGCCTCGAACCGCCCATCTTTTCACCGGCCACCAAGGCGGAGTCGGGACACGACATCAACGTGACCGAGTCGGCGGTCGTGGCGGCGCTCGGTGCGGCCACCGCGAAGGCGCTGCGTGAGGCAAGCTTCGACATCTACCGGGCCGGCCGGAATCACGCCTCCACCCGCGGGATCATCATCGCGGACACCAAGTTCGAGTTCGGGTTCGACCGCGCCGGGACCCTGCGCCTCATCGACGAGGTGATGACCCCGGACAGCTCCCGGTTCTGGCCCGCCGACGGTTACCAGGCCGGTCAGAGCCAGCCCAGTTTCGACAAGCAGCCGCTCCGGGACTATCTCGCCGGATTGAAGCAGAAGGGAAAGTGGAACGGCGAGGCGCCGCCCCCGGCCCTCCCCGACGACGTGGTGACGGCCACCAGCCGGCGCTACCTCGAAGCATTCCGCCGGATCACCGGGGCCGAACTGCCGGAGGATGCCTGATGCGCGTGGCCCCTGAGGGATGGCCGTTCATCATCGGTGCCTGGCTCATTGCCGCCCTCGCGCTCTGGATGTGGCCGCTGGGCCTGGTCATCTGGCTGCCGATCGCGGTGTGGGTCGTGGCCTTCTTCCGTGATCCGGTGCGCGAGGGACCGCGCGGGGATGACGTCGTCCTCGCGCCTGCCGACGGCAAGGTGGTGAGTGTGCTCGAGGTGGACGAGCCGAGCTTCGTGGGCGGCAGGGCCACCCGGATATCGATCTTCATGAACGTGTTCAACGTGCACGTCAACCGGTATCCGTCGAACGGCGCCGTGGCGTATCGCCAGTACAATCCCGGGCGCTTCGGCCACGCGGCGGAGGAAAAGGCGAGTCTCGACAACGAGCAGTGCTCGATCGGGCTCGCGACGCCGCGGGGGAAGATCCTGGTGCGGCAGATCGCAGGGCTTGTCGCCCGGCGGATCGTCACCGATGGCCAGGTGGGCGCCACTGCCCGCCAGGGGGAACGCATGGGCCTGATCCGATTCGGCTCGCGGGTGGACGTCTTCGTGCCGGCGGGGGCCAAGCCCCGGGTGGCCGTGGACCAGATCACCCAGGCGGGCGTCACTGTGGTGGCATCATGGGACTGATTCCCCGCCCCTCCCGCTTCGGCCGCCCCGAGATCCGCCGGGTGGTGGTCGTGGTGCCCAGTGCCTTTACCCTGGGCAACCTGTTCTTCGGCTTCTGGGCCATCGTGTCGGCCTACAACAAGAACTTCACCTGGGCGGCGTGGTTCATCGTCTTTTCCGGCATCCTCGACATGCTGGACGGGCGGGTGGCGCGCCTCTCGAACACCGGCAGCAAGTTCGGCGCGGAACTCGACTCGCTGATCGATGTGATTTCCTTCGGCGTCGCCCCCGCCATGATCATGTACTTCCTCGAGTTTTCGCAGGCGGGGAGGTTCGGCTGGGTGATCTGCTGGGGGTACGTGGCGTGTGTGGCCATCCGGCTGGCCCGCTACAACGTGCTGCACGACCAGAAGCCCACGCCCGGCTGGTTCACCGGCATGCCGAGCCCCTCGGCCGGGATGATGCTGGCGGTCTACTACCCGTTCAGCCAGACCAACTGGTACCAGGCCTCGCTGGCCTATCTCAATCTGCAGAAGGAAGGGCTGTCGGTGCTGATGGTGGTGCTCTCCCTCCTCATGGTGAGCACCATCAAGTATCCGCGTCTCCCCGCCATCGGCTTCCGCACAGTCCGGGGCTGGCTGGGACTGATGCTGCACCTGGTGATCCTGGTGTGCGGCATTGCCTTCCCGGAGCATTTCCTCTTCCCGCTGGGGCTGGTGTACACGTTCTTCGGCATTGCCCGCGCCACGGTGCTGGCGCTGTCGGAGCGCGGGGACCACGTCCCGATTCCCGAAGACACCGTGGTGGAGCCGGTCCGCCGCGGCATCCATCGCTTCCCCGGCGAACGACGGGCGGCCGGAGACGGCCGCCACCAGGAGAACCGCGAATGACGTACACCGTGCACGTGCGGGTGGTGCCCCGCGCCGGACTGCTCGATCCCCAGGGCCAGGCGGTGGAGCACGCTCTTCATGCCCTGGGCTTCGGCGGGGTGGGCCAGGTCCGGATCGGCCGGGCCATCGAGCTCACCGTCGGCGCCGGGAATGCCGACGAGGCGAAGGAGCAGGCCCGCCGCATGTGCGACAAGCTGCTGGCCAACCCGGTGACTGAGGATTACGAGCTGGAGATCGAGTCATGACACTGCGCGTGGCGGTGGTCCGGTTCCCCGGCAGCAACTGCGACTTCGACACGCTGCATTCGGCCGCGCGGGCCGGGACCGACGCCTACTTCGTCTGGCATCGGGATACCGACCTCAAGGGCGCGGACGCCGTGCTGCTCCCCGGCGGGTTCAGCTACGGCGATTACCTGCGATCGGGCGCCATCGCCCGGTTCAGCCCGATCATGCCGGCGGTGCAGCGGCACGCCGCGGCGGGCGGACCGCTGCTCGGGATCTGCAACGGGTTCCAGATTCTCTGTGAAGCGGGGCTCCTGCCCGGGGCGCTGGTGCGCAACGCGCGGCTCTCGTTCGTGTCCCGCCCGGTGTGGCTGCAGGTGGAGCAGACCGAAACGGCGTTCACCAACGCTTACGAGCCGGGCGCACTGCTCCGGATGCCGGTGGCCCACGGCGATGGCCGTTTCGCCGCCGACCCCGACACGGTGCGCCAGCTCGAGGCCGATCGCCGCGTGGTGGTGCGCTATGTCTCGGCGGCGGGGCCGGCCAAGGGGGACGACAACCCCAACGGCTCGCTCAACGACATCGCCGGGATCTGCAATGACCGGGGCAACATCGTGGGGCTGATGCCCCACCCCGACCGCGCCGCCGACTCGGCGCTCGACAATCTCGACGGCATGGGCTTCTTCCGCTCGATGCTGACCTGGGCGGCCCCGACCCCGGCGGGCCGGTGAGAACCGCCCTTCTCGCGGCCCTGCTGCTCACACTCCCTGCGGCCGCGAGCGCGCAGGAGGCCGGCGGCGTCGTGAAGCCGGGAATGACGCAGGAACAAGTGGTCGCCGCCTGGGGCAAGCCGGTCCGGACGGCCACCAGCGGTGACTATACCTATCTGTTCTACGACAGCGGCTGCTGCGGGCTGACGGACGTGGTGTTTCTCGAGCATGGGCAGGTGGTCGATGCGCTGGCGCGGGGCGCCCACCACACCTACGACGGGATCTCGTCCCTTTCCCCCGCCCGCAAGCCGGGCTACACCGCCCCGGCCCGCTGAGTTGAAGAGGAATGGCCTGACATGACGCACAACAAGCGCAAGACCGAAGAGACGTACTTCCAGGAGCGCGAACAGGAGCTCCTGCGCACGACCCGCGAGCAGCTCACGGCCCAGGCGCGAACCGCCGAACGGGCCAGCCACCGCCACAAGTGCCCCCGTTGCGGGGTGGACCTGCACGACGAGCGGTTCCACGGCGTCGAGGTCGACCGCTGCCCCTCCTGTCACGGCATCTGGCTTGACGCTGAAACGATCGACAAGGTGGTCGCCCGCGAAAACCAGAGCCTGCTGGCCCGGGTCTTCGACGACGTCTCCGCCGCCATGCACGAACACCGGAAGCACAAGTGACCCACGCCCCTGCCGCCCGCGCCACCAGGGCCGAGCCCTTCCCGGGCGAGCGCCCGGTATCGCTCGAGACCGCCGTCGAGCACAACCTCAACCAGCTCGAGTACGAACGGATCCTCGACATCCTCGGCCGGAAGCCGACGCTGACCGAGCTGGGCATCTTCTCGGCGCTCTGGTCGGAGCACTGCTCCTACAAGCACTCGAAGCCCGTGCTGAAGCGCTTTCCCACCACCGGCCCGCAGGTCGTCCAGGGGCCGGGGGAGAACGCCGGCGTGCTCCGCCTTCCGGAGGGATGGGCCGTCGCGTTCAAGATCGAGTCCCATAATCACCCATCGGCCGTCGAGCCCTACCAGGGCGCGGCGACCGGCGTCGGTGGCATTCTCCGCGACGTGTTCACCATGGGCGCCCGGCCGGTGGCCGTACTCAACAGCCTGCGCTTCGGCCCGCTGGACAGCGCCCGGAACCGGTACCTCTTCGCAGGGGTGGTGAAGGGCGTGGGTGACTACGGCAACTGCGTCGGTGTTCCCACGCTCGGCGGCGAGGTGGACTTTGCCCCCGGGTACAGCGGCAATCCGCTGGTGAACGCAATGTGCGTGGGCCTGCTGCGGGAATCGGACCTGACGCTCGCTGCCGCCCATGGCGTGGGGAATATCCTGCTGGCCATGGGCGCCCGCACCGGGCGCGACGGCATCCACGGCGCCAGCTTTGCCTCCGAGGATCTGTCCGAGAAGAGCGAGGCCCGGCGGCCGCAGGTGCAGGTAGGCGATCCTTTCACCGAAAAGCTGCTGCTCGAGGCCACGCTCGAACTGATCGCGTCGAAGCTGGTGGTGGCCATCCAGGACATGGGCGCTGCCGGCCTGACCAGTTCGTCGGCGGAGATGGCCGCGCGCGGTCACGTCGGTGTCGAAGTGGATACCAGCCTGGTGCCGGTGCGGGAAGCGGGGATGACTCCGTACGAGATCATGCTCTCGGAGTCGCAGGAGCGGATGCTGGTCGTCGCGGAGCCCGAGCGCGTGGCCGAGATCCAGGCGGTCTGTGCCAAGTGGGAATTGACGGCGGTGCCGGTGGGCCGGGTGACCGATGACGGCCTGTACCGGATCCGCCATGGAAAGCTCGTCGTCGCCGAGATCCCGGGGATGCGGCTGATCGACGACTGCCCGATCTACACGCCGGAGTCCCGCGAGGGTGAGGCAGTGAAGGCCCGCCGCGCGGCAAGCCCGTCCGCCGCCCCGTCGGCCGACCTCACCGGTGCGCTGCCCCTGCTGCTCGATACCCCGAGCATCGCGAGCAAGCGGTGGGTGTACGAACAGTACGACAGCACCGTGCAGGCCAACTCCCTGATCGGACCCGGCGGCGATGCCGGCGTGCTCCGCGTCGCAGATACCGAGTTCGGCCTGGCCGTCACAGTGGACTGCAATTCCCGCCTCCTGGCTCTCGACCCTTACGAGGGCGGCAAGGCCACCGTCGCGGAGGCGGCGCGCAACATCGCCTGCACCGGCGCGGTGCCGCTTGGCATCACGGACTGCCTCAACTTCGGCAACCCCGAGAAGCCCGAAGTATTCTTCCAGTTCACCGAAGCCTGCCGAGGCATCGGGGACGCCTGCCGGGCGTTCGAAACGCCGGTGACCGGCGGCAACGTGTCGTTCTACAATGAGAGCCCCACCGGGGCCATCGACCCCACCCCGACAGTGGGCATGGTAGGCCTGCTCGAGCGGATCGAGGACCGGGTACCTTCGCACTTCCGCTCCGCCGGCGACCGGATCGTCCTGCTGGGCAAGACGACGGGAGCGCTCGGCGGATCGGCCTACTGGACAGAGGTGCGAGATTTCGTTGGTGGCCGGCCGGCGCCGGTGGACCTCGTCGCCGAGCGGGCGCTGCAGCGGTTGCTGGTGGCCGCGGCGCGCGCGAAGCTGCTGCAGTCCGCGCACGATTGCTCGACCGGCGGTCTCGCGGTGGCCATCGCCGAAGCCGCCATCGGCGGGCCTTACGCCGAGGTTGCCTTCGGCGCCACGGTGAACCTGGCCGGGTACGCCGCCGGCGTGGCAGACGACGGGCTCCTGTACGGGGAGGACGGCGCCCGCGCGGTCGTTTCAGTGGCGGCCTCGAAGGTTGAAGCGCTGCTGGCACTTGCCAGGGAACTCGGGGTTCCCGCCGTGGCGGCTGGTGAAGTGGCGGTGCCTGGCAAGGAGCTCTTGATCCGGACGCCGGCCAGGGAGTACCGCTGGCCGACGGCGACGCTCCGGCAAGCGTATTTCGGCGCGCTGCCGCGCCGGATGAGCCATGTCGTGGAGGACCAGGCCGAAGGGCACTAGACGCGGCGGCCGGCAGGCAGTCCCACTGGGAGCAAGCAAACATGTGCGGTGTTTTCGGTGTTTCCGCAGTACCCGACGCGGCTCGACTGGCCTACCTCGGCCTCTATGCCCTGCAGCATCGCGGGCAGGAGAGCGCGGGCATCGTCGCGGTGGATGACGACGGCACCGCCAGGGCCCATCGCGGCATGGGGCTGGTCGCCGAGACCTTCGACGAAGCGGCGCTGGCCAGGCTGGCCGGCACGGTGGCCGTCGGCCATACCCGCTACAGCACCGCCGGCAGCTCGGTCCTTGCCAACGCCCAGCCGCTGCTCAGCGACTATCGCGGCGGCCCCCTCACCATTGCCCACAATGGCAACCTGACCAACGCCGCCGAACTCAGGCGGATGCTGGTGGAACAGGGCGCCATCTTCAGCACCTCGACCGACACCGAAGTGCTGGTTCATCTCATCGCCCGGTCGAAAGCTTCGACCCCCGAGGAGCAGATCCGCGGCGCGCTCGAGCAGGCGGAGGGCGCGTATACACTGCTCATGTCCGTCGGGAAGACGCTCTTCGTGGCGGTGGATGGCCGCGGTTTCCGGCCGGTCGTCGTCGGGCGGCTCGGCAGCGGGGTGGTGGTGGCGTCCGAGACCTGCGCGCTGGACCTGGTCGGCGCCCAGATGGTCTGCGAACTCGAGCCGGGCCAGTTCCTCAAGATCGAGGACGGCCGGATCACCGAACTGCCCAGGCTCAGGGCCCGACCGGTGAGCCGCTGCGTGTTCGAGCTGATCTACTTTGCCCGGCCGGACAGCAAGGTGTTCGGCACGTCGGTGGATGGCGTCCGCCGCGAAGTGGGCCGGGCGCTGGCCCGGGAACACCCGGTGCCTGGCGCCGACGTCGTATTCAGCGTGCCGGACTCCTCCAACGCCATGGCGCTGGGCTTCTCGGAGGAGTCGGGGGTCAAGCTCGAGCACGGCCTGATCCGCAACCACTACGTCGGGCGGACCTTCATCAATCCGACCCAGGCCCTCCGCGTGGCCAAGGTCAAGATCAAGTTCAACCCGGTACGGGGAGTCATCGAGGGACGAAAGGTCGTCATGGTGGACGACTCGCTGGTGCGGGGTACCACCAGCAAGGGCCTGGTGCAGATGATCCGAGCGGCGGGCGCCCGGGAGGTCCATCTCCGCCTCGGTTCTCCGCCGATCACCGGCCCCTGCCATTACGGAATCGACACGCCGACTCGCGAAGAGCTCATCGCGGCGACCCACAGCCACGAGGAGATCCGCCAGTACCTCGGCGTCGACTCCCTGGGTTACCTCTCGCTCGAGGGGATGCTCAACGCCGGGGGCAAGCGGTTCCCGTTCTGCCACGCCTGCTTCTCGGGCCAGTATCCCACCGAGATCACGGAAGAAAACAGCAAGCTCCGCCACGCCTCGCCGCTCGCCGCGGGGGCCAGGTGACCTCTCCGTACACCCAGCCGCTGGTCTATTTCTTCGGGCAGGGCCGCGCCGACGGCACCGCCGCCATGAAAGACGTGCTCGGCGGCAAGGGTGCCGGCCTCGCCGAGATGACCAACCTCGGCATCCCGGTACCGCCCGGCTTCACCATCGCGGCACCGCTCTGCCACACCTACCTCGAAACCCGCCAGTTCCCTCCGTGGCTCCGCTCGCAGGTCGAGACCTCGCTCCAGCGGCTGGAGGCCGCCACCGGCCGCCAGTTCGGCGGCGGCGAGACCCCGCTCCTGGTATCAGTCCGCTCCGGCGCCGCGGTCTCGATGCCCGGGATGATGGAGACGATCCTGAACCTGGGCCTCAACGACGTGACGGTAGCGGGACTCGAGCGCCAGAGCCGCAATCCGGCATTTGCCTGGGATTCCTACCGGCGCTTCGTCACCATGTATGCCGCGGTCGTTTTCGACCTGCCGAAGACACCCTTCGAGCAGCGGCTCGAGGCCCGGCGCCACGCCGCCGGGGTGAGCCGGGACATCGACCTCCCGGTGCCCGAGATGCAGGCGCTGGTGCGTGAATTCAAGGATATGATCCTGCAGCAAACGGGCAAACCGTTCCCCGACGACCCGATCGAACAGCTCTGGGGGGCCATCGCCGCGGTGTTCGAGAGCTGGAATACCCGGCGCGCCATCGACTATCGAAAGCTGCACGACATCCCCGACACCATGGGCACCGCGGTCAACATCGTCACCATGGTGTTCGGCAACCTGGGCGAGGACTCGGGCACCGGGGTGACCTTCACCCGTGACCCCTCGACCGGCGACAAGGGGCTGTACGGCGAATACCTGCTCAATGCGCAGGGGGAAGACGTGGTGTCCGGCACCCGCGACGTGGAGCCGATCGTCCGGCTGCGCGAGTCCCTGCCCCAGGCGTACTCGGAGCTGGAGCGGATCGCCCGGATCCTCGAGCGGCACTTCCGCGATGTGCAGGACATGGAGTTCACCATCGAGCGGGGGCGGCTCTACATGCTGCAGACCCGCCGCGGCCAGCGCACCGGCCATGCGGCGGTCCGGACGGCCGTCGAGATGGTGGAGGAGGGATTGATCACCGAGGAAGAGGCCGTGGCGCGGATTCCGCCCAACGACCTCAACCAGCTGCTGCACCCCACCATCGACCCCGACGCCACGCTCGATCTCCTGACCACCGGCCTGCCGGCCTCACCGGGAGCGGCGTGCGGGACCGCCGTGTTCGATGCGGACCTGGCGGAGCAGATGGGCCGGCGGGGCGAGGCCGTGATCCTGGTGCGGCGCGAGACGAGCCCCGAGGACTTCCACGGGATGATCCACGCCCGCGCCATTCTCACGGCGCGTGGCGGCATGACCAGTCATGCGGCGGTGGTGGCCCGCGGCATCGGCAAGCCCTGTGTGGCCAGTGCCCAGGGCCTCGAGGTCGACGAGCACGGCCTATCCCTCCGGGTCAACGGTCGCAGTCTCAAGCAGGGGGACTGGCTCACCCTGGATGGTGCCACCGGCCGGGTCTTTGCCGGGCAGGCCGCGCTCGTTCCTCCCGAGTTGAACGAGTACTTCAAGCGACTCATGAGCTGGGCCGACCGGCTCCGCCATCTCCGGGTCAGGGTCAACGCCGAAACGCCCGCGGATGCCCATCGCGCCCGGGATTTCGGCGCGGAAGGCATCGGCCTCTGCCGTACCGAGCACATGTTCTTCGAGGGCGACCGCCTGATCGCCATGCGGGAAATGATCCTCGCCCAGGATACCGAGGGCCGGAAGCGGGCGCTCGCCAAGCTGCTCCCGATCCAGCGCACCGACTTCGAGGCGATTTTCCGCGCCATGGAGGGGTTCCCGGTCTGCATCCGGCTGCTGGACCCGCCGCTGCACGAGTTCCTGCCCAAGAATGCGGAAGAGATCGCGGGCCTGGCGCGGGCGCTGGGCAAGACGGTGGACGACGTGACCCGGCGGGCCGAGAGCCTGGCCGAGACCAACCCGATGCTGGGTCTCCGCGGCTGTCGCCTCGGAATCATCTATCCCGAAATCACCGCCATGCAGGCGCGTGCCATCTTCGAGGCGGCCTGCACCGTGGCGGCCCGCAAGGGCCGGGTCATGCCGGAAGTGATGATTCCGCTCACCGCCACGGTGGTGGAATTCCGCCAGCAGGCGCTGATCGTCCGCCAGGTGGCCGAAGAGGTGTTCCGCGAGCGCCAGATCACTGTGCCTTATCTCCTCGGAACCATGATTGAGCTGCCCCGCGCGGCGCTCACGGCGGACGAGATCGCCCGCGAGGCGCAGTTCTTCTCGTTCGGCACCAACGACCTGACCCAGACCACCTGGGGCCTGTCCCGCGATGACGCAGGGCGATTCCTGCCCCATTACCTCGAGCGCGGCATCATCGAGGATGATCCGTTCCAGGTGCTGGACCAGCAGGGCGTGGGCAAGCTGATCCAGCTGGCTTGCGAGCTGGGCCGGAAGACCCGGCCGGATCTCAAGCTGGGCATCTGCGGCGAGCACGGCGGCGAGCCGAGGAGCGTCGGGTTCTGCGACGGGCTGGGGATGAACTACGTGTCCTGCTCACCGTTCCGGATTCCGATCGCCCGGCTCGCGGCCGCGCAGTCGGCGCTGGCGGCGAGGGGCACCATGGACCGCACCCGGGCCACCGTCTGAGCCGCCCATGACCGAGGACTGCCGATGAGCAAGCCTGTGGTTGGCGTGGTGATGGGCAGCGACTCCGACTGGCGCATCATGCAATTCGCCGCCGAGCAGCTCGATGCGTTCGGAATCCCCCACGAGCGGAAGGTCGTCTCGGCGCACCGGACGCCGGACTACCTGTACGAGTACGCCGAAACGGCATCCGGCAGGGGCCTGGCCTGCATCATCGCCGGCGCCGGCGGGGCCGCGCACCTGCCCGGCATGCTTGCCGCCAAGACGACTCTGCCCGTACTTGGCGTTCCCATACCCTCGCGTCACCTCGGCGGCCTCGACTCGCTGCTTTCCATTGCCCAGATGCCGGCGGGGATTCCCGTCGCGACCTTTGCCGTCGGCAAGGCGGGTGCGCGCAACGCGGCGCTTTTCGCGGCCGCAATCCTGGCAACCGGCGACAAGCGGGTGGCCGCGCTGCTCGCGAAGTTCCGCAGACACCAGCGGGTGCACGTTCGCTCCCTCAAGCTGCCCAGCGGCAAGCTGTGATCCTTCCGGGTGCCTGGATCGGCCTCCTGGGCGGCGGGCAGCTCGGGCGGATGTTCACCATCGCGGCCCGCAGCATGGGGTACCGGGTCCTGGTCCTCGACCCGGACCCGCTGAGCCCCGCCGGGCTCATCGCCGACCGCCATCTGCAGCACCCCTACACGCACCCCGATTCACTGGCCGAAATGGGCCGGAGCTGTGCGGTCGTCACCACCGAATTCGAGAACGTGCCTGCCGAGGCGCTCAAGTCGCTGTCGGTGCATCTGCCGGTGCGGCCTGGTCCCGAGGCGCTGGCCATTGCGCAGGACCGGGTGCGCGAGAAAACGTTTGCCCGGAGTCATGGCGTCGACACGGCCCGGTTTCACGCCATTCACACAGACTCCGACCTGGCCGCCGCCTGCGCCGACCTCGATGGCCCGGCCATCCTCAAGACGAACCGCCTGGGGTATGATGGGAAGGGGCAGCGAACCGTCACCGGTCTCGGGGAGGCTCGCCGCGCCTTTCATGACTTCGGCGAGGTCGGATGCATTCTCGAGGAGCGTGTCGAGCTGGAATGCGAGCTCTCGGTGGTGCTGGCCCGGTCGCCGGGCGGAGAGATCCGGAGCTTCCCGGCCGGCGAAAACCGGCATGTGGCGGGCATCCTCGATACCACCATGGTTCCCGCGGGCGTTCCGAGGGAGATGGCCGAGCGGGCGCGGGTGGCGGCCGAGCGGCTGGCCAGCGCGCTCGACTATGTGGGTGTGCTCGGCGTGGAGCTGTTCGTGGTGAAGGGTGGGCGGATCCTCTTCAATGAAATGGCACCCCGGCCGCACAACAGTGCGCACTATACGCTGGATGCCTGCGTGACCGACCAGTTCGAGCAGCAGGTCCGCGCCGTCTGCGATCTTCCCCTCGGCGACCCGGGATTGCTCTCGCCGGTATGCATGGTCAATCTGCTGGGAGATCTCTGGCAGAAGGGCACGCCACGCTGGGACCTGGCCCTGGCCAACCGCCGCGCCAAGCTCCACCTGTACGGCAAGCACGAGGCCCGGCCCGGCCGCAAGATGGGTCACTTGAATGTGCTGTCGGATTCACCCGAAACCGCCAGGGCCGAGGCGCTGGAAGCCCGGCACCGGCTGCTCTCCTGAACCTCAAAGGAATGACTCCATGCTGACCGTGATCACCTTGCTCGCCGCCCTCTCGGGGCCGCCATCCTCCGTGGCCGCCACGCCCTGCGTGCTGATGAATCTCCAGAATCTGCCGCTCGCCAGCCGCAAGAGTCCGCTGGACTCCCTGTCCTTCCAGGTCAAGGGCGGCGCAGTGAAGGTGTGCTACGGGCGCCCCTCCTCGAGGGGCCGCACGATGATCGGCGGAGAGAACGTCCCCTACGGCAAGCTGTGGCGCACCGGCGCCAACGAGCCGACCATGATCCACACCAGCATCCCGCTCACCATTGCGGGCGTCTCGGTGCCCGCCGGGAGCTATTCGCTCTACACGGTTCCCGGGGCCGACGAATGGGTGGTCATCGTCAACCGGTCGATTACCCAGTGGGGAGAGGAGCACGGCTACACGAAGGAAGTCGAGGCCAAGGAGGCGGGCCGGGGAAAGGTCAAGCCGGAGGCTCTCACGCCGGCGGTCGAGACCTTCACCATCCGCAGCGAGCCGGCCGGAGCCAATGGCACGACGTTGATCCTGGAGTGGGAGCATACCCGGGTCAGGATTCCCGTGTCGGCGCAGTAAGAATCGACGGGGGCGGCCCGGCAGGCTGCCCCCGGTGTTTTCCCGTCAGGGAGGGAACCCCCGTGGCGATCATCGTCGGACTCGAGGCGTCTTTCAGCCACAACCAGAACGGCATGACCAAGAGGGACATGAAGGCATGCCGTACGGTCGCTGCTCGCCTGAACGAGGTCATCATCTTCCGCTCCACGGGGCCCTGGGCCAAGCGCTGGCTCAAGCTCGGCTATCCTTCCAAGAACTTCCACGTGAAGGGAAAAAGCTCCGACTGGGGCCCCCAGGCGGGGTTCGTGCCTTATGACGGGACCTACAGCAAGGTGGGCTTCGACCCGAAGAAGGCGGCCGAGGGCACGAAACAGAACGACAAGGGGCTGCACTCGGGATTCGCCGGCAAGGCGCAGCTGGCCCTGACCGAGGCCGAGATTTATGCCCAGGTCAACCACCCCGAGGGGAAGCCGCCGCGCACAGCCATCGCTTCGCAATTTCAGATTCAGAATACCAAGGATTCCCTGCTCTTCGCCAAGCGAAGCGGCGACGGCAAGGAAGTCATCTTCCGTGCCCGGCACATCGCCGGGGACCGCTTTGGCATCGAGGTGCTGCCGGAAAGCGCCGGCACCAACCCCTTCAAGCTGATCGACAAGAAGGGGGCCCCGCTGGAGGTGATGACATCGAATGAAGTGGGCACCGACAAGCCGATGACGGGAGACTACGACCTTCTCGCCATCTGCCCGTCCTGGGCCTCCTACGGCAGCCAGCTCGGCAGAGATCTCGTGAAGCCCGGCGTTCAGCTCAAGGGGAAGAACCAGCCGGAACCTGAGGCCCGGTTCTTCGCCGGCCAGGGCCTCGACAACGTGCTCGATCCCGAGCTCCATACCATGAGCAAACGGCCGCCCAATTCTCCGAAGCTGCCGGCCAAGGAGGCGCACCGTAACGAGCATCCCGACATGGGAAACCTGACGCCCAGAATCCTCCGCTGCATCAATGAGCTCAACGTCGCCATGGGCGCGGTCGGCGGCAGTGCCCCATTGCGGCGGGTGCATCACAACGCCGAGTCGCACCGCAACGCGATGTTCGGTGCCCTGACCGAGAGAGACATGCTGACGATCAAGCCGGGCGAGGCATACGGGGACGGCTTTCCTTTCACGGTCTTTCAGCCCGATTCGCTGACCAGGGGAGGGCTGCGGACGGCGCGCTACCAGGACATCTGCACGCTCGAGACGCTCATCGAGTTCAAGACCTATGCCGCCGATCTGGCCGCCAGCGGATTCTATGTGCCGAAGAACTGGACGTGGGGCGTGCAATCCTGGATGGGGTGAGTATCCCGCAGGCCGGAAAGGGAGAGGCCCCGACATCCGATGGGATGCCAGGGCCTTTCCAGTGGAGGCGCAGGGAATCGAACCCTGGTCCGAGTAAGCTTCCGAAACCACGTCTACGTGCGTAGACCCGTCTTCTTGCGTCGTCCACCGGCCGGTGACAAGCCGACCTTCCGGCGGATCATCTCCTTTTGTCTCGCTTACCGTACCGGAGCAGTACGGCTCGCCAGCCCGGATTTGGTATCCGGCCGAAGCGCCCCGGGCGGGCTCCTCTTCCGGAGGTACCTAGCGAGCAGAGCTCAGCTTAGGCAGCCAGTGCCAGTTCAGAGTTGGCAGTTGAATCGTTCCAAGCGGTTTTACCAGGAACCTGGACCTGGGCACGCAGCGATTTCCTCTACAAACCCGTCGAAGCCGATCGCCCCCGACGTCAGAAATATAGCCTGAGGGTCCGTTAGCCGTTAGCCATAAGCCATAAGCCATAAGCTCAAACGGAAGGCGCCGGACTCGGGTTTCGAGACCAGCGCCGATACAGCAATACCATCTCCAGCTGCGGGGCTTGTCCCCTCTCCTCTCTCCCCGGCCTACGCGGCCGGAAAGTGAGACGGAACAGGCTGTTCCCCTCTCCTGCAGTTCAGCTCGCTTGCTCCAGCCGCTCCGCCACACTCACCCGGTTGCGACCGGAGTTCTTGGCCCGGTACATCGCTGCGTCGGCCTGGGCCTGGAGATTCTGCTGGCTCCGGCTCGACTCGGGGCACGCCGCCACGCCGAACGAGGCGCTGAGCGGCCAGCTCTCGTTCTGCCACTCCCACCGGGTCGTGCCCAACTTGACCCGCAGGCTCTCCGCGACCCGCTCCCCGACCCGGAGCGAGGCGCCCGGCAGCCAGAGGGCGAATTCTTCGCCGCCTATCCGCGCGGCGGTATCGCTGGTGCGGATCTGGGCGTGCAGCAGCCGGGCAAAATGGATCAGCGCCGCATCGCCGGCCGCGTGGCCATGGGTGTCGTTGAGCAGCTTGAACTTGTCGAGATCGGCGTAGATCAGGGCGCCATGCTGGATGCCGTGCCGATTCATCGCCTGCTCGAGGCCGCGCCGGTTGTGGAGCCCGGTGAGCGGATCAATGAGCTGCATTTCATCCAGCTGGTCGAACTCGAAGGCCCGGCTGAACCGGGGGCCCGCATTGCGCAGCGCTTCGTGCACCTCCGAAATCACCGGACCGATCGGCTGGGCATCCTCGCTGGTCCAGAACGCCACGGCCCCGATGGCCTCATCGTTGTTCGGGATCCGCATCACGATGGCCGGCCCGAACCGCGCCCGGCGATCCTCAACCAGGCCGCCCAGCGGATCGGCGATGCTGGTCAGCGAGGGCTCCTCGCCCATCGCCACCTGGTAGAGCGGGCTCCCCGGCGTGGCGAAGGTGTCCATCAGCCGGCGGTCCGCCCGGCCTGAGGTGCCCACCACCCGTACCGCCCCCTTGTGAACAACCGATACGATGACCTCGGCGTCGAGGATCCGCTCCAGCTGATAGGCCAGCCGCAAGCCGACACTGCCAACGGACTCCCGCGCACTCCCGCTGGAGTCGCGGTGCATCCGCTGCATCAGCGGCCGTCGAGCCGCACCCTCCAGCAGGCGGACGAGATCCTCGGTGGCGGCGTCGAGTTTGTCCCGGGTCGCATCGCCCGGCAGCAGAAGACCGGCCCCGTATCCCGCCGAAGTGCCGAAAATGAGCGTAGCGCCTTCGAGACGCTCGGCCCCGCTGTTGCCTTGCGTCAGCGCCAGGGTGAGCCGCTTTTCGACCGCATCCACCGTGAGGCCCGCCGGGTCGGACTGGAGCGCGCGCTGGAAGCGCGGCCCCTTCTCGGAGAGCTGGGCAGGCTCGGCCAGCCACACGCCCAGCCCCCCGTGGGCCCGGCGCAGCCACTCGAGCGCGGGGTCGGGGAGCAGGTACGGATCGGCGCCGCTCGCCGTCTCCTGCTGTCCCTGCAGCATGCGGCCGGCCCGGAAGCCGACGTATGCCGAGCCCGCGGCTGTCGCCGCTACGAGTCCCGCCAGGATCCCGCCCGACATCTCCATGGTCAGTCTCCCTGGAGGATCCGGGAGGCCGCGGCGGCCGCTCCGAATCCATTGTCGATGTTGACGACGGTGACGCCCGCCGCGCACGAATTGAGCATCCCCAACAGCGCCGCGATCCCGCCGAAGGCGGCACCGTACCCCACGCTGGTCGGCACCGCGATTACCGGCACCCGCACCAGACCTCCCACCACCGAGGGGAGCGCCCCCTCCATTCCCGCGACGACGATGATCACCGCGGCGCGGCTCAGCCGGTCACTGGCGCCGAGCAGCCGATGCAGCCCGGCAACCCCGACATCCACCAGCCGTTCAACCGGGTGGCCGAACGCGTCGGCCACGACGGCGGCCTCTTCGGAAACCGGCAGGTCGCTCGTCCCGGCCGAGACCACGAGGACCGTTCCTCCCGACGGGGCACCTCCGCCGGGAGCCCGGAGGTGAACGGTGCGGGCGAGCTCGCTGCACTCGACCGCGGGGAAACGGCGCTTGAGCGCCTCGATCTGCTCCGGGGTGGCCCGGGTCCCGAGAAAGGTGCCGCTGGCCGCCGCCAGCCGCTCGCAGATGGCGACGACCTGCTCGACGGTCTTGCCTTCGCAGAACACGACTTCCGGGTGGCCCTGTCGCAGCCCGCGATGGTGATCGACCTGGGCGAAGCCAAGTTGTTCCGTCGGAAAGTGCCGCAGCCGATCGAGCGCCGCCGCCTCGGACAGGCGCCCACCCGCCACCTCCGCCAGCAGCGCGGCCAGCTGCTCGCGCGTCACGCGACGAGGGAGGCGGGCTCGAGGTAGTGCTGGAAGATCGCTTCTGCCTCGGCCATGGACTCGACCTGGAAGAGCCGCTGGCGAAGCTCGCTCGCGCCGTGCAGACCCTTGGTATACCAGCCGAAATGCTTGCGGAACTCGACCACCGTGCGGCGGGTGTCCCCCTGCAGCCGGATCGCGAGCCTGGCATGCTCAAGCGCCACCGCAAACCGCTCCGGGGCGCCGGGCGGTTCGGGTCGCGGCTCACCGGCGAGGAGGGCCTGGGCGTCGCGGAAGATCCAAGGGTTGCCGAACGATCCCCGGCCGACCATGACACCTGCACACCCTGTGTGATCGCGCATCCGCACGATATCGTCGGCGGTCTGCAGATCGCCATTGCCGATGACCGGGATGTCCAGCGCCTCGACCACGCGGGCAATTTCGTCCCAGTTGGCGGAGCCGGAGAACATCTGGGTCCGGGTGCGGGCATGCAGCGTGAACGCCCGGGCCCCGGCGTCCTGCATCCGGAGCGCGATGCCCACGGGGTCGCGCTGCTCGTCATTCCACCCGCTTCGCGTCTTCACCGTGACCGGCAGATGCGTGGCGCCGATCACCGCGCGGATGATCCGGTCCACCAGGTCCATGTCCCGGAGGCAACCGGAACCGCCGTTGCGCTGCACTACTTTCTTGACCGGGCAGCCGAAGTTGATGTCGATGAATTCGGGGGCGTAGTGCGTCGAGATCAGCCCGGCGGCTTCCGCCATGGCGTCAGGATCGGAGCCGTAGATCTGGATGCCGATGGGCCGCTCCACCGGTTCGAACTCCGCTCCCTCGAGGGTCCGTTCGATGCGACGCCGGATGGCCTCGGAGGAGAGGAATTCCGAAATGAGCACATCCGCCCCCATGCTCCGGCAGATCTGCCGGAACGGAGACTCTGATACCCCGGCCATGGGGGCCAGGATCAGGGGAAAGGCATGGGCGGACGGGTAAGGCAGTGCCATGCTGAAAAATACCGGGGGAGCGACCGGGATGCCACAAAGGGGTTCCCCCTTTGACAGCCCCCCGGGGCGCGGGTAGGTTCTGGCCCCGCCCCACTTTAGAGCGCCCATGACGCTGAAGAATTACCTGGCCAACGAGGCCATCAGGCTGCAGCTCAACGCCACCACGGTCGAGGAGGCGCTGTCGGAGCTGGTCGGAACCCTGGGACTATCTGAAGAGGCGCGGAATACCGTGGAACGATTGCTCCGCCGGCGGGAGGAAATCGGCAGCACGGGTGTGGGCCACGGGGTGGCCATCCCGCATACCCGCTGCCTGACGGTCGAAAAGCTGAGGCTGGCCTACGGTCATAGCCCGGCGGGGATCGAGTGGCACGCCATCGATGGCCACCCGGTGCATCACATCTTTCTCATCGCAGCGCCGACCAGCGAGGGCGGGGACAAGTACCTGCCGGTGTTGAGCAAGGTGGCCCAGTTTGCCAAGGAACCGGAGACGCTGCACCGCCTGGCCCACCTGGCGGAACCGCAGGAAGTGCTGGCGCTAATCGAGGAGAAGGGGGTCTAGCAGACGGGCAGACGGGCAGACGGGCAGACGGGCAGACGGGGCGGAAGGTCGCACAACCCACGATCCCTTCAATCCATAAATACCCCCCCATCGTACATCCCCCCATCAGCCATCCCCGCATCATTCCCACTCGATCGTCGCCGGCGGCTTGGAGCTCACGTCGTACACCACCCGGTTGACCCCATCTACTTCGTTGGCAATCCGGTTGGAAATCCGCCCCAGCACATCGGGCGGAAAGTGGTACCAGTCCGCCGTCATCCCGTCCCGGCTCGTCACCGCTCTCAGGCCCACCGTCTGGTCGTAGCTCCGCCCGTCGCCCTGGACGCCGACCGAGCGGATCGGCAGCAGCACCGCGAAGGCCTGCCAGATTTCATCGTACAGACCTGCGGCGCGGATTTCCTCGATGTAGATGTGGTCCGCCTTGCGGAGCACGTCGAGCTGAGGCCGGGTCACCTCGCCCAGAATGCGGATCGCGAGTCCAGGCCCCGGAAACGGGTGACGGCCGACCATCTCGTCGGGCAGCCCCAGCTCCCGCCCCACCTGGCGTACCTCGTCCTTGAACAGTTCCCGCAGCGGCTCGATCAGCTTGAACGGCAGCCGCTCGGGGAGACCGCCCACATTGTGGTGGGTCTTGATCGTCACGGACGGCCCGCCGAGCGGCGAGAGCGACTCGATCACGTCGGGATAGAGCGTGCCCTGGACCAGGAATCCGACGTCGTTCCCGACCTTCTTCGCTTCCTGCTCGAAGACGTCGATGAAGGTGTGGCCGATCCGTTTCCGCTTCACCTCCGGATCGGTGACTCCGGCCAGCTGCGTCAGAAATGCCTCGGTGGCATCCACCACCCTGAGATCGATGCCGAGATGCCGGCGAAAGGTGGTCTCGACCTGCTCCCGCTCATGCAGGCGGAGCAGGCCGTGATCCACGAAGATGCAGGTGAGCCGGTCGCCGACGGCGCGATGGACCAGGACGGCCGCCACGGAGCTGTCGACTCCGCCAGAGAGTCCGCAGATGACGCGGGTCTTGTCCCCGACCAGGGTGCGAATCCTGGCGACCTCGGAGTCGATGAAGTTGCCCGGCGTCCAGTCCGGCTGGCAGCCGCACACTTCGAACAGGAAATTGTGCAGCAGCTCGGCGCCCCGGGGCGTGTGGGCCACCTCCGGATGGAACTGCACCCCGAACAGGGGGCGGCTCTGGTGCTCCATGGCGGCGACCGGTGCATTGTCGCTCGAAGCCGTCACGGTGAATCCCGGCGGCGGCGTGTCCACGTGGTCGCCGTGACTCATCCAGACCGGTGTTTCCTCGCCCTTGCCGAATCCGGTGAAGAGGCGGCCGCCCTTCACTTCCACCATGGCCCTGCCGTATTCCCGGCGGTCGGCCCGCTCCACCTTGCCCCCTGAGAGCTGCGCCATCACCTGCATGCCGTAGCAGAGACCGAGCACGGGAGTGCCCATCTCCAGCAGCCCCGGTGTCGCGGTGGGAACATTCTCCCCGTAGACCGAATTGGGCCCGCCGGAGAGGATGATCCCCTTGGGATTCCAGTTCCGGATCCAGTCGACGCTGCGTGAAGGGGGGTGGATCTCGCAGTACACGTGGGCTTCGCGCACCCGCCGCGCGATCAGCTGGGTAAACTGCGATCCGAAATCGATGATCAGGATCCCGCCGGGGTGTTCGCTCACGCACGCTCCCATTCTGGACTGGCCCGCTCGCCGCTGAACAGCTCGTCGTCGCGCTCCCGCTCCCGCACCACGCTGAACCGGCCGCCGTCCACCAGCACTTCCGGGGGGCGGGGCCGGCTGTTGTAGGTCGAACTCATCACGAAGCCGTAGGCCCCGGCGCCGAGGATGGCGAGCCGCTCGCCGGCGACGACGTGGGGCAGCGGCCGGTCGAGGGCCATGAAATCACCAGTCTCGCACACGGGCCCGACGACGTCGACGGTTTCCACCGGACGCCCAGCCCCTTCGAGCTCCATGATCTCGTGATACGCCTGGTAGTGGCTGGGCCTGACGAGGTCGTTCATGCCGGCGTCCACCACCACGAATTCCTTGCCGCCGGAGTGCTTCCGGTAGAGCACGGAGGTGAGCAACACGCCGGCACCCCCAACCAGAAACCGTCCCGGCTCGAGGAGCAGGGTAAGCCCAAGCCGCTTCATGACCGGGACGACCGTCGCCGCGAGCTCCGCCGGATCCATCCCCGGCGTCGCGGCGTAGCGAATGCCCAGTCCGCCGCCGATGTCGAGCGACTCGAGGGTCGTCACACCGGCGCCACGCACGCCGGCCACCAGTTCGGCGAGGCGATCCAGCCCTTCCTTGTACGGCGCCGGATCGAGCAGCTGGCTGCCGAGATGCATCGCGATACCGGTCAGGCGGAGATGCGGCGTCGAGGCCACCTGCCGGGCGAGGCTCACCACCTGGTCCGCCGGAATGCCGAACTTGATGCCCCGGCCGCCGGTCGAGATGAACGGATGGGTGTCGGCGGTGACAGCCGGATTGACCCGGATCCCGACGCGGACCTCGCGCCCCGATGCCCGGGCGATCCGCGCCAGGCCCGCCAGTTCTTCAACCGACTCGAGATTCACATGACCGAGGCCGGCAGCCACCGCTGCCGTCAGTTCCACCTCCGTCTTCCCCACCCCGCTGAAGACGACGCGATCCGCCGTATACCCGGCGGCGAGGACCCGCTTGAGCTCGCCACCGGAAACGATGTCGGCGCCCGCTCCCAGGTCCCGAAGCACCCGGAGCACCGCCAGGTTGCTGTTGGCCTTGACCGCGAAGCAGATCCGGTGCGGCACGTCCGCCAGCGCCGAGTCGAGGCGCTGGAACTGCGCCCGGATCGCCTCGGCGTTGTAGACGTAGGCCGGGGTTCCCACCCGTTCCGCTACCACGCTGAGGGGAACTCCGGCCATCCGCAGCGTGCCCGAGTCGCGGGTGAGCCCGGCGTCGGCCATCAGGCCGGAGACGTCCGCCCCTTCGCCCGCTTCGCGCCAGCCGGCGGTGTTCAGTATGCCTTGGCCCACATCGCCTCCGCGACAGCGGGTCGGTCGCACCAGACGCAACGGGTCGGTGCCACGGCTGAACGAAACTCGGCATCCGGCAGCACCCGCACCGTCGCCTTGGTCTGCGCCTTGATCTCGGCTTCGCAGGCGCCCTCCCCGCAGAAGCCGGCGTAGACGAAGCCGGCGTCATTCTCGATGTGCGCGATGAACTCCGCCTTGGTCGCGCCCCGGATGCTGGCCCGTTCCCGCCGCTCCCGGGCAGCCGCCAGCAGCGCGGCCTGCATCTGGTCCATCGCCTGGAGGAGCTGCGGAGCCAAACCAGCGGCCTGAATCGATTCCTTGCGGCCGCCGGTGCGCCGGGCCAGCATGACGGTGCCGCTCGCCACGTCGCGGGGGCCGATCTCGAGGCGGAGCGGGACGCCGCGGGCTTCCCACTCGTAGTACTTGGCCCCGGGCTTGATCCCGTCCCGGTTGTCGAGGTGCACCCGGATTCCGGCCGCGCGGACTTCCTGGTACAGCCGGTCTGCGGCCGCCAGCACTCCCGCCTTCTCGTCGTCGTTCTTGTAGATCGGCACGATCACCACCTGCCACTGCGCCAGGCGGGGCGGAATCACCACACCGGTATCATCACCGTGGGTCATGATCAGGCCGCCGATCAGCCGGGTCGAGACTCCCCAAGACGTGTTCCAGACGTGGTCGAGCCCCCCCTCCGAGGTCTGGAAGGTGACCTCGAAGGCCTTGGCGAAATTCTGCCCCAGGTTGTGCGAGGTGCCCGCCTGCAGCGCCTTGTTGTCCTGCATCAGCGCCTCGCAGGAGTAGGTGCGGAGCGCCCCGGCAAACCGTTCGCTGTCGGTCTTCCGTCCAGTGACCACCGGCATGGCCATCCACTCCTCCATGAACCGGCGATAGATCGAGAGGATCAGCAGCGTTTCCGCCTCCGCCTCGGCCTCGGTGGCGTGGGCGGTATGCCCCTCCTGCCAGAGGAATTCGAGCGTGCGAAGGAAAAGCCTGGTGCGCATCTCCCAGCGCACCACGTTGCACCACTGGTTCATCAGCAGCGGCAGGTCGCGATAGCTCTGGATCCATTTGGCGAACATCGAGTAGATGATCGTCTCCGACGTGGGCCGGATGACCAGCGGTTCCTCCAGCTCCTTGCCGCCGCCGTGGGTGACCACCGCCGTCTCGGGAGCGAAGCCCTCGACGTGCTGGGCCTCCTTGGCCAGGAAGCTCTGGGGAATGAGCAATGGGAAGTAGGCGTTCTGGACGCCGGTTTCCTTGAACATTGCATCCAGCGCCCGCTGCATCTGTTCCCAGATGGCGTAGCCATTGGGGCGGATGACCATGCACCCCCGCACCGGGCTGTAGTCCGCCAGCTCGGCCCGCATGATCACTTCATTGTACCAGGCGCTGAAATCAGTGGCGCGAGGGGTGAGAGCCTTGGTGTCTGCCATCTTCAATGCAATCCGATCCGGTTGGATGTACGATGGGAGGATGGGGGGATTGTTTCCCGGACTTTCCCCCCATCCCCACATCACCCCATCTCTATTCTGTCAGAGCAAGCCGTCTCTTCAGATCAGCCACGACGTCAGAGAGCGCGACTCCAGCCTGCGTCTTGGCTCCCAAGTCCTTCACCTGCACTTCGCCTTTCGCCCGGTCGTCGGGGCCGATCACCACCGCGAGCCGCGCATTCCGTGCGTCGGCCAGCTTGAGCTGCTTGCCCACCGCGCCTTGGGTGAGGGCATACTCGACGCGGAGCCCTGCGCTGCGAAGCTGGTGGGCGAGGCGCAGCAGGTGCGGCTGGTCCTCCTCGCCGATGCCGGCCAGGAACACATCGATGCTGGCGCGGTGCGCCGGGATCAGGTTGCGGTCCTTGAGCAGCTCGCCCAGGACCACATCTCCCATGCCGAAGCCCACGGCCGGGAGCGAAACACCACCCACCGCCTCGGCAAGGTTGTCGTACCTCCCGCCGCCACAGATCGCCCGCAACTCACCCTTGGCGTCGAACAGCTCGAAGACGGTACCCGTGTAGTAGGCCAGCCCTCGTACGATCGTGAGATCGAAGTCCAGAAACTTTCCGAGGCCCATTGCCTCGAGCGCCGCCAGCGTCTGGCGCAGAGGTTCGCCCGCCTCGAGCACGCCCGCCTGCCCCGCCATTCCCCGCGCGAAGGCGGCCCACGAGCGATACTCGCGGAGTTTCTCGATCCGGCCAAGCGTGACTTCGTCCAGCCCGCTCTCGATGACCCGCTTGCGCTGCTCGGCGTAATCCCTGCGGCCCAGCTTGTCGAGCGCCTGGTATGCCAGGGGCAGCTGCGATGCGCCGAGCTGCCATTCTTCCAGCAAGGCATTCAGCAGCCGGCGGTCCGAGACCCGGACCCGCACGTCCCCGGGTCCGAGACCGAAGCCCTGCATCATGTCCACCGCCAGCGCGATGATCTCGGCATCGGCTAGAACACTGGCTTCGCCGATCAGGTCACAGTTGAGCTGGAAGTGCTCCCGCAACCTCCCCCGCTGCTGCCGCTCGTAGCGGAATAGCTGGGGAATCGAAAACCAGCGAATCGGCTTCTTGAGCCCGTTGGCCCGGGCGGCCACCATCCGGGCCAGCGACGGGGTCATCTCGGGCCGCAGCGCCACTGCCCGCTCGCCCTTGTCGGTGAACGTGTAGAGTTGTCCCACGATCTCGTCGCCGCTCTTGGCGGTATAGAGTTCCAGCGGCTCGAGCGGGGGGCCATCGTACTCCTCGAAACCGTAGCGGCCGGCCACCCGGCGCCAGGTCTCGAAGATGTGAGCGCGGAGGGCAAAGTCCTCGGGGTAGAAGTCGCGAAATCCCGGCAGGGCTTTGGCTTGCATGGCGCAAAAAGTAACCGGGGCTCCCCCCCGGTCCAAACCGGAGGCGGAGCCCGGAACTGCCAGGTCCTCAACTCAGGCCAAGCTGGGAAAGGGCGTCCCCGACGGTATGGAAGGACCCGGTGACCACGATTGTCCCCGGCATCTGCTGTGCCCGCTTGAGCGCGGTGGGAAAGTCGGATTCCAGCTCCCAGCGTCGCCCCGGCCCCGGGTGCTCCCGCAGCCAGCCGGCTACCTCCGCCAGCTCCCATCGCCGCCCGGCGGTGGTCGGGGCGATCGTCAGGATTCCCCCGTCCACCACCCCGTCGAGGAGGGCCAGCATCTCGGGCCATTCCTTGTCCCCCAAGATGGAGACAACCGCCCGGATCGGTCGCTGGAGCCTCGACTCCCGGATCGCGGCGGTAAGCGCGGTCATGCCGTCAGGATTGTGCGCCACATCGAAGAGCCACCGGCCGCGGCGGTCGAATCGCCCGGGCACCCGGGTCTGGCTGAATCCCTCCTCGACCTGGAGCCTGGTGGGCCGGTACGGCTCAGGCAGGGCCATCAGGGCGGCATAGGCGACGCCGGCATTCCGCCGCTGGTGCCCTCCCTCCAGGCCGAGCGGCCCATCCCAGCGATATCCGGGCGGTACGACCCTGACGTCCGCGGCACCGCCCCGACGGGCGCGAACCGCCGCGCGTGCCGCCTCCCGCAACACGGTCACCAGCGCCGGGTTCGACTCGCCGATCACGAACGGTACCCCGGGCTTGGCGATCCCGGCCTTTTCCCGGGCGATCGCCTCGAGCGTATCTCCCAGGTACTTCATGTGGTCCCGGGCGATCCGCGTCACCACGCTGACCGCCGGCTCCACGACATTGGTGCTGTCCAGCCGCCCCCCCAGGCCCACTTCGGCCACCACGACCTCCGCTCCCCGCGCCGCGAAGTCGGCGAAGGCCATGGCGGTGGTCACCTCGAAAAAGGTGGCCTGCCGCTCCTGGATCAGCGGCATCAGCCGGCTGGTCCACATCGCCACCGCCGATTCACTGATGGGGACCTGGTCCACTTCGATGCGCTCGCGGAACGACACCAGGTGCGGCGAGGTGTAGAGCCCCACTTTCCACCCTGCTGCGCCGAGCGCCCGGGCGGCCAGGGTGGAAACGCTGCCCTTGCCGTTGGTGCCGGCGACATGGATGATGGGGCAGAGGCGGTGCGGATCCCCCAGCGCGGCCAGCAGCGCGCGGGTGGTATCCAGCCCGAACTTGATCGTGGTGACGCGGGGAAAGAGAAAGTCGAGTGCGTCCTGATAGCCGAGGGTGGTCACGAGCGGCGGCGCCTCTGGGGCATCGGTCCTGACTCCCTTAAGATTGCAGACAACCGCCACCCGCGAGCGACCCTGGAGTGAGCCGCCGGACCCCGCTGCCTGATCCCTTCGTCGCCGAGCTGCGCCGCATCCCCGGCTTTCGCGAGTTCACCGAGGGGTTTTCCCTCTGCCCCGAGTGCGAGCGCTGCGAGCGGAGCCTCGTCTACCTCACCCCGAGGGAACAGGGGGAGGCCCGGGACGCGGGCATCCGGCTGTACGGCGCCGGCAGCGCCACCCGCCTCAACCGGGTCGGCTGCAAGTGCCCCTGGTACCAGGGTCCCGCGCGAGGGTGCGAGATATACCCCGACCGCCCCCTGATCTGCAATCTGTTCCCGCTGGACATCGTGGAGCACGAGGACGACGGGACCCACTGGTGGGTCCTGTTCGGGGCCTGCGCCGAGGTGGAGCGGGGGCGTCTCAGGGGGCGGATCGAGGAAGCGCGCGCCCTCGCCCGCGAAATCGACCGCCGGATGCCGGATGAACTCCGCCTGGCTTTCATGTCGGACGCCGGCGGCGCCGTTTTCGAGCCGGAGTTCTACGAGCACCCGATCCACTACCTCCTCCCCCTGACCCCGCCCCGGCATAAAGTGAGAGGTGAGAGGTAAGAGGGGAACTGAACCGGCCCGTCCCAAAAATGAAGAAGGGGATCCCGGCCGGGACCCCCTCTCACGTTTCACCTCTCACGTCTCACCCCTCAGGCGTACTCCGTCGCTTCCTCCCGTACCCGCTGTCCCGACATGTGGCGCAGCAGGCGCGCGGTGGTCTCCCGGAGCGAAGCGCGGGGCACCACATCGTCCACCTGGCCGTGATCGAGCAGGAATTCGGCGGTCTGGAATCCTTCCGGCAAGTCCTGGCCGATGGTCTGCTTGATCACCCGCTGCCCCGCAAATCCGATCACCGCTCCCGGCTCGGCCAGGATCACGTCGCCCTGCATGGCGAAGGAGGCGGACACGCCGCCGGTGGTGGGATTGGTCAGGATGGTGATGTAGGGAACGGCGTGTTCGCGGAGCTGCACCAGCGCGGCGGAGGTCTTGGCCATCTGCATCAGGGAGAGCACTCCCTCCTGCATCCGGGCGCCACCGGACGTGCAGACGAGCACCAGCGGAAGTCGCTTGTCTGCGGAGCGGCGGGCCAGCCGCGCGATCTTCTCGCCGACCACCGAACCCATCGAACCGCCCATGAACGCGAAATTCATCACACCCAGGTTGTACGGCATCCCCTCGATGCGGGCCGTCCCGGCATACAGAGCATCAGCCGGGCCCGCCTTCTTGATCGCGGCGGTGATCCGGTCGGGATAATGCTCGAAATTGAGGGGATCGGTGGCGCGCAGGTGGGAATACAACTCGCGCCAGGTGCCTTCGTCCGTAAGCAGTTCAATGTATTCCTCGGCCGAAATCCGCCGATGGTCGCCGCATTCGGGGCAGACGTTGAAGCCCCGTTCGAATTTTTCCCGGATGTCCAGGTGACCACAGACCTCGCACTTCTCCCACGCGTCCCGCGGTATCTCGAGTTTCGCTCGCTGGGACGGCCTGGGCTTTCGTTCTTTCTTGAACCATGCCATGACGGTCATAGTCTCGTGAAGTGAAGGCTCAGGGTAAGAGAGATGGGCCGAATCAACCTATACAATTTCGCGGGAGCCCTCCCTCTGCGCCAGACCCTTCATCCCAAGTTGTTGCTACACATCAGCATAGCCAGACAATCTGGCCTCCCACGCGACCCGTAAAACCAGTCCGATACAAAGCCACGTTGCGATATGAAACGAGCCTCCGTAGGAGAAAAATGGCAACGGAATTCCGGTGATCGGCATGAGGTTCACGGTCATGCCCATATTCTCGAACACGTGAGTGAACAGCAGGCCCATGATGCCGAAGACGAGGAGACTGCCGAACGGGTCCGTGGCCCGCCGCGCGATCCGGAGCAGCACCAGGAACAGCGCGAAGAAGAGCGTCATCGCCAGCAGCACACCGAAGAACCCCAGCTCCTCGCCCACCACGGAAAAGACGAAATCGGTGTGCTGCTCGGGCAGGAACGCCAGCCGCTTCTGGGGCCCGTGCAGGTAGCCGGTGCCGAACCACCCGCCGGCCCCGATCGCGACCTTGGACTGGATGGCGTGATAGCCGGCCTTCTGCGGATCCACCTCCGGATTGAGAAAGGTGAGCAGCCGGTTCTGCTGATAGGGTGCGAGTTTGTGCCAGATCGGGAGGGCGATGGCCCCCATCACCGAATTGAGGAGATAGATCGCCACCGCTTCGAACACGTACGGCCGCCAGATAAGCAGCAGGACGAAGAGCACCACCATCCACGCAGCCCAGGTGGCGGTGTTGAAGGCGAGCAGCAGGCTTGCCACCGGTGAGGCCAGCAGAAACAGCCACGTCCACCGCACTCCGGACCAGAACAGCATCGCGAACAGAATGCCGATGAATACCAGGGCGCTGCCCAGGTCAGGCTGCTTGATGACGAGCAGAAAGGGAATGCCGGCGATCAGACACGCGGGCACCAGATCGCGGAGCGACTGGGCGGCGTCCCGGCGGCCGCTCAGATACCGGGCCAGCATCAGCACCACGGCGAGCTTGGCAATCTCGGCCGGCTGGCCGATCGGGTGGCCGGCGATCACGATCCAGCTCTTGCTGCTCTGGGCGGTGCCGGCGCCCTTCCCGACCACCAGGGTCACGGCGAGCAGCAGCAGCGAAGCACCGTAGGCCACCGGCGCCAGCCATTCGAGCAGCCGGGGGGAGAAGCGGAACACGACCGCCGCCGCCGACATCCCGACCGCAGCCCAGATCATCTGCCGCTTCCAGACGTCCGCCGCCTGGCTCGGGACGTCCGTTTGCCCCGCCGAGTAGAGGATGAAGAGTCCGAAGACGGTGAGGGCAACGCTCAGGAAGATGAGCGGCCGGTCGGGCCCCAGGTCTCTCATGGCACCGAGTCCGGTTCGGCGACCGGAACGGTGGTAGTATCACTCGTGGTATCGACGCTCCGCGACGGTGCGTCATCCGGGATGAGCAGCTTGATGGTCGTCTTGCCGGTATCTGCGGATCCGAGGAGATAGCGGCGGATGGCCCGCACCACGTACGGCGCCACCACCGTGCCGTGCACGGCGAATTCCATCACCCCGCCCACGATGATCCGGGGCTTGTCCGCCGGGGCAAATCCGATGAACCAGCCGTGATCCTTGCCGTGCGGGTTCTGCGCCGTGCCCGTCTTCCCCGCGATGGCCAGGTCTCCCCCGCCCACCCCCGCCGCAGCGGCCGCGGCCGTCCCGCCCTTCTCCAGCACCGCGATCAGGGCCGTGCGCATGGACTCGAGCTGCACCGCTGAGAGTCCCAGGTCGTGCGGCTGCGCCGAGGTGGGCCTCACGACATACGGCACGGGCGCCTTGCCGCCGCTCGACAGGCCAGCATAGAAGCGCACCATGTTGATCAGCGTCTGGGTGTTTTCGCCCTGGCCGATCGAGAGATTGAGAATGACCGCGCTCGACCAGTTCCGGGGCCCGTACACCTTGTCGTAGTACGCCGTCGAACCCGGATAGATCGGGCTCACCTCGTTCGGGATGTCGATACCGCTGCGTTCCTTGAATCCGAGCAGCACGCCGTCCTGCAGGATGGCGTTGAGGCCGAGTCGGAGGCCGAGCTGGTAGAAATAGACATCGCAGCTCTGCGCGATGGCGCCCTCGAGATCGAGCGAACCGTGCCCCGGCGGCTTCTTCCAGCACTTGAACGCGCGGTTGCCATACTGGTACTGGCCCCGGCAGGGCTCCGGCATCCGGGTGTGGAGATCGATCAACCCGCGCCGGAGGGCCATCGCCGCCAGGGCCAGCTTGAACGGTGAGGCCGGCGGGTAGCGGACCTGGACCACCCGGTTGAGCAGCGGCAGCGCCGGGTCCTCGTTGAGCGCCCGCCAGGCGGCGGAGGAAATGCCGCCGATGAATTCGTTGGGATCGTAGGCCGGGGCGGAGTAGAAGGCGCGGACCTCCCCGTCCGGAGTCATCGCCACCATCGCGCCGCGCACCCCGGCAGGCCAGATGCTGTCGATGAACAGCTGGAGCGGGAGATCGATCGTCGTGTGGATCGGCACGCCCGGCGTGGGAAGCAGCGGCGGGGCCGCGCCCTCTTCGCGGACCAGGCGGCCCCGGGCATCCACCTCGATGTAGCGCAGGCCGGGGACACCGCGGAGGGAGTCGTCGTAGGTCTGCTCCAGCCCCGCCCGTCCCACCAGCACTCCGAGCGACGCCCCGGGAAAGCGGTCGGCATCGAGATCCGCTTCGCTCACCTCGCCGACATACCCGACGAGGTGGGCGACGGCCTTCCCCTTCGGATAGACGCGCCTCGGCTCCGACTGCACCACCAGACCCGGCAGCTCCGCCCGGTGTTCCTCCAGCCGCGACACTTCGGCGGGCGATGCGTTGCCCAGCACCTGGGCGGGCTGGTACTTGGCCTCGCGGAAGCGGGCGACGACATCATCGACATCACCGCTGTCCAGCGGAACCAGCCGGCTGAAGCGCAGCAGCACGCTGCGCAGCGAATCTTCCCGCGATGCCAGCAGGGCGACCGAGTAGCCTGGCACCGTTTCGGCGATGACCTGGCCGTTGCGGTCGTAAATGATCCCGCGCGCCGCCGTCATCGGAACCGGGCGGAGCCGGTTCGACTCCGCCCGCAGCTTGAAGCGCTCGTGCTCGACCACCTGGACCCGGAAGAAGGAGGCGACCAGGAGCAGAAAGGCGCCGCCCAGGATGAGCCGCGCCCGGCCCGACCGCTCGCGCACCAGCTCCGCGTGGAACTCGTTCATGTTTCGAGACGGAGGTCGAGCCAGCGGCGGAAGAGCAGCAGCACCACGAGGCCGGTGAGTGCCGTGGTCACCGCCTCGAGCGGCGACCAGATCGTGAGCTCGGGCCAGAAATCGCCGGCCCCGGTATCACTGGCCAGCAGGACGATGAGGTTGCGCAGCCAGAGCCCGCCGGCGAAGAGCCCGGTATTGACCAGCAGGTTGTCGGCGAAGAACACCGCCCGGCCCCACGAGGCCATGTAGCCGATCATGGTGTTGGCCAGCGCCCCGGCGCCGAACCTTGCCGGCGTGAGCGCGTCGCCGACGATGCCGATCAGGAAGCCCGCCACCGCGGCCGCGCCGGGCCGGCTGCGGATGCCGTAGACCAGGAGCGCGATCAGCAGGAAATCCGGCGCAGTCCTTGGCGTGCCCAGGCGCGGGCGCACGTAGAAGTGCAGCGCCGCGAGCAGCAGCATCACACTGTGGAGCCGGGCCCGTTCGGCCTGGGCGGAGGTCACGGGACGGAGTCTCCCTCGAACGCCGAGGCCACGCTGCTGTCACGCGGCGAGGTGAGAATGAGGACGTGGCTCGCGATGGAGGGATTGGCCGCGGGACGGAGCAGATAGGCCCGCTGCCACCCCGCCTCTTCCCGGATGAGTCCGATCACGGTGCCTACCGGGATGCCCTGGGGATACACACCGCCGAGCCCGGAGGTCAGCACCTCCGACCCTACGGAAATCGTATCGCGGTACGCGACGCCCCGGAGCTGGAGCAGCATGTCACCCCCGTCCGCCTGGGGGGCGGGGGCGACGACTCCGAATACCGCCCCGTTGGCGGCGAAGGCGCTGGCGCGGAATTCGGGATGCGCCCAGGTCATCGCCTCGCTGCGGTTATCCGACACCGACCGCACCACGCCAATCAGCCCCTCAGGCGCTACCACCGGATCGAATGGCCGGATACCGGCGTCCCGCCCGCGCGACAGCAGCAGGGTGCGCCCGTCCGTCGGCAGCGCCTGGTGCAGCACTTCGGCCGCGACATACCTGGTCGACAGGCGCTGACCGAGCCCGATGAGATTGCGCAGCCGCTGGTTCTCGAGACGGACGGCCGGCAGCAGCTGGGCGGCGTAGGCAGCGCTGTCCCGCTCGGCCGAGAGGCGCTCCCGCACCGCCCGGCTGGTGCGCGCATCCTCGGCCCGTTCCTGAAGGTAGAGGAACGGGACCAGCACGGAGCGTCGAATGATGTTACCGGTGATTTCACCCCAGTGATGGGGGCCGAGCAGGAAGGCGAACGAGAGGATGAGGCAGAGGAAAAAGCGGGCGTTGTCACCCCGTGACAGCCCCCGGTCGGACTCCGCCGACATGATCAGACCGAGAGCACGCTATGGTACTTCTCGTCGTCGTCCAGGATGCGGCCGGCGCCCCGCACGACGCAGGTCAGCGGATCCTCGTCCACGTGGATCGGGAGTCCCGTTTCCTGGGCCAGCAGGATGTCGAGGCCCCGGATCAGTGCTCCACCGCCGGTCATGATGATGCCGCGATCCACGATGTCGCTGGCCAGTTCGGGCGGAGTGATTTCCAGCGCCCGCCGCACCGCATCCACGATCTGCTGGATCGGCTCCTGCACCGCCTCGCGGATCTCGCTCGAGTGGACCCGGACCGTCTTGGGAATGCCGGACACCAGGTCCCGCCCCTTCACTTCCATTTCGCGCTCGTCACCGGTCGGGGCGGCGGAGCCGATCTTGATCTTGATGGTTTCCGCGGTCGGCTCGCCGACCAGCAGGTTGTAGTTCTTGCGCATGAACTGCACGATCGCCTGGTCCAGCTCGTCGCCGCCGGTGCGGATCGAGGTATCGGACACGATGCCGGAGAGCGCGATGACCGCGATCTCGGTGGTGCCGCCGCCGATGTCGATCACCATGTTCCCGGTGGGCGTTTCGACCGGAAGCCCCACGCCGATCGCCGCGGCCATCGGCTCCGCCACCATGAAGACCTGCTTGGCGCCGGCGGTGAGCGCCGAGTCGCGCACCGCACGACGCTCGACCTCGGTGATCCCCGACGGCACACACACGATGACCTTGGGACGCACGCGGAAGACGTGCTTGTCGATGATCGTCTTGAGAAAATACCGCAGCATCTTCTCGGTGACGTCGAAATCCGCGATCACGCCGTCCTTGAGCGGACGCACCGCGAGAATGCCGTCGGGCGTGCGGCCCAGCATGCGCTTCGCTTCGAGACCGATACCCTTGATGCTGCCCGGCTTGGCCTTGTCGATCGCAACGACCGACGGCTCGTTGAGCACAATTCCTTCGCCCTTGACGTAGACCAGTGTATTGGCCGTGCCAAGATCCACCGCGATTTCATTCGCAGGGAGAAGTGAACCGAGTTTTGGCCAGGAAAATGTCATTCGACGGCCGGAGTCAGGCGGTGTGGAGCTTAAGCTAACGGCGGCCGTAAGATGAAACAAGCGCGGGGTTTAGCGGGTGGGAGCCGGCCAGGGCCCTGGCGGACCAACGTATCAACCCCGGCGTCAGATAGTACGACACCTTCCGGCCTCTCTGCCCCCCTGCCCCCCGGCTCCTCAGGAAGGCCCGACGCCGCCGACCCGTCCGACCCGCCTACCTCCCGGTACTCCCGAACCCGCCTTCGCCCCGATCGGTGTCCGGCAGCACGATCACCTCCTGCCACTCTACCGCCTCCACCCGGGCAAAGATGAGCTGGGCAATCCGCATTCCCCGGGTGACCTGGAACGGCTCCTGGCCATGGTTGATCAGGGCGATCATGAGCTCGCCCCGGTAGTCGGAGTCGATCGTCGCTGGACTGTTGGGGAGGGTGACGCCGTGCTTGAGGGCCAGTCCGGATCGCGGCCGGACCTGGCATTCCCAGCCGCGGGGAATCGCGAGGGCCAGCCCGGTCCGGAAGATCCGGCGCTCGCCGGGGGCCAGGGTGCCCTCGTCGGCGCTGGTGACGTCATGCCCCGCCGAGCCCGTGGTGGCGGGGGCAGGGATCGGCAACCCCTCCGAGTGGGGCAGCCGCTTGAACTCGATGATCGGCATGGACTTCCGCGGCCGGGATGGGCCGCTCAGAGCACCGAGTCGACCGCGACGAGCGGCAGCCCGAAGGCTTCCGCCACGCCGGGATAGACCACCTTTCCCTCCACCACATTGAGGCCGAGCTTTAGGGCCACGTCCTCCTTGCAGGCCTTCTTCCACCCGTCCCGGGCCAGCCGAAGGCCGTAAGACAGCGTGGCATTGGTCAGGGCCAGAGTCGAGGTCCTCGGCACGCCGCCGGGCATGTTGGCCACGGCATAGTGCAGGATCCCGTCCACGAAGTAGGTCGGATTCTCGTGGGTGGTGGGCTTGATGGTTTCGACGCAGCCACCCTGGTCCACCGCCACGTCCACGATCACCGAGCCGGGCTTCATCAGCTTCAGGTCTTCCCGCTTGACCAGGTGCGGAGCCTTGGCGCCGGGAAGGAGCACCGCACCGACCACCAGGTCGGCCCGGCGGATGGCGTCCAGGATGTTGTGCCGGTTGGAATAGAGGGTGGTGACATTCGCCGGCAGCACATCGTCCAGGTACCGGAGCCGGTCGAGCGAGATGTCGAGGATGGTGACCCGGGCACCAAGACCGGCCGCCATCTTGGCCGCATTGATGCCCACGACGCCACCGCCGATGATCGCGACTTCGGCCGGAGTCACCCCGGGCACCCCGCCGAGCAGCACGCCGCTGCCGCCGAAGACCTTCTCCAGGTACTTCGCCCCCTCCTGCACAGCCATCCGCCCGGCCACCTCGGACATCGGCGTCAGCAGCGGCAGTTCACCGGTCGCGGGCTGGACGGTCTCGTAGGCTACTGCGATGGCTTCCGACTTGATGACGGCCCGGGTCAGGTCTTCGGCCGCGGCAAAATGGAAGTAGGTGTAAATCACCTGGCCCTTCCGCATCCGCGGCCATTCGACCGCGATCGGCTCCTTCACTTTCATGATCATCTCGGCCTTGGCCCAGACCTCGTCGGGGGTGGCCAGGATTTTGGCCCCGACGGCGGTGTAGGCTTCGTCCGGAAATCCGCTGCCCGCTCCGGCGTTCTTTTCCACGTACACCGTGTGTCCGCGGGTCACGAACGCTTCGGCACCGGCCGGGACCAGGGCCACCCGATTTTCGTTGGTTTTGATTTCCTTCGGAACGCCGATGATCATGGGTTGGGTCCTGTGAATGGACTGAGTTTCGGTTGAAGGTGAGAGGTAAGAAGTGAGAGGTGAGAGGGCGGTGTTCCCTCTGACCTCTTACCTCTTACGTCTCACGCCTTGGGTCCAAGTCGTACGACGGTCTGCCGCTCCGGCGCGAAGAACTCCGCCGCCACGGCCTGGATTTCCTCGTGCGTCACCGCGTCGATGTCCGCCAGCAGCTGGTCCAGCGGGCGGTAGCGGTCCTGCATGAGCGTCGTGCCCGCAAGGCGAGTCATCCGGCTCTGCGGACTCTCCAGCGCCAGCATGACCTGCCCCTTGAACTGCTGCTTGCCCTCGGCCACTTCCTCGGCCGTGAGGCCTTCGCGCGCCAGCCTGCCGTACTCGGTGCGGATGGCATCCGCCGCCTTGTCGGCGCTGGCCGGCTGGGTGCCGACGTAGACGCCCGTGGTCCCCGCCGACTGAAACAGTTGCTGGTAGGCGTACACGGCGTAGGCCAGCCCCAGCTCTTCACGCACCCGCTGGAACAGCCGGCTCGACATCCCGCCACCGAACAGGTTGGTCACGATGGCCAGGGCAAAGCGGCGCGGGTCGCGATAGGCGAAGGTGTCTGTGCCGAAGACAATGTGCGTCTGGGCCGAGTCCCGCTCCACACGCTGCTCGCCTCCGCGTCTGGCCTGGCCCGGATCGACCGGGGCCCTCGGCGGCAGGGGCTGCTCACCGGCAAACCATCCCTCGTTGGCCAGCATCTCGAGCAGCCGGTCATGCTCGACCCGCCCCGCCGCGGCCACGACGCAATTGCCCGGATAGTAGCCGCTGCCGTGCACCTTGCGCAGATCTCCGGCGCTGACCGCGGTCACCGAATCCCGGGTCCCGAGAATCGAATAGCCGTAGGGATGGGTGGGAAACAGCTGCTCGGCAAACAACTCGTGCACCAGGTCGTCCGGGGTGTCGTCCACGGTGCTGATCTCCTCGAGCACGACCTTCCGTTCGAGATCGAGATCGTCGCTCCGGAGCAGCGGCCGGCGGACCAGGTCCGTGAGCACATCCACCGCCTGGGCCACGTCGGAATCGAGGACGTGGGCCTGGTAGGCCGTATGATCGCGGCTGGTGAACGCGTCGAGCGAGCCCCCGCGCGATTCGAGGGCCAGGGCCACCTGCCGCGCCGTGCGCCGCTCGGTGCCCTTGAAGACCATGTGTTCGAGGAGATGGGAGACGCCCATCAGCGGCCGGGCCTCGTGGGCGCTCGCGCTGCGGACCCAGACGCCGACGGCTGCCGAGCGGACGCCCGGCAGTTCTTCGGACAGCACCGTCAGACCGTTGGGGGCCACGCTGCGCGCGAGCCCCCGGTCGAGACGGATCGTTTCCACGGAGGCTACTCCTTGGGGATCAGAGCCTTGCGGGAGAGCTTCATCCGCCCCCGCTCATCCACCTCGAGCAGCTTGACCTTCACGATGTCGCCCTTCTTGACCACGTCCTCGGTCTTTTCGGTGCGGCCGTGCTGCAGCTCGCTGATGTGCAGCAGCCCCTCGACCCCGGGCATGATCTCGATGAACGCGCCGAACTGGGTGGTGCTCTTCACCGGGCCCTCGTAGATCTTGCCGACTTCGGGCTCGGCCACCATCGAAAGCACCATGTCCTTGGCCTTCTGGCCCGCCTCGCCACCCACCGCGGCGATGGTGACCATGCCGCTGTCCTCGATGCTGATCTTGGCGCCGGTGGCGTCCTGGATGCCGCGGATGGTCTTGCCCTTCGGGCCGATCACGTCGCCGATCTTGTCCGGCTTGATCATCAGGGTGATGATCCGCGGCGCGTAGGCCGAGAGATCCGCCCGGTGCTTGTCGAGCACCTTGGCCATCTCGCCCAGGATGTGGAGCCGTCCCTTGCGGGCGTTCTCCAGGGCCTCTTCCATGATCTTGAGATCGAGGCCTTCGATCTTGATATCCATCTGGATGGAGGTGATGCCGTTGGTGGTCCCGGCCACCTTGAAATCCATGTCGCCCAGGTGGTCCTCGGAGCCGAGAATGTCGGTGAGGATCGCGACCTTCTTCCCTTCCTTGATCAGCCCCATCGCCACACCGGCGCAGGGCGCCCGCATCGGCACGCCGGCATCCATCAGCGCCAGCGAGCCGCCGCAGACGGTGGCCATCGAGGACGAGCCGTTGGACTCGAGGACCTCGGAGACGACCCGCACGGTATAGGGGAACTCCTCGTACTTGGGCAGCAGCGGCTGCAGCGCCCGCTCGGCCAGCGCGCCGTGGCCGATCTCGCGGCGGCTGGTGCCGCGGATCATCTTGACCTCGCCCGTCGAGTACGGCGGGAAGTTGTAGTGCAGCATGAACGACTTGGTGGTTTCACCACTCACGTCGATGCTGTCGATCCGCTGTTCGTCGTCCGCCGTTCCCAGCGTCACGGCCACCAGCGCCTGGGTCTGGCCCCGGGTGAACAGCGCCGACCCGTGGGTCCGCGGCAGCACCCCCGCCTCGATGCTGATCGGGCGGATCGTGGTCAGGTCACGGCCGTCGACCCGCTCACCCTTGTCCACCACCTGAGCCCGCATCACCCGGTACTCGATGTCCTCCATCAGGGCGCCGATGTCCTTGCCCTTGTCCGGGAACTCCGCGGCGAGGGTGGCCAGCACCTCGCTCTTCACCTTCTTGAAGTTGCCGATCCGGGCCGCCTTGTCCTTGGCGTTGATCGCCTGCGCGATCGGCTTCTCGGCCAGCTCCTTGACCCGGGCGGCCAGGCTCTCGTCGATCTCGCTCTTCGTCCATTCCATCACCGGCTTGGCAGCCGGTTCGGTGACCTTCTGGCAGATCCCGATGAGCTCCTTGATGCCCTTCTGGGCCACCTTGAGCGCCTCGAGCATCTCGGCTTCGCTGACTTCGAGGGCGCCGCCCTCGACCATCACGATCGAGTCGGTCGAGCCGCTCGCGGTGAGATCGATGGTGGAGAACTCGAGCTGCTGGAAGGTCGGATTGAGGATCCAGTTGTTCTCGACCCGGCCGACGCGCACCGCGGCCAGCGGCCCGTTCCACGGCAGCCCGGCGACCTTGAGCGCCACCGAGGCCGCCGTCACGCCGAGCACATCGGCGTCATTCTCCTGGTCGGCCGAAAGCACCGTGACGAAGACCTGGACCTCGTTCTTGAAGCCCTCAGGGAAGAGCGGCCGGATCGACCGGTCGATCACCCGGCAGGCCAGGATTTCCTTGTCGGAAGGACGGCCTTCGCGCTTGAGGAACCCGCCCGGAATCTTCCCCGCCGCGTACGTCTTTTCGCGATATTCGACGGTGAGGGGGAAGAAGGGCAGCGAGGAGACGTTGGGGGATACGGTCACGGCGGCGAGCACCGCGGTATCACCGAACTGGAGGTAGGCCGATCCGGCGGCCTGCTTGGCAAGGCGGCCGGTCTCGATGATCAGTCTGCGGCCGGCGAACTGCGTTTCTGTCCGATGTACGCTCACGTCGTCTTTTCCCGATCTCATTAGCACCCGAAAAACAATCAGGGCGCCTCACCGTGCTGTGTGAGGCGCCCCGGCCCGCGTGGACTTGTTAGTGGCGAAGACCCAACTCGTCGATCAGCTTCCGGTAGGTGGTCAGGTCGTTGGCCTTGAGATAATTGAGGAGCCGGCGACGGGTGCCCACCATCTTGAGGAGGCCACGCCGGCCATGATGGTCCTTGGCGTGGGTGCGGAAGTGATCGGTCAGCGAGTTGATCCGTTCGGTGAGGAGCGCCACCTGGACCTGGGAAGAGCCGGTGTCGCCTTCATGGAGCCGGTACTTGGTCGTGACCGCCTGCTTGTCAAAGCCCATGCTGCGTGTATCCTCGTTCGTTCGCGGGCGCTGCGATGAATTCCATTCGTTTTCAGCACGCAAAAGTAACTCCAGCATAAGGCTTTAGGCAACCCCTGCATGCCCGTTCCATCGCTCCATCCCGGCCAGGTTCTGGCCCAGTTCACCCTGCTCGAACCCATCGGCCAGGGGGGGTACGCCTGGGTCTGGGCCGCGACGGACCAGTCCGGTAAGTCGTTTGCCCTCAAGATCTTGAAGCCGAAGTTCACCGGTGATCCCGGCTTTCTTGCCCGGTTCAGGCAGGAGTCGGTCACCGCCCAGGGGTTGCACCACCCCAACATCGTCGACGTGGGCGACGTGGTAGAGCTCCAGGGGCTGGTCTTCTTCTCGATGGAGCGCTATCCCTCGAGCGTCGCCGGGGAGCTGGCCTCCGGGATACTGCCGGAAGAGCGGTGGCTGGTCCGGATGGGAGGGGGGGTGTCACGCGGGCTGGCCTATGCCCATGCCCGGGGCATCGTGCACCGGGACATCAAGCCGGACAACATCCTGCTGGCGGACGATGGGCGGAGTGTGATCGCCGATTTCGGCCTGGCCCGCGCGGTCACCGGGTACGTCAACGCCACGGGCAAGGCGCTCACGATCGGCACTCCGCACTACCTCTCGCCGGAGCAGGCCCAGGGACGGCCGCTCGACGGCAGGACGGATCTCTATTCGCTGGGAATCTCGCTGTACCGCGCGGCAACCGGCCAACTGCCCTTCCGTTCCCGGGACTGGTGGGAGCTGGCCCGCATGCACGTGGAGGAACCGCCCACCCCGCCCCGCGAACACCGCCCCGATCTTTCCCGCGGCCTGGAGCGGATCATCCTCCGCTGCCTGGCCAAGCATCCCGACGATCGCTTCCGCTCCGCCGACGAGCTGGCCGGGGAGCTCGGCGCCTAGCCGCCGGCGAGCCGGCCGAGGTAGTCGACGATCCGGCCCCAGTTGCGGGCCAGGTCGTTCCAGAACGCGAAGAGCATCAGGCTCCCCACCAGGACCAGCCCCAGAATCGTCAGGCGCTCGCGGATCCGGAGGGAAAGCGGGCGGCGGAGCAGCAGCTCCGCGAGCAGGAACATGAACTGTCCGCCATCGAGAACCGGAATCGGCAGCAGGTTGAGCACGGCGAGGTTGACGGAGACCAGTGCCATGAAGGCCACGAACTCCGACAGCCCCAGCCGTGCCTGCTGACCGGCGAGCTGGGCGATCATGATCGGCCCGCCGACCTGGTGGCGGTCGATCTGGCCGCTCAGCATCCCGCGCACCGACCGCACGATCTGGGTCGAGGCGTTGAGCGTGGCGCGTCCGCCGGCGGCTATGGCGCCCGCGAACGAGTACGGCTCGGAGCGGCTCACGATCGTGGGGCCGATGCCGATCTTCCCCACCTCGCGCGTGACACCGTTGGAGTCCCTGGTGCGCTCCGCCAGCGGGGTCACCGAAACCGTGACACGCCCGCCTGCGCGGCCCAGCACGAAGCTCAGCGCCTTCCCGCTCGACGGCTGCACTTTGTCGAGCAGCTGAAACCAGTGCTCCAGCGCGGTGCCGTCAATCGAAATGACGGTGTCGCCCGGCTGCATTCCGGCGCGGTCGGCCGGGGTCGATGGCAGCACCTGGCCGATCACCGGCGAGCGCCATGGCTGCAGCGCCAGCGCCGCCTGCCACCTCGCGTCGATTGCGGTCGACCCGATCGTCAGCGTGATCTGGCTGGAATCAGCCAGGGTCAGGACGACCCTCGGACCGGCGCTGCCGACGATCCCGTCGATGATATCCTCCCACGAGTCGACCACCTTCTCATCGACCGAAACAATCCGGCTCCCCGGCTTGAGCCGGGCCAGCTGTTCGGCGCCGGGCGGAAGGCTGTCGGCCACTACCCGACCGACCGTCGTGGTGGGATCGATCTGGCTCCCGTTCCGGAAGGCGAGCCCGGTAAAGGCGGCCCAGGCAAACAGCACATTCATGGTCACGCCGGCCAGGATCACGATCATCCGGACCCACACCGGCTTCGACTCGAATCGCCGCTCGGGCGGCGCGACTTCCTCCGGTTCCGCTCCTTCCAGGGCCGAAGTCGTGCCGTCCGCCTCCGCGGTCGCCATCTTGACGTAGCCGCCCAGCGGCAGCCACGACACGGAGTATTCGGTTTCGCCCCGCGTCGTGGTCAGCCACGGAATGGGCGACCCGATCCCGAGCGAGAAGCGGTGCACCATGATCCCCGCGGCCTTGGCGGCCACAAAGTGACCCAGCTCGTGCACGAACACCAGCACGCCGAGGACGAGAAGAAAGGCGCCGAGGGTCAGGAGCATGCTTCGAGCGCCTCCAGCGCGGCCGAACGTGCCCAGCTGTCGGCGGCCATCACGGCTCCAAGGTCGCGGGCGGGGCCCGCCTGGTGGGAGGCAAGGACCCGTTCGATCGTTTCGGCGATGTGACCGAAGCGGATCCGCCCCTCGAGAAAGGCCGCGACCGCCACTTCGTTGGCGGCGTTGAATACGGCGGGCGTGGTACCGCCGGCGCGCCCGGCCGCGACCCCTGCGCCGAAGGCCCGGAAGACATCGCTGCGCACCGGCTCGAAGGTGAGCGAGCCGGCCGCCAGGGGATCGAAACGCCGGACACCCTGGTCGGGAATCCGGTTGGGATGGGTGAGGGCGTACAGGATCGGTAACTCCATCGACGGGAAGCCCAGCTGGGCCAGTGTGCTCCCGTCGCAGAAGATGGCAAAGCCGTGAATGATGCTCTGGGGGTGCACGACCACTTCGAGTGCATCGAACGAAAGACCGAACAGGTGGTGGGCCTCGATCAGCTCCAGCGCCTTGTTGGCCAGGGTGGCGCTGTCGACCGTGATCTTGTTCCCCATGCGCCACGTCGGGTGGTTGAGCGCCTCGGAGACAGTCGCGCCGGCGATCCGCTCCGCCGCCCACTCCCGGAACGGGCCCCCCGACGCCGTCAGGATCAGGCGCGAGAGCCCCTCACCCCGGCCCGTGACGCACTGCAGCACGGCGCTGTGCTCCGAATCGATCGGCACCAGTTCGCCGCCGCCGGACCGGGCGGCCGCCCGCACCAGCTCACCGGCGATGACAAGCGTTTCCTTGTTGGCGAGCGCGACGCGCTTGCCGGCCTTGAGCGCGGCCAGCGTGGCTTCGAGTCCCGCCGCCCCCACCACCGCGTTGACCACGATATCCGCGTCCGGATGGGTGGCGGCCTCGATGAGGCATTCCGGCCCCCGGTGTCCGGCGCGACGCGAGGGTGCGCCATTCACCAGCCCCACATAGTCCGGCCGCCATTCATCGGCCTGCTGGTCGAGCAGCTCGCCGTTGCTGCCGCCGGTCATGGCGACGAGGCGGAAGTGTTCCCGCTGGCGGCGCAGGACCTCCAGCGTGCTCCGGCCGATCGAGCCGGTCGATCCCAGCAGCGCAATGCCCCGCATCAGCGACCGAACAGGTGGTACAGGATGGCGGCGGTGGGGATGACGAAGTAGAGGCTGTCCAGCCGGTCGAGCACGCCGCCGTGCCCGGGGATGAGCGCGCTCGAATCCTTGACCCCCGCCTCGCGCTTGAACAGCGATTCGGCGAGATCGCCGGTCTGGCCGACGATGCTCAGCACGAAGGCAAAGACCAGGGCCTCGGGGAGCGTGAGGGCCACACCGGTGGGCCGAAGGGCGAGTGAGTTGAACAGCGGGGCCGTCGCCAGGCCGCCGATGACTCCGGCCACGGCTCCCGAGCGCGTCTTTCCGGGGCTGATGGTGGGAGCCAGCTTGGGCCCGCCGATGGCGCGGCCGCCGAACATGGCGGCGGTGTCGCAGATCCAGGTCACCACGAGGGGAAAGAAGACCAGCCAGGCCCCGGCCCAGGACCGGGAGCCGCCGCCCATGGCGCGGATGTCGAGCAAGAAGAGCGGCAGGGCACCGGAGTAGAGCACCCCGAAAAGCGTGATCGACGCCGCCGCCAGCGGCCGTTCACCGGGAGCGCGAAAGCGGAGCAGCAGCGTGAGAAGGAGGATGAGCCAGACCGCCGCGGCACCCGTCCAGAAACGGGCGACGAGCGTCGCCGTGCCGGGATCGGTGAGCGTGGCCTGCACCACGAAGGGCAGTGCCGCGCAGGTCAGCAGCCCGAGCGTGCGGGAGGGTCGGACCGAGACTCGCGCCGCCAGGTCGTACAGTTCGCGGGTGCCCAGCACCGCGATGATCGCGACCAGCGCGGTGAGCAGCCAGCCGCCGATCCACACGACCGCCAGCGCCGCCGGGATGGCCACGGCGGCGAAACTCACCCGCCGGACAATGTTGCCATCCATGCTCAGACCGTGACCCGGCCGAACCGGCGCTCGCGGCGCTGAAAATCCAGGATCGCTTCGTAGAGGTCGCGGCGGGAGAAGTCCGGCCAGAACACCGACGTGACGTGGAACTCGGCGTAGGCCAGCTGCCAGAGGAGGAAATTGGAGATCCGCATCTCGCCCGAGGTCCGGATCAGGAGATCGGGATCGGGCCACGGTGCGGTATACAGCCGCTGGGCGATCGCATCCTCGTCGATGTCCGCCGGAGTCAGCCGGCCCGCCGCGACTTCCTCGGCCAGCTGGCGGGCCGCCCGGGTCAGCTCCGCCCGCGAGCTGTACGAGAGGCAGATGTTGAGGGCGAGCCGGGTGCCGCCGGCAGTGGTGGCCTCGAGCCGCTGGACCGAGGCCCGGGACGCCGGCCCCAGCCGGTCGAGGTCGCCGAGGAAGCGGACCGTGACACCCTGGGCGCGCAGCTCCTCCATCTCGCTGGCGATGTAATCCTCCAGGAGCGACATCAGCGCCTCGATCTCGGCGGGCGGGCGCTGCCAGTTCTCGGTGCTGAAGGCGAACAGCGTCAGGACTTCGATCCCGGCCGCCAGCGCTCCTTCCACCACTTCGCGCACCGACTTCATCCCGGCCTGATGGCCGAACGGCCGGGGCAGCGCCCGCCCCCGCGCCCACCGGCCGTTGCCGTCCATGATGATGGCGACGTGCTGCGGCACGGCACCATTGAGCTTGATCTGCCGAAGCAGGTCTTCGCTCATGGAGTTCAGACTTCCATGATCTCCGCCTCTTTGGCGGCGATCATCTGGTCGATCTGCTTGATGTGCTCGTCGGTGGATTTCTGCACGTCCTTCTCGGCCCGCGTCTTGTCGTCTTCGCTGATCTTCTCGACCTTCTTGACCTTGGCGATGGCCTCGCCCCGGGCATGCCGCACACCGACCTTCCCTTCCTCGGCCAGCTTGTGCACCAGCTTGACCATTTCCCGGCGCCGCTCCTCGTTGAGCGCGGGAATCGGCACCCGGATCAGGTTGCCCTGGGTCGCGGGATTGAGCCCGAGGTCGGAGTCACGGATGGCCTTCTCGATGGCCTGGGTGAGTCCCTTGTCGAAGGGCTGCACCGTCAGCAGCCGGGCCTCCGGCGCCGACACCATGCCCACCTGGTTGAGGGGCACGAGGCCGCCGTAGGCCTCGACGCGCACCAGGTCGAGCAGCGACGTCGTCGCCTTGCCGCTGCGGATGCCGGACAGCTCCCGCCGGGTGCTCTCGACGGACTTGTGCATCGCTTCCCTGGCGTGCTTGACCAGCTCGGGAATGGTGCTCATCGGACGATAGTCCCTTCATCCTCGCCACCCAGAACCCGTTCCAGGTTGCCCGGGCGGTTCATGTTGAAGACGATGATCGGGAGATTGTTGGTCTTGCACAGGCCGAAGGCGTTGGCGTCCATGACCTCGTAGCCCTTCACGATCGCGTCCTGGAACGACAGCTCCTTGATGAACTGCGCTCCCGGCTCCTTGCGCGGATCGGCGGTGTAGATGCCGTCGACGTTCGTGCCCTTCAGAATAACCTCGGCTTCGATCTCGAGTGCCCGGAGCACCGCCGCGGTATCCGTGGAAAAGTAGGGGTTGCCGGTGCCACCGGCGAAGATGACCAGGCGGCCCTTTTCCATGTGCCGGAGGGCCCGGCGCCGGATGTAGGGCTCGGCGAGGGATTCCATCCGGATGGCGGTCATCACCCGGGTGTTGAGGCCCTTCCGCTCCAGGATGTCCTGGATGGCCAGCGCGTTGATCACCGTCGCCAGCATCCCCATGTAATCCGCGGAGACGCGATCGAGTCCCTGGCGGCTGGCCGAGGTGCCGCGGAGGATGTTGCCGCCGCCCACCACGAGGCTCATCTGGACGCCACGCGAGTGGACCTTGATGATCTCGACGGCCAGGTCCTCGATCACGCTGTATTCGAGGCCGAAGCCCTTCTCTCCGGCGAGAGCCTCGCCGGAGAGCTTGAGCAGCGCCCGGGCGTACTGCCGGCGCACCAGGCCTACTCCCCGACCTTGAACCGGGCGAAGCGGCGGACCGTCAGCGCGCCGCCGGCATCGCGGCCGGCCTCCTGGAGCAGCTGGCTCACGGTCTTGCTGTCGTCCCGCACGAACTTCTGGCCCAGCAGGGTCCGGTCGGACACGAATTTCTTGACCTTCCCCTCCACGATCTTGGCCCGGATGTTCTCCGGCTTTCCTTCCTCGGCCACCTGCTCCTGGGCGATGCGGCGCTCGCGCTCGATCACGTCGGCAGCCAGATCCGCCTCACTCACGGCCAGCGGCTGGGGATCGTGGGAGGCCACGTGCATCGAGACGTCCTTGCCGAGGCCGGAGAGCGCGTGACCGCGCGGCCCCTCGAGCTCGACCAGCACGGCCAGGCTGCCGTTGTGGTGCTCGTAGTGGGCCACGATGCCCTTGGGCGCCTCGAACCGGGCCACCCGGCGGAGCGCCATGGCCTCGCCGGTCGTACCGGAGACCTGCTTGACCACCTCAGCGACCGTCGACCCGCGGAAGGACTGGGCATCGAGCACGCTGCCGGCATTGTCGCCGATCGGGGCGTGCTTGGCCGCGTGCTGGGCGAGCTCGCGCGCCAGCGCCATGAACTCCGTGGTGCGGGCCACGAAGTCCGTCTCGCAGTTGAGCTCGATCATCGCCGCGGCCGACTGGTCGGCCGCCGCCTCGACGATGACCAGCCCCTGCGAGGCGCCCCGCTCGGCCCGCTTTTCCGCCTTGGCGATGCCCTTCTTCCGGAGAATCTCGGCCGCCTTCTCCATGTCGCCGCCGGACTCCTCGAGCGCCTTCTTGCAATCCATCATGCCAGCCTGGGTCCGGGCCCGGAGCTCGGCGATCATCTTGGGCGTAATCTGCATGGTCTCCACGTTCACATCCCTCTGGGTTTGATAGCAACACCGCTGCCCACGGCTCACACTGGCCACGGGCAGCGGCAGACTCCCGGGCGGTTCGCCCCAGGCGGCTTAGGCGCCGGCGTCCTCGGCCGCCGCGGGTTCGACGGCGGCTTCGCCGCCCTCTTCATCGTGCTTGAGGCGGGCCGCGATGGCTTCCGGCTTCGGCCGCCGCTTGCGGCGCGGCCGGCGCTTGCGGCGCTCGGCATCGGCATCGCCTTCGGTGCCGGCGTCGGTGCTGTAGGTCTCGGCCTCGGTGTCCTCGGTGGTTTCCTTCACGGGAGCCTGGGCCCGGGCTTCCTTCATCACGTCCGACAGCGCGTTGGTGATGAGGGAGACCGCGCGGATCGCGTCGTCGTTGCCGGGAATCGGCACGGTGATCAGGTCGGGATCGGCGTTGGTGTCCACGATGGCCACCACCGGGATGCCGAGCTTGTTGGCCTCGGACACCGCGATGCGCTCCTTCTTGGCGTCCACCACGAACAGCACGCCGGGGAGCCGGTTCATCGTCTTCACGCCCTCGAGGTTGCGCGAGAGCTTTTCCCGCTCGCGCTCGAAGAGCAGCTTTTCCTTCTTGGTGTAGCTCTCGAAATCGCCGTCCTGGGCACCCTGCTCGAGGTCACGCAGCCGCCGGACCTGCTTCTTGATGGTCTGGAAGTTGGTGAGCATGCCGCCCAGCCAGCGCTCGGTCACGTAGTAGCCACCGCACGCGGCGGCCTCGGCCTGGACCACGGCCTTGAGCTGCTTCTTGGTGCAGACGAAGAGCACCCCGTCGCCCTTGAGGACGACGCTCTTGAGCAGTTCCTGCGCCTTCTGGATCTGGCGCAGCGTTTTCTGCAGGTCGATGATGTAGATGCCAGAACGCTCGGCGAAGATGAACCGGCGCATCTTCGGATTCCAGCGGCGGGTCTGGTGGCCGAAATGAACGCCGGCCTCGAGGAGGTCCTGCAGCTGCGGCTGTGCCATGCGGTGCCTGTGGTCCTTGCTCTGCTCGGGTTGAGTCCTCCGCCGCTTTCATCTTTCCGGCTGATCCCGCGGGTCGAGCCCTCGGGACACCCAGCCGGAAATCCAGCGGCGTGCGGGATGCGCGCCAGCGCGGCGCGCGGGGCAGACGGGCCATGTGCCCCTCCGCCCGGCAAGCGGGTTCTACCGCTTGCTGAACTGGAACCGCTTCCGGGCGCCTGCGCGGCCCGGCTTCTTGCGCTCGACGGCGCGGGGGTCGCGGGTCAGGAGTCCGGCGGTCCGGAGCTTGGTGCGGTGGATACCGTCGGCCTCGACCAGCGCGCGGGCAATGGCCAGGCGCATGGCGCCGGCCTGACCGGTCTGGCCGCCGCCGTTCACGTGGGCCTTCACATCGAAGGCGCCCAGCGTGTCCGTCGCGGAAAACGACTGCTGAATGTGCTGAACCAGGGAAGGACGGGGGAAGTAGTCACCCAGCGTGCGACCGTTGATGTCCCACTTGCCGGTGCCGGGGGTCAGGTACACCCGGGCTACGCTGGTCTTGCGGCGGCCGACGGCCTGCCAACGGAACTGCGGAGTAGCGGTCATCCCGATCCCTTAGTTGGTAACGGCGAACGGCGCCGGCTGCTGAGCCTGGTGCGGATGCTCGGCCCCGCCGTACACCTTGAGCTTGCCGCGCAGGTGCTGCTTGGCCAGCGAGTTCTTGGGCAGCATCCCGAAAACGGCCTTCTCGATCACCCGCTCGGGAAACTTGGCCAGCATTTCATTGACCGGCGTAAACCGCTCGTGACCCATGTAGCCGGTGTGCCGGAAGTAGCTCTTCTGCTCCATCTTGCGGCCGGACAGCTTCACCTTCGAGGCGTTGATGACCACCACGAAATCGCCCCCATCCATGTGGGGAGTGAAGGTCGGCTTGTGCTTGCCGCGGATCAGCTGAGCCACCTGGCTGGCCAGCCGGCCCAGCGGCACGCCGGCGGCGTCCACCACGACCCAGTCGTGGGAAATGTCGGTCGGAGTGGCAGAAAAAGTCTTCATCGTACGGCGGCCCCGATTGTGAAAAGCCAAATTGCGACACAGACTTGAAAACTAGCCTCCCTGAACGGGTTAGGTCAAGGGTCGGCGAACTCGATCAGGACCTCGCCCTTCTCCACGGCCTGGCCGGTCCGGACCCGGATTGCCTTGACCGTTCCCTCCCCCGAAGCCCGGAGTTCATTCTCCATTTTCATGGCTTCGAGGACCAGCAAACTGGCTCCCGCTGCCACCTTCTGACCCTCTGAGACCGGAATTCGGACCACCAGGCCCGGCATCGGGGCCTTGAGTGACCCGGCGCCACGCTGCTTGCCGGTCTGGCCTGTGAGACTCCGGATGTGGCGGGTCCGTTCGTCGACAATCTCGATTTCCCGGCGATCGCCGTGCCGGGCCACCTGCCAGCGCCCCTTCCCGCCTTCAATCGCCAGGGTCACCGAGCGATCGCCGACCAGCAGATGACGGAGCGGGGTACCGGGAACGGTCTCCAGATGGGCGGTGTACTCCTGGCCCTCGGCGCGGATCCGGTCGCCGTCCACTTCGATCACGAATTCCCGGCCGTCCACCGTGACGAAATACTTCATGCCGCCTCCAGCAGGGCCACACTCTCGACGTGGGACGTCTGCGGAAAGAGATCGAAGCTCCGCACGCCGCTGAGGCGGAGTGGCCGGGCGGCATCCGGCGCGAGCAGCCGGGCCAGATCTCGAGCCAGAGTCGCCGGGTCGCAGGAGATGTAGACCAGCCGCACCGGCGTCACGCGCCTGATCGCGGAGACGACCTGGGCATCCATCCCGGTCCGAGGCGGATTGGTAATGATCAGGTCAGGTGCCGGCAGCCGCCCGACGACCGCCTCCACGGCGCCCGTGTGCCGGCGGACTCCGGGCGCAACCGCGGGCCCTGCCGCCGATACGGCCCGTCCGTCGATCTCCACGCTCTCGACCCGGGCGCCCGCCTCGAGCAGGGCGCTGGTCGTTTCGCCGATGCCGGCGTAAAGATCCCAGACGAGCTGATCTCTGGCGGCATCGAGCAGCTGCAGCGCGTGGCGGCGCACCCGGTCTCCCATGGCGGGGTGAACCTGCTCGAACGCCGTGGCGGGGTAGGCATCGCTCTCGCCGGAAACCACACGGGCGGCGCCGCCCTCGGGCCGCCACCAGATGGTGAGCGGCTGGCCCAGCTCTACCATCGCCCGCCGCAACTCGACGGCGCCGCTCCAGGCTGGCCCGGGCCCAGCCTCGACGATCAGGTGGCGGGCGCCATCGCGCGCGAGGCGGAGCACCAGGCGTTCCGCATGCGGCGGCAACAAGCCACGATGGCCGCTCAGCGCCGCCCACAGGGTGTTGAGCTCTTCGGCCGCGATCTCGCAGCGCTCCAGATCGAATAGCCTGTCCGGCTGCCCGAGCTTGTGAAGTCCGATCACCCGGCCGCCCGCCCGCATGCCGAGCGTGAGCCTGGTGCGATACCCCCATTCGACATCGGACGGTTCGATACCGGGGTTCGGCGTCTCGAGGCGCGCCAGCCGGCGCAGGGCCTCGCCCACGACGGCGCTGCGGACTTCACGCTGGCCTCGAGACGACAGGTGCTGCAGCTGGCAGCCACCGCACTGATCGCGATCATAGTGCACGCAGCGTGGCGCCACCCGGTCGGGTCCCGGTTCGATCAGCCGCCCCGGTCTGGCCCGGGCAAAGCGTGCCTTGCGCTCTACCTCGACCGCCTCGACGAGATCCCCGGGTGCGGTGCGCGGGATGAACACCGCTCGTCCGTCCGCGAGGCGCCCGACGCCCTCGCCGCCGGCGGCGATCGCGCTGATCCGGACCGCCTCTCCCTGCGCCGTCGTCACGAACGCATCCCTTCCGCCCGTGCGGCGCGGAGCCAGTTGCCTGAGGATGCCGGGCTCCCGTCCTCCGGAACCACCGCGCGGCGGGACTGGCGCGCTTCCTCTTCCGCGAGGGCCACCGCAATGGCCAGGTCGAGTGCCCCGGAAGGATCGGCAGAGTGGGCCATGAGATCGGGACGCCGATCGAGCAGCTGGCTGTCGATGGCGCCGTTGAGGAAATCGGGGTCCTGCATCAGGCGGATGTGAAACAGCTGGTTCGTGGCGACACCCACCACCACCAGTTCTTCGAGCGCCCGGCGCATCCGCACGATGGCGTCGTGCCGGTTCCGGCCCCAGACGATGATCTTGCCCAGGAGCGAGTCGTAGAACAGGGTGACATCATTGCCGGTCTCGAACCCGCCGTCCCAGCGCACTCCGGGCCCCGAGGGGGGCCGCAGCAGATCGAGATGGCCCGTCGCCGGGAGGAATCCGTTCGCCGCGTCCTCGCTGGTGATCCGGCACTCGATCGCCCAGCCCCGCGGCACGAGCGGGCCCGCCGGTACCCGCATCGGCTGCCCCGACGCGATGCGCAGCTGCTCGCGGACCAGGTCGACGCCGTAGACCAGCTCAGTCACCGGGTGCTCGACCTGGATCCGGGTGTTCATCTCCAGGAAATAGAAGGAGCCATCGGCGGCCAGCAGGAATTCGCAGGTCCCGGCGCCGCGATAGTCTACCGCCGCCGCCGCGGCCACCGCCGCCTGCCCCATTGCCTCGCGCAGTGCGGCATTCACCGCGACGGAGGGGGCTTCCTCGACCAGCTTCTGGTGGCGGCGCTGGATCGAGCACTCCCGCTCACCGAGGTGCACGGTGCGGGTGGCGTCCGCCAGCACCTGGATTTCGACGTGGCGGGGCCGCTCGACGTACTTCTCGAGATAGACGGCCGCATCCCCGAACGCCTTGAGCGCCTCAGACGCGGCGAGTTCGAGGGCGGGCTTGAGATCGCCCGGTTCGCGCACCACCCGCATTCCCTTGCCGCCGCCGCCCGCCGCAGCTTTGACCAGCACGGGAAAACCGATTTCCGCCGCGGCGCGGGCCGCGGCGGCCGCATCGGTAATCGGCACCGTGAGGCCCGGGACGATCGGGACGCCCGCCGCGGCCATCCGACGCCGAGCCTCCGTCTTGTCGCCCATCGCGTGAATGGCCTCGGCGCTCGGACCGACGAAGATCAACCCCGCGTCCGTTACCGCCCTGGCGAAGTGCGCCCGCTCGGCGAGAAATCCATATCCCGGATGAATGGCGTCGGCACCGCTCTGGCGCGCCGCTTCGAGGAGCCGGGCCACGTTGAGATAGCTCTCGGCGGGTGGGGAGGCGCCGATCGGCACCGCCAGGTCGGCGGACCGGACATGGGGACTGAGCCGGTCCGCCTCGGAATAGACCGCCACTGCCTCGAGGGCTTCCTCGTGGCAGGCGCGAATGATCCGGAGCGCAATCTCGCCCCGGTTGGCTACGAGCACCCGCTTCATCGCTGATTACTGGGAAAGAACGGGAAGGTCAGTGGCCGCAGGGAGCGCCGGTGCCGTCCACCGCTGCAAGCGTGCCGGCACAGAGGGCAGGATTGCGCCGCGCCGCCGCGCGATAGACATCGAGGACTGCCCCGACCCAGGTGGCGCCGCCATCGTGCTCCACGGTAAGCAGGTCGGAAACTGTCAGGGCCTCGGCGAGGCGATCCGGCGCGGTGTTGCTGGCGACGCGGACCAGGCGCCACGGCGTGAGCGTTGCCGTGCCCGCGAGAGAGTCATCCGCTCCCGGCGTGAGGCAGAGCGCCCGGTGCGCAGAGGCAGAGGTGAGGGCCACGGAGAGCGGCTGCGCGGTGTCGGACTCGAGCATCTTCGCGACCCGGCTCCGGTAGCTCCGGTCGACCGCATAGAGGTCGGGGCGCACCAGCAGCAGGTCCTGGCGACGGTCTCCCACCACGACCGTGTACCAGGCGGCCACCGCCTCGAGATCGCTGCCGGTCACGATGATCGCGTGCGCGGGACAGGAGCGGACCAGGTTACGGCCCAACTCGAGCACGAATGGCGGCAGGGCCGGCACGTCCAGCGCCCCGCGCCCCTGGGGAACGATCCAGCCTGCCTCTTCGATCGGGCTGATGGCTCGATCCATCTCGACCATGCCGCGCACGACCCGGGCGGTGTCGAACCCGAGACGGATGGCCTGTTCGAAGGCGGTCGCTGCGAAATCGAGGTAGATGGCGGCGTCTGGATCGCCGAGATGACCTTCGTGGTGCCAGGCACGGCCGTCCAGCAGATAGAAGCGTCCCAACTCGAACCACGCCCGCCCATCATCCGGGGCCGTCGCGAGGTAGCGGCCCAGCATCTCGGTGGCCTGCCCCCTTGCGCCCTGACGTTCCATGGCCACGGCACGAGTGGCCACCGTGGGATCGATGGCGCCCTGTGCCATGAGTGACGTCAGCGGGGCTGCCAGCGCGAACAGCGCGACACTCCAGACTTGGCGGCTGGGATTTCGGGAAGGGCGAGCGGGGGTATCCTGCGGCACGCTCGAAACTTAGGCCTCGGTACGCCAGTCCGCTAGAGGGGAAGATTCCCGTGCTTCCGGGAGGGGTTGCGCTCCCGCTTGGTGGCCAGGGTGCGGAGGCCGTCGATCAGCCGGGGACGGGTATCCCTGGGGTCGATGACGTCGTCCACGAACCCGCGCGCGGCCGCGATGTACGGGCTGGCAAACCGGCTGGTATACTCGGCGATCAACCGGGCCTCCTCTGCCGCCGGGTCCGGCGCCTTGGCGATCTGGTCCTTGAACAGGATCTCAACGGCACCCTTCGGCCCCATCACCGCGACCTCGGCGGTGGGCCACGCGAGGTTCATGTCACCCCGGACGTGCTTGCTGCTCATCACGTCGTAAGCCCCGCCATAGGCCTTGCGGGTGATGACCGTGAGCTTGGGAACCGTCGCCTCGCAGTAGGCGTACAGCAGTTTGGCCCCGTGCTTGATGATGCCGCCGTGCTCCTGGGTAACGCCGGGCAGGAACCCCGGCACGTCGACGAAGGTGACAATGGGGATGTTGAAGCAGTCACAGAACCGGATGAACCGCGCCGCCTTGAGCGAGGCCGCGATATCGAGGACGCCAGCCAGCACCGCAGGCTGATTGGCAACGATCCCGACCGAACGGCCTCCCAGGCGGGCAAAGCCGACGATGATGTTGCCGGCGTATTCAGGCTGAACTTCGAGAAACGCGCCGTCATCCACGATCCGGCGCAGCACCTCGTGCATGTCATACGGCTTGGCCGCGCCGTCGGGCAGGACATCGAGCAGTGATTCGTCCCGCCGGTCCGCCGGATCGCTGGTCGGACGGAGCGGCGGCTCGTCCAGATTGTTGGACGGGAGATAGCTCATCAACTCGCGCAGCGCCGCCAGCGATTCCGGCTCCGACGGGTGCACGAAGTGGGCAACTCCCGAGACGCCGCCGTGCGTGTCCGCCCCGCCCAGCTGATCGCTGCTCACCTCTTCGTGGGTGACCGTCTTCACCACGTTCGGGCCGGTCACGAACATGTAGCTCACCCCGCGCACCATGAAGATGAAATCGGTGATGGCGGGGCTGTACACTGCGCCGCCTGCGCAGGGCCCGAGAATGGCGGAGATCTGCGGCACCACTCCGCTCGCCAGCGTGTTGCGGAGAAAGACATCCGCATAGCCGCCGAGGGAGGCCACGCCCTCCTGGATCCTGGCCCCTCCCGAGTCGTTGAGCCCGATGACCGGCGCCCCATTGCGCACCGCCAGGTCCATGATCTTGCAGATCTTGGCGGCGTGGGTTTCGGAGAGCGAACCGCCGAACACGGTAAAGTCCTGCGAGAAGACGTATACCAGGCGGCCATCGATCCGGCCGTGGCCGGTGACCACCCCGTCACCGGGATACTGCTGCTCCGCCAGACCGAATTCGGTGGCGCGGTGGGTCACGAAGCGGTCGAACTCGACGAAACTTCCTTCGTCGAGCAGCAGGTCGAGGCGTTCGCGGGCAGTGAGCTTTCCCTTTTTGTGCTGGGCCGCCACGCGGGCAGGGCCACCCCCCTGCTCCGCCTGGGCCTGCCGGTGGTGCAGTTCGTCGAGTCGGTCGCGTGATTGGGTCATGGCTGCGGAAGATAGAGCGAGACGGCGAGTTGGCTAGACGGCTAGACGGCTAGACGGCTAGACGAAAAAAGAAACGGTGACGGGAATTCAACCCCGCCACCGTTCCGACTGTCCGTCTGCCCGTCTGCCCGTCTTCTACTCGTCGTCGGCCGGACTCTCGTCGTACACTACGCGGGTCGGCGGAATGATCGGCTCGTCGGGATACGCGACGACCGCCAGCACGATCCGGTGATGAATCGGGTCGACCTCGAGCACCTTCATGTCGACGACCTGGCCTTCCTTCACCGCATCACCGGGGTTCTCGATGTCGGGCACCCCGAGCTGCGACATCGGCACGAAGCCCTCGATGTCGTTGTTGAGGTCCACGACCACGCCCTTGTCCATCAGCCGGGAAACGCGGCCGCGCATCTCGGTGCCGACCGGGTAGGTCTCGCCGATCTTGAGCCACGGATCCTCTTCGGCCTGCTTGAGGCCGAGGGAGATCCGCTTGTTGTCCCCGTCGATGTTGAGAATGACGACCGTGACGGTATCGCCCTTCTTCACCACCTCGGAGGGGTGCTGCACCCGCTTGGTCCAGCTCATGTCGGAGATGTGGATCAGGCCGTCGATGCCGGGCTCGATTTCCACGAAGGCGCCGAAGCTGGTGAGGTTGCGCACCTTGCCGGTGATGCGGGTGCCCACCGGGTACTTGATGGGCAGCGCCGTCCAGGGATCCTGCTCGGTCTGCTTCATGCCGAGCGAGATCTTCTCTTCCTTCTCGTCGACCTTGAGGACCACCGCGTCGATGGTCTCGCCGATGGAGACGATCTTCGAGGGGTGCCGGACGTTGCGGGTCCAGCTCATCTCGGAGATGTGCACCAGGCCTTCGATGCCGGGCTCGAGCTCGACGAAGGCGCCGTAGTTGGTGATCGACACCACCTTGCCCTGCACCCGGGTGCCGATCGGATAGCGCTCGGCCACATTCTGCCACGGGTAGGCCTGCAGCTGCTTCATGCCCAGGCTGATCCGCTCCCGCTGCCAGTCGATGTCCAGGATCTTGACTTCGACTTCCTTGCCGATGGCCACGACTTCGCTCGGGTGGGACACCCGGCCGTACGACATGTCGGTGATGTGCAGCAGGCCGTCCACCCCGCCCAGGTCGATGAACGCCCCGAAGTCGGTGATGTTCTTGACCACACCCTTCCGGACCTGCGCCACGGCCAGCTCCTTCATCAGGAACTCGCGCTTGTGGGCCCGCTCGTTCTCGAGGATGACCCGGCGGCTGACCACGATGTTGCGGCGCCGCTTGTTCAGCTTGATGATCTTGAACTCGAAGCTCTGGCCCAGCAGGTCGTCGATGTTGGGCACCCGCCGCAGCGCGATCTGGCTGCCGGGGAGGAACGCGTCGACGCCCATCAGGTTCACCACCACACCGCCCTTGATCTTCTTGGTCAGGGTGCCCTGCACCGGCTGGTCGCTCTCGTGCGCCACCCGGATCTTTTCCCAGACCCGCATGAAGTCGGCCTTCTTCTTGGAGAGCACGACCGCGCCCTCCTGGTCCTCGAGATGCTCGAGGAAGACCTCGACCTCATCGCCCGCCACGGGCATTTCCTTGAACTCGTCCAGCGGAACCGACCCCTCGGACTTGAAGCCCACGTCCAGGATGACGGCGTTATCGGTGATCCGGAGAACCTTGGAACGGACGATCTCGCCCTCGACGATCGAGGCCATGGTGCCCTCGTACATCGAGAGCATCTGCTCGTACTCGGCCTCGGAGTAATCCTCGTCGTACAGGTCGGCCCGGACCTTGAGGCCAGTGGGAGAGACGATAGTGCCGGTGGAAGTATCGGACATGCGGAGGGAACATCCTTCCTGATCTGCCGCCCCGGGGTGGCGCGGGTTGAGGGTTGAATCCCCTGCTCCGGCGGAATTGCCGGGGTGGGGAGCCGCGCAATATAGGGTTGGGACATTCCTTTAGGTAGGGGTTGGGGAACGGGGACCGGGAGACAGGGGACGGCAGAGGGGGCAGCGCAGTCATTGCCGTGCATACCCTCGACTCGCGACTCGCGACTCGCGACCTAACTCAAATCGCCGTCAAAACTTGTACGACACCGCGTACATGAAAGTGAAGGTGCTGACCTTGAGGCGGGTGACCTGCGTCCGGCCGCCCAGCGAGGTGCCGAGCTGCCGATCTTCGGTGATCCCGAACGAGCCGGCGGCACCCAGGGAGCCGGACAGGTGGTTCCCGGTGAACGAAATGCCGAACGACCCCCCATAGAGATCAAGGCTGCGGAAGATCGAAGTAGCCGAGCTGTCCACCGGCGATCCGTCGGTGAAGAAGCCGGCGTGCAGGCGGATGCCCCTCGCAATCAGGTAGTTGCCACCGACAGCCACATTCACCACCGACTTGGCGGCCTCGGAAATCGTGGTGAACGGGATCGAGTCCACCGTCGGCGTTCCTGTGGCATCGGTCGTGATCCTGGTGGCCAGCACATCGCTCTTGAGCAGGTCATAGGACTTGGTGCTGCCGTGGTAGCGCACATCTCCCTCGAGCTGAAACCGGCCGAGATCGATCGACACCCCGCCGACCAACCGGACCGGAATCTTGTATTCGAAACGGGCCTCGGCATCCCGGAAGGCGATGTCAGTCGACCCGTTGGTCGAGAATCCCGTCAGCGAGTACAGCACCTTGGCGCTGCCGCCAGTCCTGGCCCCGGGCGACACCACGAGGGCACCGATCCGGACCTTGCTGCCGACATCGAACTGGGCCCCGGCACTGAACAGCAGCTGCTGCGCCGAAGCATCCAGGCTGACGCTGCGGATCGCGGTCGTGTCCGCGGCGGCCGAGTAGAGGCGGTCCGTGATTCCCTGGCTCTGCAGCATCGAGGTGAGGGCATAACTGACACCGGCGCCGACCCGGATGCGGTCGCTCACCTTGAAGCCCGCATCCACGCCGGGGGTGATCACGGTGAAGTTGGAGGAGCTGCTGTAGCCGAAGGTTTCGCTGCTGCCTCCGGAGCTGAAGCTCAGGCTGCCATCGAGCAGCCCCGGCGTCCACGACACCGATTTGGTATAGCCGAACCCCAGTCGCCAGCGGTTCGAGTGAATGATCGGCGCGCCGATCACGGCACCGAAATAGGTGCCGACGGGGCTGAATCGGGTCGACCCCTTGGCGGTCCCCACGCCCTCCAGGGTCACCTTGTTGAGTTCATAGGCATTGGAACTGGCGTTCAGGCCGCTCTTTTCGCTGAGTACCAGGCCGGCCGGGTTGTACCAGGGCGAGCCGGCATCGCCGGTCCGGGCCACGTAGGCGCCGGACTCGAGCCCTTCGACCTGGCCGATGGGAATACGGTCGTAGTTGGGAAGTGTGCCGCTGGCGGGAAAGATGACCGCAGGAGCCTGGGCCTGAGACGCAGAGGTCAGCGCGAGGAGCAGAGCGGTTACCAGACCTGCAGGCCGGCGATGGATCGAAGGTGAGGTCATGACTCACGCTCCCGGGTAGCCGATGCGTGCAGAAGACTCCGCCAGCTTACGCCCCGGCAGCTTCCACAGCAAGGCAGCCGTTCAGCGGCCGAGTCCCAGCGACCTGCCGCGCTTGACGATCCAGGCGACCTGCTCCTGAAAAGTCAGGTCGGTGCCATCCAGCGGCAGGGCATCGGCTGCCATGGTGAGCGGCGCGACGGCGCGCTGGCTGTCGGCATCATCGCGCGCGGCGAGGCGGGCGGTCTCATCGGCAAGCCGTGCCGGGTCGATCGCTTCGCCCCGCTGACCCAGGCGGCGCCGGGCCCGCGCCGCCGGCGAGGCCACCAGGAATACCTTGAGGGCCGCGTCGGGAAACACCACCGTGCCGATGTCGCGACCATCCACCACCGCGCCCGCGCCCGCGGCCGCCGTGGCCCGGAGCTGGGCATTGACCCAGTCGCGGAGCGCCGGAATCGCCGAGACGGCCGACACACCCGAGGTGACTTCCGCCGTGCGGATCCGGTCCTCGGCGGGGCGCCCATCGAGCCAGGCGTGCACGCTCCCCTGGTCATCCCGGAGCAGCAGCCCCCGCCGCTCCGCTTCCGCTATCAGCCGTCGAGGGTCGAGGGTCGAGAGTCCGGCTCCCGTTTCACCGAAATCGAGTGCGATCCTGGTGAGGCCCCGGTACAGCGCGCCGCTGTCGAGGTGGATCAGGCCGAGCGCACGCGCCACCGCATCCGCGGTGCTCGACTTGCCGCTGGCGGACGGGCCGTCGATGGCGATCACGCGCTGGGACCTCATCTGGAGCTCCCGACCCGGTGAGCGGTGAGCAGTGAGCGGTGAGCAGGCGAAATCATGCAGGTCGCCGCTTTCGAACAGCAATTGCCTTCAGCATCGCCGGAAAGCCGGGATAGCTCACGGCGGCGCAGGCGAGGTTGTCGATGCGGATCCGGGCCCCGGGCACAGTCCCGAGCACTGCGAACGCCATGGCGATCCGGTGATCCCCATCCGTCCGGACCTTTCCGGCAGGGACGGCATTCCCTCCTTCGATGATGAGATCGTCCCCCTCGACCGCGGCCCGGGCGCCGAGGGCGCGCAGGTTGTCGGCGATCAGGCCGAGGCGGTCGCTTTCCTTTACGCGCAATTCACCGACCTCGCGGAAGATGGTCGTTCCGCTGGCCCGGCTTGCCAGGACGGCCAGCAGGGGAATCTCGTCGATCAGAGCCGGCACTTCGGCCGGTCGCACTTCCGTCGCGCGAAGCGCCGCGGGCCCGGTGACCAGCGTCCCGACCGGTTCTCCCAGCTGTTCCCCCTGTCCTTCGAGACTCACCTCCGCACCCATCCGCCGCAGCACATCCAGAAACCCGGTCCTCGTCGGGTTGAGGCCGACCCCCTCAATCGCCAGTGTCCCACCCTCGGCCAGCAACGCCGCCCCGATCGGAAACGCGGCGGAAGATGGGTCACCGGGAATATCCACCTCGAACGGGTGAATGACTCCGGTCGGTGCGAACCGGATCCAGCCGCCGCTTTCCGTCACGGCATATCCGAAGCTCCGGAGCATCCGTTCAGTATGATCGCGCGAACGTCCGTGCGGCTCACGCACGGCCACCTTGACGCCGCCGCACACTCCGGCAAGCAGCAGGCAACTCTTGATCTGGGCACTGGACACCGGCATGTCCCACTCGATCGCGGTGAGGCGGCCACCCCGGATGGTCAGCGGAAGATTCTCCGGCTGGTCGGGAGTGAACCGGGCGCCCATCGCCGCGAGCGGCACCGTGACCCGGCGCATCGGTCGGCGGCGGAGCGAGCGGTCTCCCGTGAGGGTGGCGCGGAGCGGAAACCCGGCCAGCATGCCGAGCAGGAGGCGCGTCGTGGTCCCGCTGTTACCGCAGACGAGCGTGTCCGCCGGCGTCCGCAGCTTTCCTCTCCCCTCGACCACCACGATCTGCCCGTCACGGAGCGCGGAGATTCCGGCACCGAGTTGGCGGAGGACTCGCGCGGACGATCGTGCGTCGAACGAGGTGAGCGCGCCCCCGATCCGGCTCCGCCCCCGCGCCAGCGCCGAGAGCAGCAGGGCACGATGCGTCAGGCTCTTGTCCCCCGGGACCCGGATCCGCCCCGTGACGATCATCGGTCGAGTCCTCGGCGGAAGACGGCGGCGCGCTCCAGGAACCCGCGCAGCGCGGCCGCGTCCCCGTCGGCCACCAGCTGCCGCAGACCCGAGAGCTCCCGCTCCAGTTCCTCGAGAGCGCTCACGATCTCGGCCCGATTGAGCAGCATGAGTTCGGTCCAGAGACTGGCCGAGCTGGCCGCGAGGCGGGTCGTGTCCCGCGCTCCGGTACCGAAGGACACTCCCTTGTGCCTGGCGAGCACCGAGGCGAGTGCCGACGCGGCTGCCTGCGGCAGGTGGCTCGTCCACGCCAGCTGGTGATCGTGCGCGTCGGCATCGATGAGCACGGGCTGGGCGCCAAGGGTCTGGGCCCAGAAGTCCATGACCTCGCGGGCGGGACGTGGATCGGTGCCCAGCAGACTGGCGGTCACGTAGACGACCGCGCCCTGGAAGAGATCGGGCCGTGCCGCGGCGAAGCCCGAGGCATGAGTCCCGGCGAGCGGGTGCGAGCCCGCAAATCTGTCCGCGAGGCCCGCGGCATCGGCGCGCGCCATGATCGCGCGCTTGATACTGGTCACGTCGGTCGCGACCGCGCCCGGACGCAGCCAGCCGCCGATGGTGTCCAGGAGTCCGAGAGTCGCGAGTGGTGGTGCGGCGATCACCACGAGGTCAGCGTCGCGGACAGCGCGGGACGGCGTATCCGCCAGGTCGGTGATGGCCGCGCTCTTGAGCGCGAGGGCTCCATCGCCGCCATCGGGGGAAAACCCGAGGACACGGGGAATGCCGGCCAGGCGTGCCTGCCAGGCCAGCGATCCCCCGATCGCGCCCAATCCGAGGACAGCGAGGGCTTCCGGTCTCACGAACAGCGCGGTTTGCGGGACGTTTTTGGGATATCGGACATGGGCCGGCAGAGCGGGCGGGACTGTTGCAAAGACCGTGTGGGAATTGTACTTATATCAGTTGACTCCCACAACGTTCAGGCGCGATGGCGGGCATACTGATCGTCGAAGACAGCGCCGACAACATTAAACTGTTCCGTATGCTGCTGACCCTCCGGGGCCACAGCGTAACCGGCCTCACGAGTGGAGAAGGATTGCTGGCCACGCTGGAGAGCACCCGCCCGGACCTGGTTCTCATGGACATCCAGCTCCCCGGGAAAGACGGCTTTCAGCTGCTCGCCGAAATCCGTGATTCGGTGTACGCCAAGCTGCGGGTCCTGGCACTCACCGCGCATGCCATGAGCGGTGACCGCGAACGCGCGCTCGCGGCCGGGTTCGACGGCTACATCACCAAGCCGGTGGACATCCGGACGTTTCCCGAGCTGGTAGGCCAGGCCCTGGCCGGCCACGTTCCCCAGTCGTAGCCCGAGTTCCGGAGCGGAGACCAGATGGACCATCGACGGACCCCACCGCCCGACGGGCAGAACGACCGGCGCGCCCTCCTCTCGGCCTACAAGGACGTGGTGAAATCGGAGGCCGAACGGGGCAAGGAGTCCGCCACGCCCGCCCGGCGCCCGGTGAAGCGGAGCAGCGTTCTCCTCTTCCTGACGGTCCTCCTCGCCGCCGCCCTGGCGCTGCACAACCTCTGGCTCGACCCCGTGCAGCTGCCGCCCGAGTCCCGTGAAATCCGTGAGGCAAGCCTGCGCCTGGTCATGGCCCGGCAGATTCACGGCATCGAGGCGTGGCGCGCCGCCCACGGCGGCGCCGTTCCCGATTCGGCAACCGCGGCGAGCACCACGCTGACGCCGTTCAAGTACGCCGTCGAGGGAGGGAACTACACGCTGACCGGGACCAACGGCGACATCACCCTGCACTACTCCTCGATCGACTCCCTGGCCGCGTTCCTGGGCAACAGCTACGAGGTCGTCCGCCAGAGAGGGAGACCGTGAACCGGCGCGGGTTTACCATCGTCGAACTCTGGACCGTGATGATCATCATCGGCATCCTCGCGGCCATCGCCATCCTCAAGTACATCGACCTGAAGAACACCGCCCGGACCTCCGAGATCAGCGCGGCCATCGGCGTCATCCGGGTGGCGGCCTACGCGTATGAGGCCGACCACCAGTACCAGTATCCGGCGGAATCGGGGCCGGGCATCATTCCGCCGGAGCTGCTGCCTTACCTGCCGACCAATTTCTCCTTCGAGCACCCCGACTACACGCTCGACTGGGACAATTTCACCGGCAGCGGGCCGGGGGCGCCGTACCAGATCGGGGTGACGGTCACCACGACCGACCCGCGGCTCATGGGCAAGATCCTGCAATACCTCGGCGCGGACTCGCCCTACTACTGGACGGGGTCGAGTTTCACGTACATGCTGATCGACGCGTCGGGGAACTACTGACGGACAGACGGCTGGACGGGCAGACGGGCAGGATTTCCTCTCTTCTCTCTTCGCTCTCCGCTTCCTAGAAGGCGTCTCCCCACGGGATGCTGAGCCGCGTGGCGGCATCCACGATCCCCACCATGCTGTAGGTCTGCACGAAGTTGCCCCACAGCTCCCCCGTTGCCGGTTCGACATCCTCCGAGAGCAGGCCGTGACGATTGCGCCGGGCCAGAACCCGTTCGAACAGCTCGCGCGCCTCCTGGCGCCGTCCCAGGGCGGCGAGGGCGTTGATATACCAGAAGGTGCAGGCCAGGAAGGCCGTCTCGGGAACGCCGAAATCGTCCCGATCGACATAGCGGAAGATGAAATCGCCGCGGCGGAGCCCCCGCTCGATGGCGGTGACGGTCCCGACGAAGCGGGGATCATCCGCGGGCAGGAATCCCAGGTCATGCATCCGGAGCACGCTGGCATCGAGGGTATTGCCATCGAGTGAAGCGGTGAAACTGCCCAGCCGCGCATTCCAGCCCCGCTCACAGATGACCTGGTGGATTCTCCTGGCGTGCTGGCGCCAGTACCCGGCCCTGTCCTCGCGGCCGAGCCGCGCGGCGATGCGCGCCAGCCGATCGCAGCCGGCCCAGCACATCATGCTCGAGGAGGTGTGGACCCGGCTGATGCCCCGGAATTCCCAGATCCCGGCATCGGCCTGGTCGAACAGCCGCGCCGCCGCTTCGCCGAGCAGTTCGAGGCGGTGGAAGAGGGCTTCGTTGCCTTCGCGGATCAGCCGGCGGTCGAAGAAGACGTGTGTCGCCGCGAGGATGGCCGAGCCGTAAACATCATGCTGCACCTGGCGGTGGGCCTGATTGCCTACCCTGACCGGCCCCATGCCCCGGTAGCCTGGCAGGGTGTTCACCACCCGTTCATCGAGCACCGACCGGCCACTGATGCCGTAGACCGGCTTGAGCTCGCCGCGTTCGGCATCGGCCACGAGGTTGAGGATGAACGCCATGTACCGTTCCATGGTCCGCGTGGCGCCCAGACTGTTGAGCGCATTGACGACGAAATAGGCGTCACGCAGCCAGCAGTAGCGGTAGTCCCAGTTGCGGCCGCTCCCCGGCGCCTCCGGGATGGAGGTCGTCATGGCGGCCACCACCGCACCGGTATCCTCGAAGACGTTGAGCTCGAGGGTGATCGCGGCCCGGATGACGGCGTCCTGCCACTCGAACGGAATGCCCAGCGAACGGACCCAGTCCCGCCAGTAGACCAGTGTTTCCTCGAGGAAGTGGCGGCCGACCGCACTGACAGATCCCTGCACCGTCTCGTCGGGCCCGAGCAGGAGCGTGAGGCTCCCCTCCACGAAAAAGGCCGCCTCCTCCAGGACCATCGTCACCGGCGCATCCGTGGTCAGGCGCAGCGCGGCGTCGGTGGCGAGGTAGCGGATATGGTTGCTGCCGGATGTCCAGGGTGCGCACTCCCGCCCGTAGTCGCGGGCCGGATTGACCCGCAGGCGCACCCGGGGCGTGCCACTGATCCGCCGCACCTGGCGCACCACCATCATGGGACAGAACATGCGGCCGTGCTGCCGGAAGCGGGGCGCAAAGTCCATCACCTCCACGGCGCCTCCGCTCCGGTCGAACAGCCGGGTGCAGAGCACCGGGGTATTGAGCAGATACTCCTGCTCCGTTCTCTCCAGGTCGAGCAATTCGATGGCGCAGCTGCCGGGACCGGTACCGTCTTCCGGCCCGCGGAGCAGGCTGCAGAAGGCGGGGTCGCTGTCGAACCGGGGAAAGCAGCTCCAGACAATGCGGGCTTCGGGATCGATCAGCGCGCTGACCGCGCCGTTCCCGATGAGGGCCAGGTCGAGCGCGCTCAATGGGAACTCCCCGGGAAATGACGCCGCACCGGATGCGGGGCCGGCGTTCCGGCGCTGAGCCAGCCCAGAACGGCGGGCACGTCGTGCAGCCGCCAGAAGGCTGTCGTGGGTCCAGGGCCCACCTTGATCGAGTGACCGCCCAGGCGATTGACGACGGCGAAGCCGAATTCGTCCGTGGCGTCGTCGCCGACGAAGACCGGCGTCCGGCCCCGGAACGGCGCCTCCGCCATGAATTCGAAGATGGCGTCCCCCTTGTCCCGGCCCGCGGGCTTGAGCTCGACCACCTGCTTGCCCTCCTGGACGGTGAACTCCGGACCGAGTGACTTGCAGGCCGACCGCACGGCCCGCGACGCCAGGCCGGCCAGGCGCGGTTCCCGCCGGAAGTGCAGCGCCAGCGAACTGCCCTTGTCTTCGAGCAGCAAGCCCGGCCACTGGGCGATGAACTCCGACAGACTCTGCCGCGCCAGATCGAGCCGCTCCGAGGGAAAGGGGTGCCGGTGCAGCACGCCATCGGCGCCGCGGCGCTCGACGCCATGCTGGCCCGCCAGCGGCAGCGGCGGCCCCGGAATGAGCTGGTCCAGCTCGACGAGCGAGCGGCCGCTGATCAGCGCGAGCGCCCCGCCAGTCAGCGTCCGGGTGGCCTGCAGCAGGTCACGCACGCCGGGGTTGATCTCGATTGCGTCCGGCGTCTCGGCCAGCTCCACCAGTGTGCCGTCGAGATCGAGAAAGCAGGCCCAGCCGGCGGCCGGCGCGATCAGACCGGAGGATGGAGGGGCGGAGTCGGGCTGCGGTCTCACAGCAGGCGGCTCACCGCCAGCGCCCGGCCACCGGCCGCGCTCACCCGCTCAAGCAACCGGCCGCGGCGCTGCAATCCCGCGGCGTCGATCAGCATCCGCCCCGCCCACCGGAACACGTTGAACTCGCGGATCAGGGCGCGCATGAGCCGCATCCTGGCGCGCTCTTCGCCCTCCGGCATGACCAGCGCCATGTGCAGCGCGGCGGCGCATTCGTCGGTGTCGTACGGATTGACGATGAGGGCCTCGGGGAGCTCCCGCGCGGCGCCGGTGAACTGGCTCAGCACGAGGACGCCGCGCTCGTCGTCCCGGGAGGAGACGAACTCCTTGGCCACCAGATTCATCCCATCGTGCAGGCTGCTCACCACGCAGACTTCCGCCGCCCGGTAGTACTCGTACACCTGGTGCGGCTCATGGTGATCGCCCAGCAGGAGGATCGCCGGGTGCTCGGCCGACTCGAACCGCTGGTTGATCCGGGCCACCAGCGATTCCACCCGGTGCTGGTAGTGCCGGTACTCCTCGATCGAGGTTCGCGTGGGTGCGGCCACCTGCACGAAGGTGAAGCGGCCGATCCATTCGGGGCGCAGTTCGAAGAGCCGCTCCACCGCGCGCAGCCGCTCTTCGACGCCCTTGGTGTAGTCGAGCCGGTCCACCCCCACGCCGATCCGGTGCGACTCGGGGAGTCCATGGCGCCGGCGGACGGCAATCCGGCACTCCTCCACCGTCCGCTCCATGAGCTCGGCCGGTGGAGGCCATTCGACGGAAATGGGATAGCGCTTGACGGCCGTCCGCGACCCCTGGTAGCTGACCGTGAAACTCTCCCGATCGGTCCGGGCTTCGAGCAGGCTGTCGACGGTGTCGACGAAGTTGTTGCAGTGGAACTGGGTGTGAAATCCGAGAATGCTGCTACCCAGCAGGCCGTCGAGCAGCTCCTCGCGCCAGGGACAGATGCCGAACGCTTCCGGATTGGGCCACGGGATGTGCCAGAACGTCACGATGGTCGCGGCCGGAAGCTGCTGGCGGATCATGCGCGGCAGCAGCGCGAAGTGATAATCCTGGACCAGGACGATCGGATCGGCCGAGCGGACCTCGTCCGACACCGCAGCCGCGAAGGCGCGGTTGACCCGGGCGTACTGCTCCCAGTCCGACGTCCGGAAGGTCGGGCGGACGTGGGCGATGTGGCACAGCGGCCAGAGGCCCTCGTTGGCGAAGCCGTAGTAGTAGCCCGCTTCCTCCTCGGGGCTGAGCCAGACGCGACGGATCTGGTAGGCGGGGTGGTCCGGTGGCACGGAAACCCGGTCGTGACGGTCAACGACCGCGCGGTCCGCCGAGCCGCTGCCGTGGGCGACCCAGGTGCCGGAGCACGCCCGCATGATCGGCTCGAGCGCCGTCACCAGTCCGCTGGCCGGGCGATGAACCTCGATCGCGTCGCCCCGGTATACGTGGAGGAAGGGCTCGCGGTTGGAGACGACGATGACTTCCTGGCCCCTGAGATCTTCGTGCAGCGTGGCGCGGAGCGCCTCGGCGGTCCAGACCGTCTGGCCTTCGTCCCGCGGGCGCTGGCCGGCTTCGATGTCGCGAACGAGTTCGCGAAGATCCCGGGCCAGCGGACGGAACTCCGGCTTGGGAGAGCTCTCCGAGGCGCGCAGCAGTCCTTCGCCGCGGAGCAGCGCCCGCATGCCCGCTTCCCAGCCCCGCCAGCTGACCTGCGCAATGACGACCGTGATCAGCGAGATGGTGACGCCGAGGAGCACGAAGAAATAGAAGACGTAGCGCCGGGTTTCCTCGCTTCTCAGCTGCACGAAACTCATGTCGTGCACCAGCACCAGGCGACCGTGGGGCCAGGCCGGGATTTCGAGTGGCCGTACCGACACGAGGAGGGGGCCCTGCGGGATCCTGAGGATGTAGCCGGTCGGTCCCGAATAGCGATCGAGGTCGCTGCAGCTCACGTCGGCCGGCATGGCGGCCGTGGCAAGGATGCGCTCATCGCCGCCGGCGCAGACGCCGACGGCATAGACCCGCTCGTCTTCCGTGATCCGGGTGAAGAACTGGATCAGCCGTGCGCGGTTTCCGGCGGCCGCCAGGTCGAGATCCGACTCCCGGATGCTATTGGCGATCAGGTTGGCGCGGAGGTCGAGATCCCGCACGAACCAGCGGACCGTCAGCTTGTCGACGAGGGGGAGGATGGCGTAGGCAATGGCCGCCAGGGCCAGGAGCAACGGCACAATGAAGCGGAGAGACAGCCGCATGTATCATCACTCGCCGCCCGTCGGCCGGGGAGCCAGGCCCCAAGGGGCCGGCTCGAACCCGGAAAGCCGCGCGGGCGATCGCATGAAGCCAGTGCAGGGCCCCGGCGCACCAGCTTGAGTCACGGCCGGGGGGCGTGCCTACCCTCGCAACAAACACCATTGCTCCGGCCACCGCAAGGCGGCCCTCGGGCAATGTTCGGGACCCGCCGGCGCTACTTGAAGCTGCGGAAGTAGAGCGTGAAGTCGCTGGCGCTCTGCCGGGCGTAGAGGGAGGGCATGAATACCTCCTTCATTCCCGCCGGGAAGGGAAAGTGCTCCGAGGCAATGAGCGCCAGCATCTTGTCGTGGGGAGTGCCGAACTTCCCGTCGGCGACCATCAGCTTGACCCGGTCGCGCCCCGCCCGGAGGACCTCGATCCGCTTCCAGGTGTCGTCGGCCTCCAGCGACTGATAAATCTTGCCGCCATCCACCGCCCCGAACGCCGTGATGGCGTACATCGTGCCCCCCGGGACGTTGAGATCGAGGGTGAGGCGGTCGCCCCCGTAGGCCGCGGCGAACCGTCTGAGGGTGGTGATGTTCCCGGAGAGATCGTGGGGTTCGGTTCCGTAGCCGGGTCCCTTGCGGAGGGCGGCTACGTAGTCCTTGACGGTGAGCTGGCCGAGTTTGGTGATCTTGCCGGAATCATCCTCGATGTGCCGCAGCGTATTCTTGACCACGTAGAGATACGTCGACATGCGTCCTCCTCGCTCATCGCAGGGCGGTCAGCATCTCTCATCCGCGCTTCAAGCAATCGTTTCCCCGGGCCCAGCCCGTCCGGCGAGTACAGGTGAATGGACTCCACCGTTGGCCGCAACTGCGTGCCGCGGGCCGGCTCCGAACTCACCTGAGCGTTGTCCCTCCGTGGATTCCAAGCTGCCGGGCGTCTGCCGGATTCGCCAGCCTGACGGGGGGGCTGCCTGTCAGGTCATCACTCGCCGGGAGGATCAGGGGGCACCCTGGGTGATCTTCCAGCTCCGGATCCGCCAGGTCTCGCCGTCCCGGGCGGCCATGGCAGTGGCTTTCATCCGCCGACTCGAGCCCGTGCCGAAGGGGTTCACCCATCGCGCGACCCATTGCGCCCTGGCGGTCCCGTCGTCCTCACTCACTGTGACGTCGAGCAGAATGGCCTCTCGCAGCGATATGTGATGTTTGGAGGCAAAGACCATGAAATCGGGAGGGCCGACCGCAAGCACCGGATCGGTGTACCGGGCCGAGTCCACGGCGGTGACCAGCAAAGTCAACCACTCGGCCAGGGCGCTCCTGGCGCGGGCCAGCCTGCTCTCCCGCACATCGGCCGCCGGTAGCGCCGGCGCCTCGAGCTCCTGCTGCTCCCTCGCCAGCTGGGCTGCGCGGTTCGTGGCCTCCAGGAGGACCAGGGAGTCGGCCCTGCGGAGCTCCGCCAGTCGACGTTCCTCTTCCGCAACCGAGTCAGCGTGCCGGCGCGAGACGGCCGCCAAGGAATCGGCGCGCCGTTGCGACGCCCCAGCGAACCAGTCTTCGATCCGGGTCGCGTCGAGTGCCGCGGTCGTGTCGGCCTGCTCGACGGGAAGCCCGGACTCCGCCGCAGCAGCGGGAGGCTGGATGGATGATGGTGGTGGTGACGAACTGGCTGAAGCCGCGAGGGGCTCGCGGGGAGCAACGGAAGAGTCCGACGGCGCCAATCCGGAGTTGCCTTCGCCGATCGGCTGGAGTTGTACGGGAGGTGTGCGGGCTTGCGGGGAGGGGTCGGAGCGCGCCGATCGCCAGAGCCACCAGCCGGCCAGCACGGTGACGACGGCGAGCACACCCAGGAGCCGATGACTCGTCTGCGCTCGGCGGCGGGCCAACGGAGAGGTGAACCCGACGTCCTCGTCCTCCCTGGGCGGGGGAACGAGGACCCAACCCTTGCGATCACCTGCCACGGCCTATCGCCTCAAGAGCGGCTCGGCGCGGACTTGATGGGGCTCCAGCCTCCGAGCGGTCAATTTGCAGTCGACACTGCAGCCCGCGTTCAACCAATAACCGATTGTCCTGGGGACAGGAAGGGCGGTTCGGGCGGGAGCAAATGTGGCAGGAAGGATATTGAGTATCGTGGCGGGACCCGGGGCGTCGCGCGGTTCTCGCATCAATGCTCGGGGTGGGGATCGAACCCACATGAGGGTTGCCCCTCTTGGGATTTTAAGGAAGGCCCAGCCCCGGGGCCAGCCTGCCTTTCCTTCTATATACGTGGCCCCGAGCGGCCCCGACCGACCCCGGCCAGCGCCCGCCATGGTACCGCCCATGGTACCGCCGCATTCGTCCGCTTTCCGGGTTGCCCGTGAAACGGGGAGGACCCGATGAGGGTGCGGGCTGGCGATCCGGAGGCCGCCCGCGTGGAAGCGGTCAGTCTCGATGGATGGCTCCTCGAAAACGTCGTCGAGGCTGATGACCAGGAGGGGTGGGCGGAGCGGGAGGTCCTGGTCGATGGCCGGCCGGTCATCGAAAACGGGCAGGTCAAGACCGCGCGAGTGCATGGCGCGATCACGATTCACCTGCGGCCCTGCCTCCCTGGGGAGGCGCGCTGATGCCCGGCCCGATCGATCCGACCGAGGTCCGGTCCGCCACCGTGATCGAGCTCGATGACGCGACGTTCCGCGGGATCCTGGCGCGCGGGCTGGGCCTGCCCGATGGCGGCGAAGTCGTCACGCTCAAGGGCGAGAACGGCCGCGCGGTGATCTTCATCCAAGGCATTCCGCTGGGCTCGGTCTTCGAGCGGGATGACGCCGGCAGTGTCCGCTGGGCCGCAAAGAAGCGGTGGCGGCCCAACGGGGCGATCATGGAGGTGGAGCTGTGAGCCCCCGTCGCACCTACACCGCCGACGACCAGGACGTGCTCGCCGGCCGACCAGCCGCGGCAGACCACGGTCCGCTCTTCGATCCGCCCCCGCCCTCGCCGGCGCGCTCGATCGCCGCCGGCAAGAAGGCCCTCGACGCCGCGGCCGCCGCGCGCGAGCAGCTCATTGCGGCGATGGTGCCCGTCGCGCGCGAGCTCGGCCTCAAGGCCGGTCGGCACGGCATCATTCCGGCCGACGTCCGCTTGGCCTGCGAGCACCGGCAGATCTGCGGCAAGTCCGCCGATCAGCGGTTCTACTCGTTCCTGCCGGCCGTGATGACCCGCGCCGGTGGCAAGCCCACTGACCACACGCGCCCCAGCTTCCTCGCGAGCTCCCACGGCAAACCGCAGCGGGTCTACGTCTGGACCGAGGCGGCCGCATGAGAGCCGCCCCGATCGCGGCCGCGCTGGCGGCGCCGGATCCCCCTGCGGCCTTCCCGCCGCTCGAGCTCCACGTCCCTGGCGTCCACCATGTTGTGCCGCCGCCGGCGTCGGACCTCGAGGCGGCCTGTCTGCGGCGCGCGGTGGCGGCCTGGTTGCGTCATGGTGCCGGCGGTGAGGGACCAATCACGATCTCCCCCGCGATGGCGGGATTCCTGGCCACAGAACTCGAGCGGAGGGTGGGCTGATGGAGGAGTGGGCGAAGCTGCATACCGAGATCCTGGGCGAGGAAAAGTTCATGCGCGCGGCGCGGAAGGGCGCCCGCGGGCTGCTCCTGATGCCCTGGCTCCTGGCCGTGGCCAAGCGGGCCAAGGACGGTGGCCGGCTAACCGTCCGCGGCGAGCCGATCGAGTACGAGGATCTCGAGCTGGTGATCCCGGGACTGACCCGCGACCTGCTCCAGGATGCGCTGTGTTCACTGGTGAACGTGGGCACGCTCACCGAGCTCAATGGCGTCTATCAGTTCGTGAATTGGGAGCGCCGCCAGAGCCGCCCGGCCAAGCCCAGCGACGCCCCCGAGGCCACCCGGGAGCGGCAGCGCAAGTCGCGGAGCAGCCGTCTGTTGACGCCAGCTCGCGAGACGTCACGCGCAGTCACGCCCATGTCACGCCCACCAGTCACGCCGCGTGACACAGGCCGGGTCACGCGGGGAGACTATAGACATGAGACGGAAGACAGGAGAGAGAGACCGTCTTCACATGGTGAAGACAATACCCCCCTACCCCCCTTGCCGGTCGCGACCGGTGTCTCGGCGCTGATGGCCGATCTCAGCCGGCGGCCCGCGTGACCACGTTCCCCACGGTCCAACTGGAGGCCGAGCAGGCGGTGCTGGGCGCGCTGCTGCTCGACGCGCAGAGCCTGCACCGCATCGGCACGATCTTGCCGGCGCCCGAGGCCTTCACCGAGAAGCTGCACCGCGACGTCTTCACCGCCTGCCGCCGCCTGGTCGAGCGCCGGGTCGATGTGGACCCGGTCACGATCCGCCACGAGCTCGAGGCGATCGGCGTCGCCGTCGATCTGCCCGCCCTCTCGGACCTGGTCGACGCGGTACCCACTTCGGCCAACATCGAGTTTCACGCGAACATCGTGGCCGACGCCTGGCGCCGGCGCCGGCTGAACGCGGAGGGCGAGCGCCTGATCCGCGCGAGTCTCGACCCGGCGCTCGATCTCGCGGCGCTGGTGCCCGAGACCATGCAGCGCCTCGTGGGGGCCTACCAGGTCGGGCAGGCCACACCCGAAGTCACCTACCGCGAGTCCCTGCACCGGGCGCTCGATCGCCTCGAGCAGGAGGCCAACACCGGCGCGCCACTCCGCGGCCTGAGCACCGGCTTCGAGGCCTGGGACGAGCTCACCGATGGCTTTCGCCCCGGGCAGCAGATCGTGCTCGCCGGCCGGCCGAGCGAGGGGAAGTCCGCGCTGGCCCTCCGCGTGGCGGCCGCGGTGGCCGCGCACGGACCCGTGCTGTACCTAAGCCGCGAAATGCCGCGCGACGAGCTGGTCGAGCGCCTGCTCAGCAGCCAGGCCCGCGTGACGCTCAAGCGCCTGCGCAATCGCCAGGTCTTCGACAACGAGTTCCCGCGGCTGGCGCGCGCCGCTGGCGAGCTGCACGGGCTCAACCTGCACTTCGACAGCCACACCAAGACCGCGGCCGGCGTCCGCTTCGCGGCCGAATGTCTCAAGGCCCAGCAGGGCGCGCTGGCGCTGGTGGTGGTCGACTACCTGCAGCTGCTGGACTACCAGGGCAAGGCCTCGACGCGCGACCTGCAGATCGGTGAGATCACGGCAGGCTTCAAGCAGCTGGCCATGGACCTGCAGACCTGCGTGCTGACGCTCTCGCAGCTCAACCGGAAGAACGTGACCGATGGCCGGCGCCCGGAGCTGCACGATCTCCGCGACTCCGGCAACATCGAGCAGGACGCGGACCAGGTCGCAATGATCTACTGGCCCGAGGCCGAGATCGAGAAAGGCCCGACGCCCGTCGACCTGCTCCTCCGCAAGAACCGCAACGGCCCCAAGGGTTCGGTGCCGCTCTGTTTCGAAACCTGGACCGGCCACTGGTTCACCCCTCCCAGCCAACGGAGTGCTGCCGCATGAATCCCGGCCTTCCCCCGATCGGCGCGCCCGGCGCGCAACCGGATGCCCAGCCCGTCATGCTCGTCCAGCCGATCGACGACATCCAGTGGATGGCCTATCTCGCCATCCTGCTGCCGGACTTCGAGGTCCCGGTCGCGCCCGCGGATGGCAGCGAGCCCGTGCCGGGCGGGCCCACGCGATCGGCCAACCAGAGCGAGCGGATCCAGCGCGCCGCCGGCTTCCTGTGCCATGCCCGCTACTTCGCCTTTTCGGGCCAGTATCAGGCCATGCTCGACCAGGCGGAGCAGGCCGCGGCCAGCTTCCGCGCCAAGGCGCTCGAGGCGATCACGAAGCAGAAAGCCGAGAACGAGCGGCTGCAAGCCGAACAGGATGCCGCCAACGAGGCCGAGCGGCGCGAGGCGCGGAGGAAGCTGGAGGCCGAGCGCACGGGCGCCGGCGAGCCCGTCACCTCCACCGCGTGAGGCGGCCATGATCGCGTTCTCGATCGACACCCAGGCCTTCCAGGACGCGCTGGGCCAGCATCCCCGCGAGATGGTCAAGGGCATCATCACGGCCCTGAACCGACTCGGGGAAAGCGGCTACGCGGCCATCCGCGAGAACTATCCGCGGCACTTCCAAGTCCGGAACCGCCAGCTGCTCGACTGGCTTGCGCCGCGCTACCTCGGCCGGGACGCCCAGGCCACGCCCACCAACCTGAGCGTGCTGCTCACCACGGCCGGGCGCGCCTCGCTCCTGAGCCCCTTCGAGACCGGCCTCCCTCACACCACTGATCGCCTCGGACGCCTGGTGGCCATCCCCTCGGACACGGGCATCGGACTGCGGGCGTTCCCACAGCAGGTCATCCCGCGGGCGCTCTATCCTGTGAACCTGGGCCTGCAGATCCGCCGGGATCCGAAGCAGGGCGTGCTGTACTACGCCCTGGGACGCAACGCGATCAAGCGGAAGCTCACCCCACAGCGAGTGACGGCGAGCGGGAAGATCCAGCTGCAGGGCAAGCTGGGCACGTTCCAGGTCGATGGGCCGCGCGGGCCGATCATCTTCCAGCGCTATGGCCCTGGGCGTCGCGATGTGCGGGCGCTCTGGTTCCTGCGCCCCAGTGTCAGGCGCCCAGCTGATCTGGAGTTCTTCAAGAGCGTGCAGGTCACGGTCGACGAGCAGGCAGTGCCCACCATCGAGGCGGCGATCAACGATCGCTTTCGTGCGATCGCGTACAAGGCGAGCCACTGAGTGGTGGGACTGCGGCCGCTTTCGATTGATGGCGCGAGGCGCCGGGGTCCTTCCCCGGCCGGCGCCGCGGGTGTCCGAGGACCCCGTTCGTCGACCAGCTAATACAGCACTGTACAATCACTTCTGATTCGGATCGATGGCACCCAAGGTCTCCACGCTCTCCCAGGAAGAATTTGCCGCCGCGGTCGGGCGCACGTCGCGCACCGTGATGACCTGGCGACAGAAGGGGATGCCGGTCCGCATGATCAGCGGCCGGCCGCGCTACGTGCTGCGAGATTGCCTGACCTGGTGGGAGGAGTCCATCCGCGAGGAGGAGCGGGACAAGTCCAAGGGGACCAGTAACAACCCGGAAATCCGGAAGACCGCGGCCGAGGCGGATCTCAAGGAGCTCGACCTGGCGGTGAAGCGGCGCGAGCTCGTGCCGCTCGAGGAGTACCAGGCGGCCCTCGACAAGGTGATCGGCGGGTTCGCTGCCGTCGCGTCGGGTCGACTGCAGCAGTTCGAACGGGAGATCGTGGCGGCCCAGACGCCCGGCGATGCGCGCCGGATCACGCAGGCGATCTATCACGCCCTCATGGAGGGCGCCAACGAGTTCGCCGACCACACTGAAGGGGTCACTGGCCCCGGTGAGGCGGAGACCGCGGCATGACCGCGCCCGCCTTCGTCGACCAGGTTGTCGTCGAGACCGTCCGCCGGCTCTGCCTGGTGCCGGATTCCCTCACGGTCACCGAGCACGCCGAGCGGTACCGGATCCTCCCGCGCATCGGGCCCTACCGGGTGCACGTCGCGCCCTATCAGCGCCGGTGGCAGGACCTCCTCGCGGATCCCGACCAATCCTGCATCGTGCTGTGCTGGGCCACGCAGACGGGCAAGAGCACGGTGCTCGAGAACGGGCTCTTCTACCGCATGCGCCGGCTGCCCTCGCCGCTGATCCTGGTGCGCCCGAAGATCGACGATGCGGAGAGCTGGGCCAAGGAACGATTCCGGCCGATGGTCCAGGACACGCCCACCTTGGCGCGCCTGATCCCGCTGGGGCGCGGCGGGGAGACGACCCTCCGGTACTATCCATTTCCTGGGGGATTCCTGTCGATCGCCTCCGCCCAGTCGGCCACGGAGCTCGCCAGCCGGTCCAGTCCGTTCGTCTTCTGCGATGAAGTGGACCGCATGGAGATGATTCCCGGCGAGGGGAATCCCGTCGAGATCGTCAGCCGACGGCAAGGCGCCTCGGACGTCGGCCAGCTTGGCCTGACGTCGACGCCGCGGGATGCGGAGAGCACGATCATCTGGCCCTACCTCGAGGGGGGCACCTTCGAGCTCTACTACCTGCCCTGCCCCCACTGCGGGGAGCGCCAGCCGCTGATCTGGGGCGGCAAAGGCGACACCCCTGGCCTGCACTGGGTGGCCGGGCAGCCCGAGACCGCGATCTATGTCTGCCGCGCTTGCGCCGCGACGATCGAGGAGACGGCAAAGCGCGCGTGGTACCGGGAAGAGCAAGGGACCTGGGTGCCCACCAATGCCGACGGGCGTTACCCCTCGTCCCATCTCAACGCGCTCTACAGCCCTTACGCCAAGAGCGCCTGGCCGATCCTGGTGTCGGAATGGGAGCGGGCGAAGGGTAAGCCGGCCGATCTGCAGGTCTTCGTTAACACGCGCCTCTGTGAGCTCTGGACCGAGACCGATCAGCGCATCACGCAGGGTCAGCTCGCCTCGCGCCTCGAGGCGGATCTCGAGGAGGATGTGGTGCCCGATGGTGTCGGGGTGCTCACCGCCGGCATCGACGTCCAGGCCAACCGCCTCGAGCTCTATGTCTGGGGCTGGGGGGCCGGCCTCGAGTCCTGGCCGGTGGCCATGCGGGTCTTCCCCGGGGATCCGCAGCGGGAGCCCGATCAGCCGGGCAGCGTGTGGCACGAGGTGGATGCCGCCCTGGCCCAGCCCTTTCTGCACGTCTCCGGCCGGTCCGTGTCCGTGGCGGCCGCGCTGATCGACTCCGGGTTCGCCACGACCCAGGTCTATCGCTTCGCGCAGCCGCGGCGCCCGCGGAAGATCTACGCGAGCAAGGGTCAGCCGGGCGAGCGCCCAATCCTCGGCAAGCCCACGGCCCAGACCAAGCGCCGGATCCCGCTCTACCCGGTCGGCGTCGACACCGCCAAGAACGAATTCCTCCGGTCGCAGCTGGTGGAGACCGAGCCAGGGCCCGGGTTCGTCCATCTGCCCTCCTGGTTTACCGCTGAGCAGCTGGCGCAGCTGGTGGCGGAGGAACGCAAGCGCCGGGTGCACCTGGGCCGGGTGTCCTACGTCTGGGTCAAGCGGGGGAGCGACACCCCGAACGAGGCGCTCGACTGCCGGATCCTCGCGCGGGCCGCGCTCGAGCTCCTGGGCTCACCGACGATCGCGGGCCTCGGGGCCGCGGCCGACGCGCTGTCGGTGCCGCTGGGCGCCCCGGAGGACACGGCTGGCGAATCACCCTCGAGTGGGATTGGCTTTTCGCGGAACGTCCGCGGTGGCGGTTTCTTCCGGAGACGCTTCTGATGCCCTCCTGCCTGCAGGCCTGCGCCCAGGACACCGAGATCCCGAATGCCGCCTATCGGCTCTTCGGCTTCCTCCACGGGGAGCTGGACTTTTGCGCTTTTCGACCCCTCAAACTGGAGTGGTTGGGCAGTCGGTTCGGCCGGAGTGTGTCGCAGCTCTCGCGGCACCTAAACCTGCTGGTCGAAAAGGGTTATCTGGAGCGTGAGCCAGGCGGCGCGCAGCCCTACAAGTACCGCATCCCCCTCTCTTGCCCCCTGCCAAAAAGCGCAAAACTTCGTAGCGCGTAGCTCTTTCCGCTGGACCGGGTGCGTTCCCATCATGCACCCATGGCCCCACCGACGGTTCCCGTAGGCGTCCCAGCCTCGCTGCGCGCAGGCGATACCGTCGTCTTCGACATCCTCCCGATCTCCGATCCCGCCCTCGGCAATTTCACCTCTAGCGCCTATACCCTGCTCGCCCAGTTCGTCAGCGGGGAGCTCGGACTTGCGGCCCAGGTCGCGGCCCAAGGCACGGGGTGGCGCTGCACGCTGAGCGCCGCGAACACCCAAGGCCTCAAGGGTGACAGCCCCTCCCCAGAGACCGTTGCCTGGACGCTGAGCGCCAGCGCCGGCGGCGAGCGCTACACGCTGGCCCAGGGCACACTGCTGCTCTACCCGGATCCGGCCCAGCAGACGAGCGGCGCCAAGACCCACTCGCAGACGATGCTCGAGTTGATCGAGGCACAGCTCGAGGGCCGGCTGCCGGCCGATCTCCAGTCCTACCAGATCGGGGGGCATGCCGTCGCCCTGATCCCGATCGACCAGCTGCTCCGCCTCCGCAGCCGGTACGCGGCCGAGGTCCAGGCACAGCGCACGGGCTCCCTCGGCACGCCAGTGGCGTGGCGGCTGCGGCCCGCATGCTGAGCGCCTTCCGTCTGGCCGATCTCCCTGCCGTCCACACGATGCGCCGGCGCCTCGGCGGCTTCGTGCATTCCCTCCGCCGGGGCCTCCCTGAGCTGCTGTTCGTCTTCGGGTTCCTGCTCGGCTGGGGTTTGCTCAGCCTGGGCTTTGCCCTGCTGCTCGGGCCAATCGTCTGGCCGTTCGCCGGCGGGATCCTCCTGCTGTCGGCCTGCGGCTGGAAGATGCTCTTCGTCCTGGCGCGCGATGGGCTGTACGCCCTGACCAAGGACGAGCCGCGGTGAGGAATCCGCTCGCGGTCGCACGGCGCGTCGCCACCGGGCCCAAGGTCCGGGCCGGGTATGCCGCGGCCAGCTTCACCCGCCTGACCGGGGACTGGTTCGCTTCCGCGCTCTCGGCGGATCAGGAGCTCAAGGGCTCGCTGCGCACGCTTCGGGGCCGCTCCCGCGAGCTCGAGCGGGATAACCCGCACTGGGCCGGTCTGATCGCGCAGCTCAAGAACGAGATCGTCGGCTGGGCCGAGGATGGCATCGGGATGGATGCCACCAACAAGGCGGCCGACGGCACCCTGCTCACCGCGCTCAACCAGCAGCTCGAGAACGCCTTCGAGCGCTGGGGCGAGCCGGAGACCTGCAGCGCCGACGGGCAGAACTCCTGGGGCGAGATGCAACGCCTCGTGCTCGGCACCGCGGCGCGCGATGGCGAGTGCTTCGGCCGCCGGCTCCGCGGCTTCAACAACCCCTACGGCTACTCGGTGCAGCTGATCGACGCGGACCTGGTCGATGAGATGCTGAACATCTTGCCCACGACCGGGCAAAACGAGATCCGGATGGGCGTCGAGATCGACCGGTGGGGGCGGCCGGTCGCCTACTGGGTCTGGACGCGGGCGATCGGCGAAGGCCAGCGGGAACGGGTCCGGATTCCCGCGGACCAGATGTTCCACGTCTTCCTGCAGCTCCGGCCGGGCCAGACGCGCGGCGTGCCCTGGGGCACGCCGGCCATGCTGACGAATCGGCTCCTCGACAAGTACACCGAGGCCGAGGTCACCCAGGCCATCATCGCGGCGTCGGCCGGCGGCTTCTTCGTGACGAAGGGGCAGGACAATATCGAGGCCTCGCCGCTGCTGCAGGTCCAGTCCACCGACAAGGTCAATCCCGACAAGATCGTGATGGATGCCGAGCCGGGCCTCGCCCGGGCGCTCCCGATCGGGATGGAGTTCCAGGAGTGGGACCCGACGCACCCCAACGCCAACTACGCCGGCTTCAAGAAGGCGATCCTGGCCACGATCGGCCGCGCGGTGAGTGCGTTCGGGCCCCTCTCCTATCCTGGCGCCAGCGGTGACCTCGAGGGCGTCAACTTCTCTTCGGGCAAGATGGGCCTCCACGGGGACCGCGATGGTTACCGCGCCGCGGCCCGGTGGCTCACCACCCGCCTGCATCGAATCGTCTACCGCGACTGGGTCGCGCAGGCCCAGCTCGCCGGCGCCATCCGTCTCCCCTCATTCACCGCCGCCGACTGGACCGCCTGCCGCTGGGAGTACCGCGGCTGGGCCCCGCTCCAGTCGCTCGAGGAAATCCAGGCGGCCGAGTACCGGGTCAAGCTGGGCGTCGACAACCGGCGCCGGATTGCGGCGGAAGCGGGCATCGACCTCGACGACAACTTCGAAGCGCTCGAGCTCGAGCAGCAGGAAGCCAAGCAGCGCGGGATCGACGTCTCCGGTGCCGACAAGAAGCTCGGCGTCGTGCCCCCACCGGAAGACGGGTCCAGCGGATTCCCCCCGAAGAACACCAACGGGAACGGCGCCAAGGGGCACCGCGTGGATCCCGCCCTGCTGGGAGCCCTCTGATGACCCGACTCCCGAACGTCCGCAAGGCCGTCCAGGCGCTGCCCTGGGCAATCCTGCCCGAGAAGCTCGCGGCGATCCTCGAGGTGCTCGAGGTGCGCGCCGCCGGCGGCGCCTTCACCGACGACCAGATCGCCGCGCGCATCGAGGCTGGCTCGCGGGACGCGCGCCCCGCGCCGGCCGGCGGGATCGCGGTCCTCCCGGTCTTCGGGGCCATCATGCCGCGGGCGAATCTCTTCAGCGAGATCAGCGGCGGGGCGGATGCCGAAACCCTCGGCCGCCAGCTCGATGCCCTGCTCGCCGATGACGCGGTCAAGGCGATCGTGCTCGATCTCGACTCGCCCGGCGGCCAGGTCCAGGGGATCCCGGAGCTCGGCGCCAAGATCCTCGCTGGCCGCGACCGGAAGGCAATTGTCGCGCAGGTCAATCACCTCTGCGCCTCGGCGGCCTATTGGCTGGCTTCGTGCTGCAGCGAGATCGCGATCACACCCTCCGGCAATGCCGGCTCGATCGGCGTGCTCATGGTGCACGAGGACACGAGCGAGGCCGACGCCCAGGCCGGGATCCGCTATGAGGTCCTGTCGGCCGGGAAGTACAAGGCCGACGCCGCCGGCATCGGGCCGCTCTCCGATGATGCGCGCACCTCCATCCAGACCATGCTCGACGAGTACTACACCGCCTTCGTCGACGCGGTGGCGAAAGGCCGGGGGGTCAACGCCAGCGATGTCCGGGGCGGTTTCGGCGAGGGCCGGCTGCTGACCGCGTCCCAGGCCAAAGGCGCCGGCATGGTGGACCGGATCGCCACGATGGACGAAACGCTGGCGCGCCTCGGCGCCCGCGGCGGCGTGGCCCGCGCCCAGAACGCCCGCGCCGAGCGGCCGCCCGAGCTGATCGCAGCCAGTCTGCGCGAGGCCGACACCATTCTCGCCAACTACGCCACCACCGAAGTCCTCGCTGCCCAGTTCGCCGCCATACTGGCGGCTTCCCGTGCTGTGATTCCCTCGGTCGCGGTCGGGGCCGCGACGCCGAGTGTCGTTCCGGTCCCCGCGTCGGCCCCCGTGGCCAAGGAGCAGCAGATGTCCGCAGATGCCGCGGCCGCCCAGGCCGCCCAGGAGAAGGACCGCGCCCTCGCCGCGGCGGAAAAGAGCCTCGTCCGGATGAAGGAATTCACCGCCCTCATCGACGAGTACCCCGAGTACTTCGCGACCATTCGCAAGGTCCAGGGCGACGAGTCGAAGGGCGTGGCCGACGCCATGAAGGCGATCCTCGGCGAGCAGCAGGCCAAGCTCAACGGGACGCCCGTGATCGTGGGCGCCGGCGGCCGCGTCGGCACCCCGCGCGAGGCGGAGAAGAAGTTCGCCTCCTTCGGCGAGCAGGTCTTCGCGATCTGCCAGGCCGGCATGCCCGGCGGCCGCGTGGATCCGCGCCTCCGGCTGATCAACGAGCACGCGCTCAAGATCAGCGCCGGCCCGTCCGGCATGAGCGAGGGCATCGGCGCCGACGGCGGCTACTTCATCGCGCCCGAGCTCCTGCCCGGCGTGTTCGAGCCGGTGTACGCCGAGGATCCCATCCTCTCGCGCGTGACCCGGATCCCGATCGGCTCCAACACCAACGGGGCCAAGTACAACGTCGTGGACGAGGTGAACCGCGGGAATGGCACCCGCTGGGGTGGCATCTCGATGGCGTGGGGCGGCGAGGCCGACACCGCGGCCGCCGCGAAGGCGAAGCTCCGCCAGCTCGTCCATGACCTGAAGAAGCTGATCGGCGTCGCGTACCTGACCGACGAGCTGATGCAGGACACCACCATGGCCGAGGCCCTGCTCACCAAGGCCTTCCAGGCGGAAGCGACGTTCATGCTGACGGACGCGATCTTCCGCGGCACCGGTGCGGGCCAGCCGCTCGGTTGGCTCAACAGCGGCTGCAAGGTGACGCAGGCGATCGAGGGCACCCAGACGATCGCGAACAGCGCGACGTTCCTGGGCCTCAACGTCTCGAAGATGATGTCGCTGGTGCCCTCCGGGCTCTGGAACGACATCGTCTTCCTGTACCAGCAGGAGCTCCTGCCGTACATCGTCAACGCCACCGCCGGCTCGAGCGGCGTGGTGCCGCTCTTCATCGGCGCCGGCGGCCTGACCAACAAGCCCTTCGACACCATCCTCGGCCGGCCGGCCTTCCCGAGCGAGTTCTGCGAGGCGGTCGGGACCCCCGGCGATCTCATCGCCGTGGTGCCCAGCCAGTACCACCTCGCCGACAAGGGCGGCCCGACCCAGGCCCAGAGCGTCCACGTCCGCTTCATCTACGACGAGACGGCGCTCCGGATCACGCTGCGCGCGGATGGCCAGCCGCTCTGGCTCAAGTCCGTGACGCCGTTCAAGGGCGCCAACGCGCGCTCGCCGTTCGTGGTGCTCAACACCCGCAGCTGATCCGACACCTGACCCGTGGGGGACCATCCCGGTCCCCCGCCTGGTCGGGTCCCATGCGAAAGGCACGACGATGTCCAGCCATCTGAACCTCTCCGACTACCCCCAGGCGACGCTCCTGCCGCCGGCAGCCGATGCCGCGGGCCGCACGGGCGCCAAGTGGGGCAGCCTCAAGTACGCCCACAAGGCCTTCCTGGTCTTCATCCTGAACCAGGGCAACGCCGCCACCATCCTGCTGACGCCGCTGCAGGCGACGTCGGCCGCCGGCGCCGGTTCGAAGGCGCTGACCAACAACGTCCCGATCTTCACCAGCCTGGACGAGGTGAACGGGGCCGCGCTCTCCCGCGCGACCGATGCGGCGAACTACACCACGGACGCCGCCACCAAGACCAAGCGCGTGATCTTCGAGATCGATCCGCGCACGGCGCTCGACATCGTCGGCGGGTTCTGCTACCTGGGCTGCTCCACCGGCGCCTCGAACGCGGCGAACATCACCGCGGCCGAGCTGATCGTCATCCCGGCGCGCCAGACCGGGGTGAACCTCCCGAGCCTCCTGACCTGAGCGGGAGCGGGGCGGCGCCGGCCGGCCGCCCCCACCAGCCGTGGCGTTCAGCCTCGACCAGCACCTCGGCGGGATCCTGGCCCACCAGGTCAACCTCACCCAGAAGGGTGCGCTGACCTGGGGGGTCGCGAAGGCGAACGTGACTTTCGATGAGATGGACCGGCAGCAACAGGATCCCACTGGGCGGAAGGTCGAACGGCGCACGATCAGCTGCATCGCACGGGCATCGGACCTGCCCGGGATCGCGCGCGAGGCCTCAGTCACCCTGGACGGGGCCCAGTACAAGGTGCGGGCCGCCGAGCTGCTCGATGACGGGCTCAAGCTGCGCCTGTTGCTGACGGTGGTTTGATGGTCGAGCCGGTGCGGGCGGTCGCGGAGTGGCTGGCGGGGACCACGCTGGACTACGCCAGCCAGCCCCAGGGGATCGCGGCCCAGCTGGCCGCGATGACTTACGACGGGACGGACACCGCGCCCTCGGCTCCGGACGTCACGGCCGAGACGGACGACCCGATCGCCGGGCGCGGTGAGCTGCCGGACACCGCGATGGCGGTCACGGTGGCGATCGACCGGCTGGCGATGCCGGCCACGGCGCTGAGTGGCGTGAAGATCGGGAAGCTCCGGCTCCTGGTCCGAGTGGTCCGGACGGCCAGCGCGACCCACGAAGTGGTCCGGGACAGCTACTACGTCGCGCGCGCGATCATGCGCTCGCTGCAGCAGTTCCACCGGAACGAGAACCAGTTCGCGCGGCAGCGGAACAACATCTACATCGGCCCCGAGCCCAACATGGCGCTCGACTACTTCACGCCCGCGGCCGATCGCGACGACAACCAAGTGACGACGGCCTGGGCCGTCGATTACGCGCTGAGGGAGCTGGCCCCATGAGCGGATTGAGAGTGGAGCAGGATGGCGTGGTGGTCGAAGTGCCACGCGAGATCGAGAGCGCCGGCGGTGCCACGCTGCACGCCTTCGTGGTGGAGTCCTTCGCCAAGGAGGGAATCGTGCACCCGAAGCCGGTGCCGCCGCCGGAGCCACCCAAGACCGAGGACCTTGCACCGGCGCCCGAAGCGCCCAAGGAGTAAGCCATGGGCCAGCCCCTGCAGATGGAGGCGGTCGCGGTCACGACCAAGGTCGAATCGACCTACAACACGGATGTGACCCCGGCCACGACGGACGCCGTCCGACTGATCATGCCCCGGCCCCAGGTCAAGATCGGCTGGGGCTATGATGGCGATCGCGGGCCCCAGAACGCCGGCAACGGTCGCTGGCTGGCCGCACCGCCCAATGGCCGCACCGTCAGCGGGTCGATCAAGGTCGAACCGAAGGGGCTCGGCGCGAGTTACGCGAGCTCGGCCAACGAAGTCCCGGACGTCCATCGGTTCCTGCGCGCTGCGGGCTTCACCGCCACGCTCGCCGCCGGCACCAGCTGGACCTTCACGCCGGACCTCTTCAGCGTGACGCCGGCCTCGCTGTCGACCTATTTCTACGAAGGCGGGGAGCTCTGGAAGGCCTGCGGGATGTATACCGATCTCAAGATCGACATCCCCAACACGGGGATCCCGACCTTCGAGTTCCCCTTCGCGGCCACCATGGTCACTGACCCGGCAGATCTCACCCTGCCGTCGATGACGTATACGGCGCCGACGATCGTGCCGCCGTCGGCCGCCGGCGTGGGCTTCACGCTCCACAACCTGACCGGCGCCGTGCTGCGCTCGGCCAGCTTCTCGCTCGGCCGCTCCTTCAGCAACCCGCGCCTGGCCGTCGCCGGCGGCGGTGGCGTCGGCCACGCCGGCTTCGCCACCACGTTCCGGAAGCCGGTCCTCGATCTCGTCATCGAGATGACCGCGCTCACCACGACCCCCTTCACCACCTCGACCCTGATCGATCCCTACTCGCTCGAGAAGGCGGGCACCACCGGGATCTGCTCGCTGCAATTCGGGGGCACCACCAACAACAAGTGGAAGCTCACACTGAACCAGTGCCAGGTGGTGCCGGGCAGCGTCGAGAAACTGAGCGAGAACAACGAGGCCTTCGGCCTCTACAAGCTGCAGGTCAAGCCCTACGTCACCACCGACCAGGGCATCGACGACATCACCCTGCTCTGGAACTGACCATGAGCTTCGTCATCAATCTCGACCAGGGCGCCGAGGCGCTCGAGCACCCGATGATCCAGGTCGGGGGCGAGACCTACACCGGGCGCCACCTCGGCTTTCTGGATGCGCTGACGTTCCGCAAGCGGATCGTCGAGGCCAAGACCTTCCAGGAAGTGGCCGACATCTACGTCGAGGTCCTCACCGCCATGCAGTTCCCGGTGGAGAAGGTGAGCGCCGTGCCGCTCAAGGTCCTGGCCCCGGCGGTGCTCCGTTTTTTCGTCTCGGCGATGGGGGAGGAGCCCGCGCCGTAGCGCCGTCGCGGGTGCCCTACGAGGAGCTGCTCCCCGAATGGCACCGGACGCCGCCGGCCCCCAAGGAGATCCCGCTGCGGCGGGCCGTCGCCTGGTTCTGCGCGGTGTATCCCGGGGCATTCGAAGGAGGCCGGATCACGTGGCCGCTGTTCTGGGCGCTCTTCGAGGAGATGCCCTCCGTCCAGGCGATGCAGCGGTTCCACGATGGGCGCGCGGCGATGGCCGGCGCGGCGATCGTGGTCGCCCCGAAAGTCGCGACCCAACTGTCACAGGATGATCTGAGCGAGGCCCTGGGATCGTGAGCACGCCCGATATTGCCGTTCGCATCACCGGTCAGGACAACGCCAGCGCGACGCTGCTGGCGTTCCAGGCGAATGTCGCCCGGACCTCGACCGCCGTGAATGCCAGCGCCCGGCAAATCGTGCTGGGCATGGATGCCGCCGGCGCCGCTGCCCTTAACGGCGGCCGCGCGCTCGGCCAGGTCTCCGAAGGGAATCAGGTCTTCGCCGAGCGGCTGGCGCTGATCGGCAAACCAACGACCGAGACCGCCTCCAGTCTCCAGAAGCTCGCCGCGGCCTTCTCCTTCACGGCCCACGAGGGGGAGGCGTCGGGCCTCAAGCTTGGCGCCCTCACCCGTCCCCTGCTCCGCCTTACGGAAGAAGCCACCGGCCTGGGCGCCCTCGTGCCGCACCTGGGCCTGGCGTTCGGCGAATTCGCCGGCGTGGCCCTGGCGCCGCTGCTCGCCGTGGCGGGGGCGGTCGCGGCGATCGGCTTCGCGGTGGAGAAGCTGACCGAGGACGAACGGGAAGCAGTCAAGCACCTCCAGGAGCTCCATGCGGAAGCGGACAAGCTCCGCCAACAGCGGGGCGGCGAGGCGGCGCCCCTCATCGCCGGGCGCGCAGATCTCCTGGTCCGCCAGGCGGCCATTCAGCAGGAGCTGGCGCAGCTGGCGGATCTGGAGCGCATCAGCCCGCTGAGCGGCGAGGCCCAACGGCGCCGGGACGCGCTCGAGGCGGAGCTCGATCAGAACCGCAAGGACATCGCGACCTTCGAAACGCAGATCACGGCGATCCATACCGAGGCCGTGGACAAGCGGGACAAGGCCTCGGAGGAGGCCCACCAGAAGGAGCTCGGGCGGCTCAAGGCCGTGCATGACGCCACCGCGGCGGCCGAGACCTTCGCGACACAGACCCACGAACGGGTCGCGGAGCTGACTGGCCAGGCGAGCAACCAGGCCGCCGTGCAGCTGCAGGACTTCCTGCTCAAGTACGCCAAGGTCGTCAAGGATCTGAACGAGACTCAGCGCGCGGAGGCGAACCTCATCATCGCGGATTTCGAGCGCCGGATCGCCGGCCACGAGTCCGCCGCGGTGGTCGAATCCTTCGCCACACAGACGCATGAGCGGGTCGCGGCGCTAGCCGGCCAGGTGACTGACCAGGCGGCCACGCAGCTGCAGGAGTTCCTGGCCAAGTACGCCAAGGTGGTGAAGGACCTGAACGAAACCCAGCGCGCCGAGGCGAACCTCATCATCGCGGACTTCGAGCGCCGGATCTCCGGGATCGAGTCGCGCCTTCCCACTCAGTTGAATCAGGGGGACCGCAACCAGGTCATGCGGGATACCCAGCGCGAGGGGGCCACGCCGGAGCAAGAGCATGACCTGATCACGGCTGCCGGTAAGGGCGGTGACGTGATGGCCCGGGCCGGGGTGCGCACCGGGTTCGAGGGCACGGCCAAGCAGCTGACCTCGCTGCAGAAGGCGCTCAAGTCGGTGGCCACTGAGGGCGTGAAGCCGCTGGCGGACGCCTTCACCCAAATGTTCGCTGCGCTCGGCGCGGGCGACAACGTGTTCGGGGCGTTCCTGGGCTCGCTCAAGAAGGCGCTGAGCCAGGAGCTCGAGGCGGAAGGGCGCGCGCACATCCTGAAGGGCTTGGCCAAGGCCGCGGAAGGCCTGTGGCCGCCCAACCCGGTCGCGATCGCCGCCGGCCTCAAGGAGGCGGCGCTCGGCGCGCTCATGGCCACGGGTGGCGGCCTGGTTGGTGGGGGCGGTGCGGTGACCTCCGGTGGCGGAGTCCCCACGAGCTCGCCAGTGCAGCAGACGGCGCAGGACATCGCCAAAGGCAAGCAGACGGTCACGATCGAGATGCCCGCGGCGATCGCGGCGCTTCCCGGCGCCTATGAGTGGATCACGGACCTGGTGAATGGCGCCCAGAACGCCGGCCACGTGATTGTGGTGGTCCACTGATGCCGCAGACCTCGCCGCTGGTGGCCTTCGGTACCGCGGATGATCCCACCGCGTCCCCGTGGACCAGCTCGGGCACTCTGACTGTGACGGGCGGTCAGATCGATCCCTTTGGGGGAACCGGCGCCGTCCTCCTGACGGACACGAGCGCGGTCGCGATCTCTGGCCGTCGCCGCAATGTGACAGTGACCGGTACGACGCCGTTGATCATCGCATTCGTGCGGAACAACAACAGCGCCAAGTCCCGGCTGTTTCTGTTCGATAGCACCGCGTCGGTTCATCGCGGGCAGCTGGACATCAACTGGTCCGGCGCCACGCTCACCAGTCTGGGCTCGGTCAGCGGCGCCGTTCCCGTGAGCGCGATCGCCGTGGGGGCTGGCTGGTACTTTGTCCGGTACTACGGCACCGGCGCCGTGCCGGGCAACACGCACTTCCTGCAGGCCGACCCCGCTTCGACCAACGTCGCGGCAACGGACTCCGCCTACTTCTACTTCCGTTCGGCCGTCATTTTCGACCAGCAGTTCGATGACGCGCTGGCCGACGAGCTCCCCCGCGCCGGTGCCGATTGGGGGCAGGCGCCCTCCGGAGTGGAGGATGCCTGGCTCTACGGACAGGACCAGGTGCTAAGCGGTACCCTCCGTCACATTCCGCCGGCTGACTCGGCTGGACCGCACTGCTCCGGGTGGTACGGCTCGGGCGACGACACGATGATCAACGTCGGCGTCCAGGCCATGCTCCGCGCCGGCCGCGACAAGCAGTCTCTCCGCTGGGTGCCTGACCGCACCGTCTGCACCACCTACCAGGACAGCTATCTCGTCGAGCCGATGACGCAGCGCATCGGCCTCGAGGGCAACGGCTCGCCCAATCGCCGGATCCCGATCACGCTCCGCGGCTCGGCCGTGTTCGCGGGGTACTGATGAACCTCGTCGGCGCGCGCATCGCCTATCGGGCCACGGTCTACGCCTCCCGCCAGGTGGATTTCGCGGAGAACACTGTGCTCACGCCGGCGGCCGGCGCCGTGCACAGCGATCCCTTCAAGATCGCCACGCTGCCCGGGGTGAGCGGCTTCAAGCCCTACTTGGGTGTGCCCTCGATCAAGCGCGGCGAGATCGATCCGCTCACCACGCACACCACGATCGACCAGGGTTCCATCCAGGTCCTCGACGTCCGCACCAACGCCAACCGGACCAACCTCGAGCGGTGGTGCACCGCCTTCCTGGGCGACGTGGGTGGCTTCGACCAGCTCCTCGGCAACAAGGTCTACCTCGAGGAGTGCCTCGATCTCGTGGTCGATGCCCAGGGGAACTACGTCAGCGGGACCTTCAACCCGTTTTTCGTGGGACGGATCGAGGCCGAGTCGCTGGACTCGCCAGTCTGGATGGGCTTCCAGCTGATGGGGCTGGCGGCGGATCTCAATACCGATTGCTTTGCCACCCGGCCGTCGGCTTCGGTGAGCTACGCGGTCGAGCCGATCGTCCTGCCGGTGGGTCTGTCCGCCGCCTACGCGGACCAGGTGGCCGCTTCACCGCTGACAGGCACCGTCGCCGCCGCCTCCTACAGCTCGACCCCCTACCGGATCCTCACGCTCGATAGTGCGAGCCAGGGCCGCGACGATAACCTCCTGACAGCGGCCCTCCTGCAGCAGTTCGCCGGCGCGATCCAGGCCATCGGCAACGGCACCACCCTGACGGCCGGTGTCGGGATCCGCCTGCCGCCCGGCGCGCTGCGCTGCCGCTTCTCCTGCGCCTCGCCTGCGATCAGCAACAAAGAGCTGTCGGTCATGGCGCTGTTCTGCACCAAGCGCAGGGATGGGCACTACGCCGTCGCCAAGATCGGCGTGCAGGCCCTGACCAACCTGAAGACCGGGGGCGCGCTCACCGACGACCTGTACTACCAGGCCTTCGATACCGGCACCGTGGCGGATGGGACCAGCCTGACGGGGATCACGCTCCGGCTCATCACGATGCCGGACAGCCTGACCCCCTACCAGGTGCTGCCCCGCACCAAGGGCGTCACGCTCACGCGGGAGGCGGCCGTCAGCGTGGAATCCGGTGGCGCCACCTACCTGATTGCCGAGACTCCGCTGATGACGTTCCTCGGGGATCTCGTCGCCGGCAAGTTCTCGGCCCTCTTCCAGCCGGTTGAGCTGGGGGGCACGCTGCCCGCCTCGAGCGGCACGCCGCCCGTGGTCGGGGATCCGAAATACCCCATCGCCTACGACACCTCGGGCGGCTCCAAGTGGGATGCCCTGGCCAACCCCTCTTCGGCGAAGGACGCGCTCCCCTCGGTCCGGATGATCATCCCCGAGAAGATGAAGCGGTTCGACTTCATCGAGAAACACCTGGGCCAGCCGTTCGGGATCGCCTACCGGTTCCGCGCCGCGCTGCAGGGCGGGATCCCGGTCAGCTTGTTCGAGCCGGTGGATCTCCGGATCCCGTCGGCCGCCGCCCTGGGCTCGCCGGTCACGATCACCGATGCCGATCTCGCGACCAGCCAGGCGCCGCAGTGGACCAAGACCCGGGACTCGGCCGTCAGCGACGTCCAGGTGGGCTGGTACACCGACACGATCTCGAACGCCACGACGCTGAGCCAGTCGAAGGACACGATCCCGGCCATCCAGCCGTCGCTGATCAACGCGGTCAAGAACGTCGATAACATCGCGATCAGCAGCACCGTGCGCCTCGGCTCGAAGCCGCTGGCGATCGACGCGATCGGGATCCGCGGACTGACGAGCCCCACGGACACGGTGGAAGGCCGGGCCAGCGTGGCGAAAGCGCTCGCCCAGGCCAGCAAGGTGGCGCGGCGCTACCAGATCATGTTTGCCAACGGGCTGACGACGATCACCATTCGCGTCTTCCGCACGGCGAACACGAGCGCCCTGTACCAGGGCGACTGGTGCTATCTCGGTGCCAGCATGATCCCGTCGCCCGGGACCAACAAGCGGGGCGAGACCCGGCTGTGCCTGGTCACGGGCCGCAGCGAGAGCGGGCTCTACATCGACCTCACACTGGTCGATGCTGGCAACGGCGCCGCCTGCAGCTCGCCCACGATCGGCACCCCGACCCAGACCGCCGGCAACACATCCCACGGAATCAGTGTCGCGATCACGCTGAACGCCTCGAGCGAGCCGGTCGAGGTCGAGGTGGCGATCAAGCCGACGTCCTACGGCACCACACCGCCCGGCAACAACGACACGGCCTGGCAATTCGGGGTGCTTGCGCGCACCAGCGCCACTTACCTGGTCGACAATCTCCCGAGCGGCACCAGGGCCTTCGTGCGGGCGCGGTCGCTGCCGCTCCCGCAGGCCACTCCCCTGCCCCTGAAGCTGCCCAGCGCCTGGGTCACGCCGAGCGGGACCAAGTACGTCGACACCGCGGCGCGCGCGCAGCCCGGCACGATCACAATCACGCCCGGGACGATTCTCGCGACCTCGACCATCGTGGCCAGCTGGACCAACACCGAGGCGGATCTCCGGCTCACGGGCACCCTGGACGGCGTGGCGCTCGACATCCTGCAGCCTGGCACCCTGAGCCTCGACCTGACCGCGCTCTCGGTGCTCTCCAGCCACACCTACACCCTGCTCCTCTGGTACGTCGACGAGCTGGGCGGCGTGGGTCCCAGCCGGAGCCAGACCTACACCACCCCGGTGAGCTATACCGGTCCCGGCCTGTCGGCCCCGACGCTGGGGTTTGCCTGATGGCGATCACTCGCTATGGGCGCCGCCTCTCGGTCTCCGGTGTCGACGCCGGCGCAACGATCACGATCTATCGGTCGCTCACAGGCGGAGCGTCGTTTACGACCCAAGTGGCGATCTACAGCCGGACGAACATCGGCGCCGGCGTGCTCTACTACTTCGAGGATGTGCTGCCGAATGACGGTGTCACGCGGTACTGGCGCGCGAAGGAATCGCAGAGTCCGAAGGCGGATTCGGCCTACTCAGGCACCGTCTCCGGCGCACCCGAGAACCTGGACATCTGACCATGCCCGATTGGATCCCGATCGTGCTCGCGGCGGTACTGGTGCCCCTGGTGGGTTGGGCGGTGGGCCTGCTGCTCCGGATCAAGGAGTTCATGGAGCGGCACGAGCACACGCTCTATGGCCCTGGCGGTCAGAACGGGCTCCGCGGTGATGTGCGCGAGCTGCGGGACAACCTGGGTGAGACGCGCGGGGAGCTGGGTGCGCTGACGGTGCGCGTCGACGGCCTCGAGCGGCGGGAGGAGCTGGCATGACCGAGCTCGAGCCCGACAGCAACCCTACGCCGGTCTACCAAGGCCTCGGGATCCTCCTGCTCCTCTGCAGCGTGGGCCTCACGGCCTACGCCTTCGTCGTCGGTCGAGCGATTGACCGCTGGACGACCGCAGTGATCGCGTTGCCGATCCTGACCACGCTCATCCTCTGGCGCCCGCGATGGGTCAAGTGGCTGATCGAGACGATCGCGGATCGTCTGCCCAACTGGATCACGAGCTACCGGAAGCCGGGCCCATGAGCGCGCTCGCCCTGCTCCGCACCGAGCAGAACGTCGGGACGTTCGGGCGGTTCGTCATCCCGGATGGGTCGACGCTGTACTCGCTCGAGCTGCCCTGGAAGAACAACGCGCCGCAGGTCAGCTGCATCCCGGCCGGCCACTACGACCTGCAGCGGCGCTACTCGAACAGCCACCACTGCGAGGTCTTCGAGATCATGGCCGTGCCGGACCGCACGGACGTCGAGATCCACTGGGGCAACTGGATCAAGGACACGCTCGGCTGCGTGCTGGTCGGTCTCGGCCGGAAGAACGACATGATCACCGATAGCAAGGCCGCGTTCGATCGCTTCATGGCTGCGATGGCCGGCGTGACGCGCGCGGAGATCGACATCACCTGGGTGCCGGGCCTGCCGGCGCTCATCACCTGAAGGAGGGTCGCATGGAAGGGACGAAGCTCGCCTACTACCTCGGCGTCATCGGCGCCGTGCTGTTCAACCTCGCGGGCGCCTCGCTCGGCCTGTCCGCGGCGCTGGTCACCTGGATCGGCTTCGCCGCCGGCATGACCACGGGGCTCGGCTCCGCGCTGACCAGCGGCATCAACCCGACCAGCCACAAGATCGCCTGGCTCACGGTCATCGCTCAGGTGCTCACCGTCCTGGTGGGCTATGCCGGCCTCGTCGGGCCGACCGTGACCCACATCGCCCAGGCTGTCCTGATCGTGCTGGCCACCGCCACCGCGATCGGTCACCCGGCGCCGGTCAACCCGGCGACGCGCTGATGCGCCGCCTCGCGCTGACCGGCGTCTTCCGGCCGCTCACCTGGTTGCTCGCCCTGATCGCGATCGCGCTGCCGGCCTGCGGGCCGCGTGGCGCGACGCCGGCGTTCGCCGAGGTGGATCCGCCGCGGCTCAATGCCGCCGGCGACTCGGTCTACCTCACCGCGCGCTTCACCGCCGGGCCCGTCACCGATGGCCAGGGGCCGCCGAGCGGCTTCCGGCTGCAGGCCGTGCGCCTGGCGCCGACGCCCAGCCTGACCGTGCTCCAGGATCTGCCGGCGAACGCGACCAGTGGGACGATCGCGGTGCCGGTGGCCCTCACGCCGGGTGGCACCGCGAGCGGCACGATCTGCGTGATGGCGCTGCGCGCGGCCGTGGCCAGCAGCTGCGCGCCGAACCCGGCCCTGACGTGGTCCAAGACCTGGCCCGTGCTGCCGCCCAGCCCGCCCGCGAACGTGACGCTCGATCCGGTGACGATCTCGATGACGCCGGCGAGCGATACGGTGGGGATCCTCTTCGCCCTGAGTCGATCGGACTTCCTCAAGGCGCTCCAGGCGCCGGGCTGCGCCGGAGGGAACCAGGCCCTCTGTGCGGTCTCCCTGGCCGCCGCCTTTCCGGGCGGCAGCCGGGGCGTCCTGCAGGCGGGCTGCGGCTGGATGATCACCGGGACGCCGCGGGCCTACATGGCGTTCCAGGAGCCACCGACCGAGCGCGCCGCGAGCCGCTGGATGGATTGCCAGGGCCTCGGCCAGCAGATCGGCTTCGCCGGCTCCGTCGACACGGCGATCGCGCACGTGGCGTTCGCCTTCGCCCGGGCCTCGCCGTAGATGCACGCGCTCGCGATCGCTGAGAGCCTGAAGGCGCCCCGGTGGGTGCCGGCGGATCCGCGGCCTGATGCCACGGACGAGGCGATCGCGCGCGCCATTGACCGCTTCCCGAAGCTCTGGGAGCAGTACCAGGACAACCCCGCGTTTGTGCCGCCCGCCGGCTGGACGCCGCCGGCAACCCTCAACGGAGTACCCCGCCCATGAAGGCCACCATCTGGACCGTCCGCGAGCACTATGCGGACTTCAAGGACCCCGCCACCGGCGTGCCGTTCACCGCCGGGATGCGGGTGCTGCAGACCGACGAGCGGGGTGGGCCGACGACCTCGCTCTTCCGCGCCAGCGCGACGGTCACCGACCCCGCCCAGATCGAGGCCTTCCGGCAGCGGCCGGAAGAATTCGACGTGCTCGAGGAGGGCTGAGCCATGGCCACCATCGCCCCTGCCGCCCTCGAGGCCACGCGCCTCGAGGAGCTCACGCCCGCCGATCTGCCGGACGTCGCGGCGTATCTCCACCAGACCTACGGCGAGCTGCCCGGCCTGGCGCAGTACCGCCAGTGGATCGGCGCCCTCCGGCAGGAATGCTTCGAGCGCCGGGCCGCGGCGATGGATCCCCAGGGCCAGCTCGCCGCCTGGACCAAGGCCATGACGCGCCAGTTCGGCCCGCGCGTCCGCGTGCACGGCTTCGACTACAGCTGGCCGGCCGCGCTCGGCGTGGTGCGCTATGGCGAGGCGCCGGACCACTGGGACCGGATGCTCGGCACCGAGGCGCCGCGCTTCACCGCGGAGGACCTGCGCCGCGCGGATCGCTGGCGTCGCGAAGGCAAGCCCCCCGAGGGGGTGCAGTACCTCACGCCCGGCCAGGAGAACTGAGCCATGTCCGCGATGTCCGATGCCCTCGAGAACAGTCTCATCGACTTTCTCTTCCGGGCCCAGAGCTTCACCCCGCCGGCGACGTACTACGCCGCGCTCTACACCGCGGCCCCCGGCGAAACTGGCGGCGGCACAGAGGTCACCGGCGGCAGCTATGCCCGCGTCGGCATCACCGGGTCGCTCAGCGCCTGGGCGGGCACCCAGAGCGCCGGCTCGACCAGCGCCTCCAACGGGACCAGCGGCACCACCAGCAACAACGGCGCGATCACCTTCGCCGCCCCGACCGCCAACTGGGGCGTGGTCCAGGCCGTGGGCCTGCTGACGGCGCTCACGGTGGGCACGCTGCACTGGTATGGCTCGCTCACCGTGAGCAAGACCATCAACAACGGCGATGCCGCGCCGAGCTTTGCCGCGGCCGCGCTCTCCATCCAGATCGACAACTAGGAGCCCCGACCATGTCTGACAGCTATTCCTACGGCACCGGCGGCGTGAGCGTGAGCTCCTCCCAGACCGGCAAGGGCATCGTGGGGATCTCGACGCCCTCCACGGTGCGGGCGCGCGTCGCGCGCTGGCGCTTCGAGACCGACGCCGGCGCGAGCGGTGATGCGCCGGTGCTCGGCCGCCTCATGCGGACCTCGGCCGCGGGCACGGCGACGAGCCGCACGGCGCAGAAGTCCGACGACCCCGCGGCGCCCACCGCGCTCGTCACGCCCAAGGACACCTACACGGTAGATCCCACCCTGGGCGACGAGATCGATCACGTCTACCTGCCCACCACCGGCGGCGGTGTGTACGACTACACCTTCCCCGATGGCCGGCAGCCGCTGGTCCCGGTCTCGCAGGACGTGGTGATCGTCGCGGATACCGGCGGCCAGGCCCGGGTGCTCCGCGGCCGCATCTGGTGGGCGGAGTAGTCGGCCCACCCGATGCTCCGCACGACGCTCCGGCCGCACCAGCTGCGGCCCGTGTCCGTCACGTCCGACTATTACCAGTCGGACTTTCCGGGCACGGAAAACCCCGTCAGCGAGGGCGGCCGGTGGCTCGGCGGCTTCACTACCGGTAAGGCCTGGTCGGATTGCCAGACGGTCCCGGGGCAGATCTACGGGCGGCAGCAGCTCGACTGGGCCCGGAGCTATAGCGACGGCTCGGCCTACCTCACGGGCACCTGGTCTCCCGACCAGACGGTCACGGCTGTCGTCTACCAGAATGCCACGGTGCCGGCGGAGAACTGGTTCGAGGAGTCCGAGATCCGGCTCCGCGGCACTCTTACCGCCAATTCCCTCACCAGCTACGAGATCTCCTGGAAGATGCGGGGGGCCACCCCGTCGTCGGCCTACCTGATTCTGGTGCGCTGGAATGGTCCCTGGGGGAACTTCACCTACCTAAGCAACGTCAACTTCATCGGCGGGAACGGGAACGGTTCGCAGTACGCGCTGGTGGATGGGGACGTGGTCACGGGCACGGTCATCGGCAACACGATCTATGCCTGGAAGAACGGGGTGCTCCAGGCCACCGCGCTGATCACCGATACGCCGGGCGCGGTCTTTTCGGGTGGAGCGCCCGGCATCGGCTTCAACCTCGAGGCGGCCGGCGCCGGTCATAATGCCGATTACGGCTTCCGCTCGATCGAGGCCATGGGCAGCAGCGTCTGGACGGAACTGGCCCCGATGAATCTCGTGGCCAAGGGCGGCAGCGGCGTCAACATCCTGACGAACTCGTTCGCCAGCTACTCCCTGCCGCTGGACGACACCCACAACCAGGGCGAGACCCCGGGTCGAGTGCAGACGGCCGGGACGGCGCCCGGCGGTGGCCCTTACAGCAGCGATCCGGCTGTCTGGCCTTCGGCCTCGCTGGATGTGGGCTTCGGCGGGGTGGGTAAGTCGCTTCGCATCAACTGCACCAAGGGCGTCGAGGGCGCGCCGCCGCCGCCGAACAATCCGCAGCAGTCGTGGAGCGTCAACTCGATCACCTCGGGTTCGATCCCTTGGCCGGCCGCGGGCCGGACGATCGTCATCGAGTTCCGGTTCAAGACCAATCCGGGCGGCGGTCCGAACAGCAACGGCATGAAGTGGTGCGAGGCGTGGTTCAGCTCGGGCACCCCGCAGCGGATCCAGTTCGCGCCCAGCGGGGGCAACGGCACCACGGGCCCGCTCTGGAGCGTGGTGCTCGGCAACAACCCGGGCGGCACCGTCAACCGGACCGTGCAGCCGCGGGGGCCCTACTGGAAGCAGGTCAACGACGGGCTCGTCCGCACCTGCAAGATGCTCTATCGCCCGAACACCTCCTCGAGCTACAGCCACACCCCGGGCAGTGGCTCCACCAGCGCCACCGAACTGTACACGGGCACGAGCTCCCGCGATGGGCGCGTCGCGATCTTCATGGACGACCAGAAGATCCTCGACTACCAGCAGGCGCTGGTGGATGTGACGCCGGCAGGTGGCACGGGAGTGTGGTGCAAGCAGTGTGACGTGGACATGATCCCCGGCGTGGGGGGCAGCAACATCGCCGGCGCGGTGAATGCCCTGAAGGGATTCCTCGAGCACGTCAACGGGGCCGACAACGACTGGTCGATCTGGTACCAGGATCTGTACATCTACCAGGTCAACGGAGCGTTCTGATGGTTACCCTGCCGATCGCTCCGTTCACCATCGGGCCCGAGCCCACCCTGCTGGCCCCCCTGATGCCGGATGCCCCCTGGCGCGCCTTCGCGGTCAAGATCGATCTCGCTCGCGTGGTCGTGGCCCATGGGGTGGCGATCACCCTGGCCTACTCCACCGACGGTGGGATGACCTGGCAGGAGTTCATGCACGCCACCATCGGGGACGGCGTGGCGGTCGACAAGCAGGGGGTGACCCACACCGTCTCCGATCTCGTGTGGTGGTACCAGGACCATGAGCCAGCGCAGGATCCCGACGGGGTTCAGCTCGGCGCGTTCGTCCGCTCGGACATGCCCGTCCTCTCGGACGGCGGCGTGCTGGTGGTGGGCTAATGGCCTGGACACGCACGACCGGCGGCTCCGCCAGCACCGGCGTCACCAACGTGACCTCCTTGACGGCCACCCTCGGCGGCGCCGTCTCCGTGGGCGACACGGTCTGCTACGGCTGGTGCAATGCGGACAGCGCGGGCTCCACGACCGTCGTGGTCGATGACCAGCTCGGGAACACCTACGCGCCTGCGTCCGCATCCCAGCAGCGAGACACGACCAACCAGGAGCGGGTCGGCGTCGGGAAGTCGATTATCACGTCGGCCGGCACCCCGCAGGTCCGGATCCGGTACAACCCGACGCCCGGGACCACGCAGGGGCAGTACACCACGCTGGTCGCGGACGCCTTCACCGGTTCCGACGCGAGCAGCACGCTCGACAGCAACGGGGCGGCGCAGGTCCAGGCGACCCCGGGCACCGGCACCGATGGCGTGAGCAGCGGCAACCTCACGACCACGATCGCCGATGGCTGCCTGATCTATGCCGCCAGTGTCAGTACCTCGAACATCAACCTGAACGACCTGACGGTCGGCACGGGGTACACGCTGGGCCAGGTGGTCGGCAGCGGCACCACGGTCTACCTCCGCACGGAGTACAAGACTCAGGCCAGCAAGGGCGCCGTGGCGGGCACCTTCACCTCGAGTGCCAACGTCGCCCACGTGACCGCGGCGATCGCGATCACGCCGGCGGCGGGTGGCGGGGGCAGCCCGCCCACGATCAGCAAGCGGCCGATCGTCGGCCCTGATGCCGCGCTGATGCGCGCCGCGACCTGGTGAACTGAATGGCCCGCCTCGGTCGGGGAATCCCGCTCCAAGCCCTGGTCCTGCGCACGCACGCGATCGGGGCCATCATCGGGCTGGCCGCGTCGTTCAGCTGCAGCAGCTCCCTCAGTGCGTCGCTCACCACCGGGATCCCGCTCCAGGCGAGCCTCGGGAGCCAGGCGATCGTCGCGGCCTCCCTGACGGCGCCTTCGTCGATCACGCATGCCAAGGTCCTGACCTACGCCGTGCAGCGGCGCCGGCTGCCGCCGCCGATCCTGCTGCAGGGAAGCGCAGCAAGCGGGACGCCGGCGCTGCAGGCCGCACTCACCGCCCAGAGCACGCTGACGGCCGACCTCACCAGCCCCGGCCGTCGATCGGGCACCGTCCTGGTCTTCAATCCGGCCCACCAGGCCGTCGCGTATCGCCGGGCGGTCAATCTCGAAACCGGGATGGGCCTCGTCCCAGGGGCCTATCAGTCGACGTCGGCGGCGCTGCAGGCGGGCCCGGCCGCCCAAGCCACGCTCACCGCGAACCTGACGACGGGAATCCGGCTGGTCGCGGTGCCGATGCAGGCCGTCAGCACCTTTACGGCCGACCTCACCACCGGCATCGCGCTACAGGCGGCGCTGGCCGCGCAAGCCACGCTGGTGGCCCAGCTCGCCGGCGGCGCGCAGTTCCAGGCGGTCCTGATTGCCCAGCCGCAGCTGCTCGCGCCGCTGAGTACCGGGATCCCCCTGCAGCTCGTCGTGGCCGCGCGAAGCACCGTGGCCGCCGCGCTCTCGACCGGGATCCCCCTGCAGTCCTCGCTCGCCGGCGTGGCCGTGCTCGTGGCCGCCATGGATCTCGGGCCCGGCGCCGAGCAGGTGGTCGAGCTCGAGGACGTGGGGCTGCCGGTCATCGTGCTGGTGGACCTGGGCCTGCCGGAAATCACCTTGAGCGATCGAGGGACGCCATGAGCCGACGGATCAACTGCAACGCGGCGTTTGTCTACCAGGTCCAGGCCAAGGTGCCGGGGGACGGATCCGGCGGGACCCTGGACTCGGGCCAGCTGGTGATCCCCAGCCCCGGCCTGCTGACCGGCATCACACTGCGCCTGAGCGCCACACCGACTGGCGCCGCGCTGCATGCGCAGGTCGATGCCATGGCCGCGGCGGAGCGGGCCACCTCGCCGGGCCTGTTCTGGGTCAAGGTCTCCCGGGCGATCCACCAGGCCCGAGTGCTGACGCTCGGCCGCGGCGTGCCGTTCTACGCGATCTGGAGCAACGCGGCCGGGTTCGACATGTACACCGCCGCGTACATCGTCGAAGACCGCACGGTGGTGACATGAGGCCCGGCCCCGGATCCCGGTGCCCTGCCGGCGCTTCGTGAGCGCGGCATGGACCGCGGCCGGGATCCCGGCGATGAGGATGACGGGGACGAGGCCGAAGAGCCGGAGCCCGAAGAGGCCTGGCGCGGCGATTCGGCCTATCCCCACCAGGCGCTCGAGGGGCCCGAAGCCCGGATGGCTCGCGACGAGCTGGCGCGGGCCCGCGACGCCGCGCGCGCTGCGCCGATCTACCGGTTGGTGGTGGAGCGCTATCTCCGATCGCTCCGACCGAAGGACAGCCGCATGACACTCGAGCCGTTTCGCCCTGGGCCGGAATCGAAGGAGTCGAGGTGGTGAGTGAGTGAGCCGAAGGAGCGCGGCCCCGCCGTGAGCTATCTGGTTCTCTTCCCTGCCCTACAGCAGGCGGCGGAGGCTCACGGCTATTCCTTGGCGCTCCACGGCTCACTGAAGCGGGACATGGACCTAGTCGCGATCGCGTGGCGGATCGGTGCGTCGGATCCGGACGTGCTGGTGGAGGCGATCGCCACGGCCGTGCCAGGGCTGCTTAGGGTCGAGGGAGATCCCTGCCTGATGCCGCACGGGCGCCTCGGCTATGTCCTGCATTTCGATGACCCACAGCTCGAGGCCCATCGCTACATCGATCTCAGCGTGATCGCCCCGCTGCGCCGGCGAGAGGTGCTGGTCAATGCCTGACCGCCGCGGCTCCGCCAAGGCGATCGCGATCGCGCTGCTAGTGGCGTTCCTCGCCGGCGGTGCGGTCGGGGCGTGGGCCTCGAGGCCGCGGCCGCCGACGGATCCGGCGCTGCGTGCGGAGGATTCGGCCGCGGTGCATCGGGCGCAGGCGGCGCGAGACACGATCGCGGCGCTCCGCGCGCAGTGGCCGAGGGATTCCGCGGCGATCGCCGGCGGGATCCGGGCGGCCGACTCAACTCAGCAAGTCGCCCTGGCGCACCACCGTCAGGCGATGGCCCTCGAGGGGACCGCGCTCGAGCTCCGGGCGCGCAGTGATTCGGCGGCCGCGCGTGCTGACACCGGCGCGGCGCTGCAGCTGCTCCGGATCGGCTTCGACTCGCTGAGGTTGGGATATTCGCTACTGTACCAGGAGAACCGCGGCCTGCAGCGCGCGGCGGCCGGCTACAACACCACCGCGATGCTGGCGCAGGGGAAACTCAACCTGCAGTGGATCGCGATCGAGCGGGCCGACTCGGCGATCGTCGGGCTGGCCAAGGTCAACGTCGATCTCAAGCTCCGCATCAGCCAGCTCGAGCACCCGAAGTTCCTCGGCTTCATTCCCCGGATCCCGAAGTGGATCGCCGGCCCCGCCAGCTGCTTCGTCGCCGGCGGGACCGCGGCGGCCCTTCACGCCTCGCGAGACCAGGTCGGTTCAGCCTGCCTCGCCGGTGGATGGGCCGGCACCGTCGCGATCGGGAAGTAATCGCTACGTCGTCGGCAGCCGCTTCAGCATCGTGAGGTTGGCCTCGCGCTCCTCTTCGAGCGCCCGCAGTGCCACCGACCGGCCCTCGAACGTGGCAGCGTCCTTCATGTCCTTGATCGCCCGATCGAGCTTCGCGACCGCCGCGCGGTAGTCGTAAGGCACAATCTGCTCGAGCTCCGCCTTGATCGTCGGGTCCTGCCGGGCCTCCCACAGGTCCCAGGTCCGCTGCAGGGAGATCCAGAGGTTGGGCTCGGTCCCGAAGTAGCGGCCGATCCGGAGCGCCGTGTCCAGGGTGACCGGGCGCTTGCCGTTGAGGATCTCGTTGAGCCGCGCGAAGCTGATCCCCATGCCGTGCGCCGCGTTGGCCTGGGTCAGGTTCAACGGCTTGAGGAACTCCTCGAGGAGAAACTCGCCGGGGTGCCGGGGCTTCACCTGTTCGGGCCGGGCAATCGCCATCGTCCGCGCTCCTGCTGAGGCTGGCGGGGCGGCCGGATGGCCGCCCGCACCCTCAATGATAGTCGGTGACATCGACATCGTGCGCGTTCCCCCCTTCCCACCGGAACACCAGCCGGTATTTGTTGTTGATCCGCATCCCCCAGAACCCGGGCATCGTCCCTTCGAGCTTTTCCAGCTGGGTGCCGGGCGACCGCAGCTCGTTCAGGCTGCCGGCGTCGCGCAGCATGAGCATCTTCCGTTGCGCGGCGGGCCATGCCTTCGGGTCGACGGCTTTCCGCGCCTTCTTCGTGTCTTGCCCGGCGAAGATGTCCCGGGCGGCGTCGCTTCTGAAGTTGTGTATCATGGCAGGTAATATAATACCTGCCGATATAATGTCAAGGGTTATAGCCAATCCAGCGACTTCGGCTTGTGTTCGGGTGCCTGCCGGGTAGGTTTTCCGTATGGCCTTCGAGGACTGGGACCACCGGGGGGACCGCTTCGGGCTCTTTGCCTGGGAGCGGCAGCTCTACCTCGTGCCGATTCACCCCTTCGCCAGCATCGCCGACAGCCACCGGGCGTACCGCGTAGTCTGGACGCCGGAACCGAAGGCCCTCCCCTCCTACATCGCCCGGGACCAGGTGCTGGCGCCGATGGCCGGCCCCTTCAAGACGAAGGAGCTGGCGCTCGCGCGCGCCGCGCACCCCGAGTACCGCCACCGCTTCGCAGATCCGGCCGAGGAGGAGCCGGCATAACAAAGGCGCCCGATCTGATGATCGGGCGCCTGGACCGCCGGTCTCCACGTAGGGCCGACGCCGCTATCGCTGGCGCTCCCGCTGCACCTGTTCCGTCAGGCGCTCGCGCGCCACCAGGCGGCCGGTCAGGTCTTCCGCCTTGGCCAGATTCTCGTGAATGCGATCGCGCGAGGAATTCCGCAGCTGCTCGAACTCCTCGGGGCTCAACTTGGAATTTCTCGATGGCACCCGGCTCATACGCGCCTCCTGCTCAATGTTTCCACCCGTCACCGTCCTCCTCGAGCCTCCGGATCCGGTACTCCAGGATGGCCATGTCCTCCAAGGTCTCCAGCAGGAGTAGTGCCAACTCCAGCTGAGACGGAGGCTGCCAGTGATTGGCGGCCATGAGCTCGTCGACTTCCTCCTGGACCGTCGGGCGCCGCAGCCGCAGGCCGCCGATGGTGGCTGGCCGCAGAGTCCAGACGATGCCGGCAACTACGACGGCCAGGGCGATAATGGCGGCCCAGATCATCCGCGGCCCCTCATCCGCTAAGGTGAAGATGCCCAACTGGTTCAGGTTGGTCAAATAAGGCGGTGTCGCAGATTCGTGCCGGTGACGCCAGTCCCCTTGTTTGAGCTTCCGTTGAGGGTCGTGCCCTACCCTTCCCCCATGTCGTGCGCGGACCGGATCCGGCTATTGGCGCATCACCTGGCCGAGTCAGGTTGGCCGCGGTGGCTCACCGAGCTGCTGCAGTTAGTAGCGGACGGAATAGAGTCGCGCGGCTGATTGTCTTCCTCAGCAGCCCGACTGGAAATGCGCGAGGCGGATCGTTCCGTGCACCGAGCCTGATTGCGGGTGTGCGTTGGATTCAGAATCGTTGCCCGCGAGGGTCGCATCGATCCTGCCGAACAGAAAGCTGTCCGCGGTCATTGAGTCGATGACAAATCCGCCTATTCCGGAATCCATCCCCCAGGGGCGCCTGGTGACACCAGGGCGGTAGAGGTTGGCGACGTCACCATAGGCGCCCGCCGCCCACGTGTATGAATGGGGAGCCGGCAAGCTGTCGACGAGCACGGCGGGGTCGATCCAGAACTCGACATAGGGTCCGGCCGCGGGATCGCCGGCGAGCATGGCGACTCTGCGATGATTTATCTGGAAACACCATGAGCCAATCGAGTCGTGGACCGTGGTCGACTGGCCTACTGCCGTGAAGACGAGATCGGACGCCGGTCGCGGATGGGGAGAGGATTCCCCGCTGGGTGAGCCTGCACACCCAGCCAGTACCAGCAGCAGGAGCGCGCGGCCCTTCACTGAAGTAGCATCCACACGACGAAGGCAAGGCCGGCGAGTACGATCCACGCCAGAGCTTTCTGGCTCTGGGCCTCGACCGCCGCCTTCTGCTCCTTCTCGAGTCGAGCTATTTCCGCCTGCTGCGCGTCGGCGCCCAGGCGGCCCGAGAGGAGTCTGAGGGTCTGCTCCTGGCTGGTCCCAGGAAGCCACTGCGCCCCGCATTTCGTGCAGACATTCTGGATCACCGTCTTAGTGCCGGCGGCGACGCCCGCAGCCGTGCCTGCGAAATATTCAGCCAGGATCGCGGCACCAATGTCTTTCCGCTGGACTGCAACCGCTTGGACGGAAGGCGATTCGCACCGCGGGCAGGCGGCGGCCTCAGACATATTCAATCTCCCGGATCAGACTCCGCATGATACGGCGCCAGCCGCTCTAAGGCACCTACCAGCGATGGTAGGGGCCGCCCTGCTGCGGTGCGATTCGCTAACCTTCAGAGTGGTTTGAGCTTGAGTTGACGATCCCGCCCATCTTGCGTGAGCCAGAGAGACGCATACCTTGAAGCCGCCACCGAATGGACTCCGAAGCCATGCCGATCCTGCCCGACGAGAACTCCCTGATCTTTCGCATCGATGAACCGGTCATTCTGGGCGCGGGCCATTCCTGGCTGCGCGGCGATTTCGGAGTGCTCACGCCCGGTGGACCTAATTGGCTCTGCCGAGAATATCCCTCGAACCCAGGCCTCTTTCTCAATCTCTGGCACCAGGGCCTGATCAGCCCTTGCTCTCACGACCCCGACGCGGCGCTGGCTTCTCTGCTGCGTATGGTTGGCTCGACGCCTCCGCCACCCGTCTCAACGCGGCGATGGCGCCGGCGCCCTGAGCGCCCTCGGGCCGGCTGAGTATCTCCGCGTCGACGCTCTTACTCAGGAGCGCCTGCACGAGATCGATGACCTCGATCAGCGCGCCGATGCGCGCGCCGATCAGGGCGCGATGCGCCTCGACCGATCCGCCGGGGCGCTTCGGCTCCTCGCCCGCGAGCAGCCACTGAGGCGTGACGCCAAGCGCCGCCGGTAGACGCAGCATGTATTCGCCCCTCGGGATCGACTGCTCTTTCCCGAACCAGCCATTCACCGCAGGTCCCGAAGCCCCCACCCGCGACGCCAGCTCGACTTGATCCAGGCCGGAATCGTCGAACGCCTCCCTCAGCCGAGACCTGAAGGCCTCGACTTGACGGTCCGGATTTCGCGCACTTGACGGCTTCGGCAAAGTTAGTAAGTTGGCTGAGTCGTTGAGTCACTCACTCATTGAGGATGTTCACATGCCCGACCCTGCCCTGCAAGAGCTTCCGGCCGCCAGACCGCCCAGGCCTTTGAAGGTGCAGTTCGGCGTCGACATCGACCTGAACGCCTGGATCGAGCAGCGCAGCAAGCAAAAGGATCAGTCGGTGTCCGAGTTCGTCTACGACGTCGTGGCGGCGGCCTTCCGTGCCGATCGCGCCGCCTGATGGTGGTGACCTGGAGCTGACCATGATGCAGCCGAACGTCGCCGACCGTCCGCTGGCTCGCCAGCATTGCTGCTCGCCTTCTGCGCCTATTCGGGCCTGGACCCGGGTGGCTGATGCGAAGAAGCTCACCACGGTGCACGCCGCGCGGGATTTCTACGCGGCCACGATCGGCAACGTCCGTCTCCTCGCCCTCGCCTTCCGCGACGACCCGTCCCTCCTCGCCAAGCTCAACCTCGATGTCCAGGGCGCATCCGAACTCCCCTCGAACGCGCTCCCCGCCCTCGACGACGCGCTCTGCGCAGCCAACATCGAGGGCGCGGAGGCGGCGCAGGCTACGGCCCTCTATCACCGGCACGAGGACGTCGGCTCGCTCCGCCGGATGTTCAAGGAGGAGCGTGAGGCCCTGGGCGCCCGGATCATCGCGATCGAGGCCATGGAAGCCGAGCTCGAGCGGCGCCGGGAGAACGCGTGAACGCGCCCCGCTTCCCCGCCGCCGTGTTCTCGGCCCGCGCGATCGTCCGCGGCCGGCTGCATACCCTCGACTGCCTACTCTGCCGGGCGATCGTGCGCAACACCGCGTCCTCGATCGCCTGCCATGCCCGGAAGCATGTCCGGGAGGGCCGGCTCCTCGAGCCCTCGCGTGGCGTCTTCGAGCTCGCCCCCGCCGAGGCCGCCCGGTAGCCGCCTCCATGCTCACGCCCCTCTGCGCCGGCCGGATTCTCCCCATCGGGGGCGGCTCCATGCGCGCCTTCTACGCCCAGCGCGGCGGTGCGATCGGTGAGGCGTGGGCCAGCTCGCCGCGGGAGATCTACGCCGAGATCGCGGAGACGCTCACCGCGGAAGAGCCGGGGATCCGGCGCCGCCGCGCCGCGCTGGAGCTCGTCCCATGACCTCAGCGACCGTGTGCTGCGAATGGTGCAAGGAGCAGGTGCCCGTCGCCCTGATGGCCGAGCATCGGAGCCAGGAGCTGGTCGACGCCGCCCTGGTCCTCACCGAGATCCCCGCCGGCCTGCAGCCTGCCGGCATCACGCCGGATAGCTGGGAGAACGATCGATGATGATGGAAGCCGCCGGCGCCTCGCCGGCTCCCGAGGCCGCGGGCTCGACGCTTGAGCAGCTCGAGCGGGCGGCCGCGCGCTACTGCGAGCTCATGGCGGAGGTGGCGCCCCTCGATGCCGCCCTTCGCGAAGCCGGTCGTGTTCGGGAGGCGAGGATCACCGCCATCCTCAACGAGTTCCAGGCCGAGCACGGGCCGGCGCAGGTCCGCGTCATGGAGGGCTACGGGCGGCTCGCAGAGGCCCGTGCCACGATCCGTCGACTGGCCCTCACGCACCACGCTTCGACCGGTGAGCTCAAGCCCATCCCGGGCGTCTTCGCGGTCGTTTCCACCACCTTGGGCGCCGACGTCGATTTCTTCGGCGAGCCCGAAAGGTCCGACCGATGACCGCCCCCGTCGCTGCTCCTGATGCCGTGGTGGCCGCCGTCCTCGCCGTGCAGCAGGCCCGCCGCATCGCCGTCGAGCTTGCCGCCAAGGTGGGCCGGGCCCGCGAGGATTTCGAGACGGCGAACGCCGATCTCCTCCGCGAGGCGAAGCTGGCGCGCGACGTGGCTGAGCGCGCGGAAGAGAACTGTCGGGTCCTGGCCCTCGCGGCCTACCAGCGGAACGGGGAGCGCCGGCCGGCGCCTGGCGTCGAGATCAAGCTGTATCGCGAGCCGCACTTCGAAGAGGCCACCGCGCTCAACTGGGCCCGCCAGGCCGGCGTCGCCGTCCTGCCGGAGCGGCTCGATACGAAGGCCTTCCTGAAGATCGCGCAGAGCAGTGGGAATGCGCTCCCCTTCGTGACCTGGACCGATCAGCCCGAGGCGCAGCTGGCCAAGGATCTCGACAAGGCCCTGGCCAGCGCCGGCGTCGCGGCCGCGGATCCCGCTTCCTAGTCGCGGGGGCCGCATCCCCGGAAGCGGTGCAGGAGGCAGCAGGCGCCGAGAGGGCGCACCAGGCGGGACGGCGCGCGCGGAGTGACGTGACCGGACCACGGGGTTCGAATCCCCGTCTGCTGATGGCCACCACGAGAGGAGTTCCCGATGCTCATCGCCACGATCCAGGCCTTGCTCCAGGATCCTCTCTTCCTCGGCTCCTTCTCCGTCGTGCTCTTCGTTGTGGCCATGTGGGTGGCCAGCCAGCTCGAGCGCCGGCGTGAGCGGCGGGAGCAGGAGGCCTTCCAGGCCCGGCTGCGTGCCGCGCGGAAGCGGGACTGGGACGAGTTCGCGGCCCGCACGCAACAGCGCCAGGCGGGCGCCCCGCGCGCCGAGTTCGAGGAAGCGGACTGGATCGGATGAGCGAGGAACGGCTGCGCGCCCTCGAGGCTCGCCTGGACGCGATCGAGCGCTTCCTCACCAAGCGCAAGCGACCGCTCACCACCAAGCAGGCGGCCGTGCTCGAGTACGTCGAGTCCTGTATCCAGCTCAAGGGCAAGGCGCCGACGATTGAGGAGATCCGCCGGCACCTGGGGCTCCGCGCCGCGTCGACGGTCTCGCAGCACCTCGAGCAGCTGACGGCCAAGGGATGGCTCGAGCGGGCGCCCCACGCGGCCCGCGGTCTCATGCTCCCAGTCGAGGCCGAGCGGATCCCCGCATGAGCCCGCGGACGCGGAGCCGGCCAGAGGCGCCGGAGCTCGTGGAGCAGCGCGCCGGCGTGCGGTGGCTCCGGTGGTGCGGCTTCGAAGTGGCGGAGCTCTCCCAGGGCTACCGGGCCGAGCGCGGGGGCACGCGACAGACGCCGGGCCTGCCCGATGTCTACGCGATGCACCCGAAGGGGCATGCGTGCTGGTGGGAGGCGAAGAGCCCGGAGGGCCGGGAGCGGGAGAGCCAGATCGTCTTCCGGGAGAACGCTACCGCCTGCGGCATCCTGGTCCTGACCGGCCCCTCGCTGGTAGTGCAGGAGTACTTGATCCGGATCGGGGCGGCACGCCGGGTCGAGGCCGGCTTCCTCTGCGATCCGACCTGGGCGAAGGCGTGGCCCGAGGGGTTCCCGCGGCAGTTCATCGATCACCGGGCCCAGGAGCATCGGGCCCTGCGTCCCCGGGCCACCGGCCCCGGACGCCCCTGACCTGAAGGAGTACTCCATGACAGCTGTGGCAACGGAACGATCCCCTGGCTACGGCGGGCGCACGATGACCCCGCCTGAGTTGGTCACCGTGCCAATCGAGCAGCTGCACCCGCACCCGGCCAACCGGAAGCGGTTCAACCAGGCGGAGCTCGCCGCGCTCGCGGAGGACCTGAAGGCGAACGGGCAGATGACGCCGGCGCTCGTGCGCCAGCTGCCCGACGGACAGCTGCAGCTGCTCGCCGGCGAGCGCCGGTGGCGAGCGGCGAAGCTCGCGGGCCTCGGAAATCTGCTCTGCATCGTCCGCGAGGTCTCCGATCTGCACGCCCTCAGCATGCTGGCCCGGGAGAACAACCAGCGCGAGGACGTGCACCCGATGGAGGAGGCCGAGCTCTACGAGGCCTTCACCAAGATGGACAGCCTCACGCAGGAGCGGATTGCCAAGCTGGTGGGCCGAGATCCGCACTATGTGCGAGACCGGCTGCAGCTGCTCAAGATGATCCCCGCCGCGCGGAAGCTGTTCCTCGAGGACCGCTTCACCGTCAAGCATGCAATCCTCCTGGCCCGCCTCACCAAGGAGCACCAGGAGCGCGCCATCGACCCCGAGAATGCGGTGCGCGGCTGGGGGCTGTTCGAGCGTGACGGCGGCCTCTTCGAACAGGCCGACTTCAACGGCAAGGCGGACACCCGCAAGGCGGTGAGCGTTCCGGAGTTCCAGCACTGGATCGACGATCACTGCCGCCTGGACACCGCCGATCCGTTGCTGCCCGAGCTCTTCCCGGAGACCGCGGCGGCGCTCGAGCAGGCGCAGGCGACTGACGCCAAGGTGGTTCACATCACCTACGACCACATGCCGTCGGAGGACGCCAAGGACGACAAGGTCCGGACGATCGGCGCGGCCCACTGGAAGCGCGCCGATGGCGAGCTGATCGCCAAGCACGGCTACAACCCCAGCGCCGGCCGGAAGTCGAAAACCTGCGCTCACTCCGTGCTCGGCATCGTCGCCGCCGGGCCTGACCGCGGCCGGTCGTTCCTGGTCTGCATCGACAAGAAGGGCTGCGACGTGCACTGGAAGCGGGAGCGCCAGGAGCGGGCGCAGGCGGCCAAGCGGAGCTCGCGCTCCGGTGGCGGCAACACCTGGGAGGCGCAGCAGAAAAAGCGGGAAGAGCAGGAGGCCCGCGACCGCCTCGAGGGCCAGCGCTGGAAGAAGGCGCTGCCGCAGATCGGCGCCGCCATGCGGGAAAAGCTCGGGCAGGCCTCGGCCAAGTCCTTGTCCGGGCAGCTGCTCAAGTTCTTCGAGCGGGGCGACAAGGCCTTCGGCCCGATGGATCCGGGATCGACGGCGGAGAGTCTTGTCCGTGCGCTGGCCTACCGGGCGTTCCTCCAGGACATCAACACCTACTGGGAGCCGCGCCTCCCGGTCGATCTGCGGGCGATCGGGAAGACACTCGGGATCGACGTCAAGGCGATCGTCGACAAGGTCAGCCCGCCTGAGAAGCCGAAGGCCGAGGCTAAGCCCGCGAAGAAGCTGGCCGGCGACGTGCGGCGTGCGCAGGCCGCCAAGGCGAAGAGGAAGAAGTGAGCGGCCGCGGGCGATCGCGCGGCCCGGCCTGCGAGGGCTGTGGGTGCACAGAAGACAACGCCTGCGCCGAGGGTTGTGGTTGGGCGCCGGCCTTCCTCAAGGCTGGCCGCGCGGTCTGCACGCGCTGCGCCGACATCGTGAAGCGGGTGACCAAGCAGAAGGGAGCCAAGCGATGAGCGCCGAAGGGGAAGAGTGGAAGGGCGAGTCCGAGCCGCCGGACATCATGACGCGGCTCTTTGGCCGCGCGGCCACGCCCGAGGAGATCGAGAAGTACGAGGCCGAGCGGCGCGCGCGTCTGGCCGATGGGGTTCTGGCCTTTCCCTCGATGCCGCCCTTCGGCCTCCGCGCCAGCTGCCCGAAATGCCTGGCGCCCCGGAGCGCCGCGCGGCCGGAGTTCATGCCGGCCAACTGTCGCCATCCCTCCTGCGAGACGGCCTCGGGCGGCGCCGAGCACATGATCATCGTCTGCGCGTGCGGCTATCGCTGGCGGGAGAAGTGCGCCGACACCGCGGTGGGGGGCGCACCATGAGCAGCGCGGCCCATCGCGCGCGCGCCGCGCTCGTGCGTGAACATCTCGGGGGGGGGGTGGGGGCGACTGGAGAGCTCGCGATGCTACCCCCACGAGCGGCATTACAAGCTGTTCAACGCCGCCGGCAAGGAGCTCGCGACCTGGTCGGAGGAGCAAGCGGCCGAGCTCGTCGAGGCTGGCGTGGTGGTATTCGCGCCGGGCCGGCCGGGCGACTTCGATCACCTGGTCGCATCCCTCTGTCCACCGTCACCGGAGGCCTCCCATGGGCCTGACCCTGCAGCTGCTCGACGCTGAGATCGTCGAGACCCGCCACCGCCTCGAGCTCCTCGAGGGACTCAAGGCGGTCTACGCCGGCGGCGCGCCGGCGGATCCCGTGCCCGTGGGCCGTCCTCGAGGCCGTAAGCCCAAAGCGAAGGAGCGGGGGCGGAGGGTGAGCACTGCCCGTCGCCCTACCAAGGCGGCGGCCAGCGAAGGGCTCAAGGGCTGGGACGCCAAGCGGGAGCGCCTGCGCCAGAACGTAGCCACCTACCGCAAGGAGCATCCGGAGGCCTCGCTCAACGAAGTGGCCAAGGCGCTCGGGTCCACCTGGAGCACCGTGAAGAAGGTGTGGGCGTGAGCGGCGACGGCACGGACCAGAGCGCGGGGTGGATGC
>DATEHG010000112.1:0-6198 GCA_035279705.1 Gemmatimonadales bacterium
TTCCTCGCGCCCCGCTTCACCCCGGCCCGCGCCGCCGCCAAGTGACCACCGCGACCGCCACCTTCGAAAGGAGAAGGGACATGCAACAGGCAATCACCTCCCGGGGGATCGGAGCGCGGATCGCGGCCCTCGGCGCCGGACTCCTCCTGCTGGCCGCACCCGCCATGGCGCAGAAGGCCCCGGCCGCACCGGCCAGCGCCATGGACCGGATCAAGGCCTCCGCCACCATCAAGCTGGGGTACGTCGACAACGAGCGTCCGTTCTCGTTCAAGGGCACAGCGGGACAGCCCGAGGGCTACTCGGTGGGCCTCTGCCAGGGCATCGCCGAGTCCATCAAGTCGGACCTCGGCCTCTCGAGCCTCAACGTGCAGTGGGTGGCGGTGACCGAGGCCGATCAATTCTCCGCGCTGCAGTCCGGCACCATCGACCTGCTCTGCGCCACCGCCCGGGAGACCTTGAGCAGCCGGAAGCAGGCGGGCTTCTCGATCCCGATCTATCCCGACGGCATCGGCGCCCTGATCCGGACCGATGCGCCGACCCGGCTCCGGGACGTCCTCACCAACCGGAAAACCAGTCAGCCCAACTGGCGCGCCTCGGCCACCCAGCTGCTGCAGACGCAGGTGTTCGCCGTGGTGAGCGGCTCGCCGTCGGCTTCGTGGGTGGACGCCAAGATGAACGAGTTCCAGCTCACCGCGAAGGTGAGCCCGGCGGACAGCTATGACGCGGCGGTCAAGATGCTCATCGACCGCAAGGCGAACGTCGTGTTCGGGGACATCGCCTCGCTGCTGGACGCCCGCGAGCGGAGCGCGTCGGCGGGGAGCCTGGTGCGCGTGGAACGCCTGTTTACCTACGAACCGGTCGCCATCGGCCTGGCGCTGGGCAACTGGGAGCTCCGGCTGTCGGTGGACCGCGCGCTGAGCCACCAGTACACCGCACCCGGCTTCCGCGACCTGTTTACCAGGTGGTTCGGCATGCCGGACGACAATACGCAACTCTATTTCAAGTGGGCCGCGCTGCCCGAGTAAACGAGGATTTCCGGAGACCGTGACATGATTCAGCGTACCAGCAAGCGCCTGAATTTCCGGGCGCTCGTCGTCGATGATGAGCTCACCGCCCCGACCGCCGAGGGGCGGGCCGCGCGGGCCCTGGTGGAGGAACTCCGGGGCCGTTCGGTGGAAGTGGTCGAGGCAGGCTCCGCGGAGGACGGGGAGTCGGTGATTCTGTCCGACTCCGCGCTCCACTGCATTCTCCTGGACTGGAGCCTCGAGGGGGACAAGGGCCACGCGAAGGCCCGCGGACTGCTCAAGCTCATCCGCTCCCGCAACGACAAGATTCCGATCTTCCTGCTCGCCGAGCGCGGGGAGGCCTCGTCCATCCCGGTCGACGTGATGCAGATGGCGGACGAGTACATCTGGACGCTGGAGGATACGGCGGCCTTCGTGGGCGGGCGGGTGCTCGCCGCGATGCGGCGCTATCTCGAGGTGATGGTGCCGCCGCTGGCCGCGGCGCTGATGAAGTTCAGCCAGGAGTACGAGTATTCGTGGCACACGCCGGGGCATACCGGCGGCACCGCGTTCCTCAAGTCCCCTGTCGGGCGGCTGTTCTTCGACTTCTACGGCGAGAACCTGTTCCGCACCGATCTCTCGATCAGCGTCGGGGCGCTGGGCTCGCTGCTGGACCACAGCGGGCCAATGGGCGAGCACGAGCGCTACTGCGCGCGGGTGTTCGGCGCCCACCGGAGCTACTCCGTCACCAACGGCACTTCGACCAGCAACCGGGTCATCTTCATGGCCGCGGTGGGCCGCGACCAGGTGGCCCTCTGCGACCGCAACTGCCACAAGTCCATCGAGCATTCGCTGGTGCTTACCGGTGCCATCCCGAGCTACCTGGTGCCGCTCCGCAATCGGTACGGCATCATCGGCCCGATCCCGCCTTCACGCCTCAAGCCGGCAGCGCTCGCGGCGGCCATCAAGGACAATCCGCTGGTCACCTCGGGCATCGATACCCGGCCGGTCTACTCCGTGGTCACCAACTCCACCTACGACGGCCTCTGCTACAACGCCCGCCGGGTGGAGGAGCTGCTCGACCCGAGCGTGGACCGGATCCACTTCGACGAGGCGTGGTACGCCTACGCGCGGTTCAATCCGATCTACCGGGACCGCCACGCCATGTACGGCGACCCCAAGGACCACAAGGGGCCGACGGTCTTTGCCACCCACTCGACCCACAAGCTGCTGGCGGCGCTCTCCCAGGCCTCGCTGCTCCATATCCGCGACGGCCGCAGCCCGATCCCGCATGAGCGGTTCAACGAGTCGTTCATGATGCACGCCTCGACCTCGCCGTTCTATCCGATCATCGTCTCCAACGACATTACGGCGGCGATGATGGACGGCCCCGGCGGCATCGCGCTCACCACCGAATCGATCAACGAAGCGGTGGCATTCCGCCAGGCGATGGGGCGGGTGCACCGCGAGTTCGAACAGAAGGGGGAGTGGTTCTTCAACACCTGGAACGCGACCCAGGTGAAGCAGGGGAAGAGCGGGAAGAAGGTCGCCTTTGCCGATGCCGATCCCGGGTTCCTGGCCACCCACCCCGACCCGTGGGTCCTGCACCCCGGCGACGTCTGGCACGGCTTCGGCGACCTCGAAGACGGCTACTGCATGCTGGATCCGATCAAGGTCTCGATCATCACCCCCGGCGTGGCCGACAAGGGCGGGCTCGACAAGCGCGGCATTCCCGCCACCCTGATCACCGCCTACCTGCACCGGCGCGGCGTCGAGGTCGAGAAGACCACCGACTTCACCATTCTCTTCCTGTTCTCGATCGGCATCACCAAGGGCAAGTGGGGCACGCTGCTCAACGCCCTGCTGGACTTCAAGACGGACTACGACCGGAATGCGCCGCTTTCCGAGGTGCTCCCCGAACTCGTGGCGAACTCGCCCGCGGTGTACAGCGGACTCGGCCTCAAGGACCTGGCGGACCGGATGTTCGCCACGCTCAAGGAAACCCGGCAGACGCACTGGCTGGCCGAGGCGTTCTCGACGCTGCCGAAGCTGGCGATGAGCCCGAACGCGGCGTATCAGTACCTGGTCAAGGATCAGCTGGAGCACGTCCCGCTGGACCAGCTGGCCAACCGGGTGCTGGCCACGAGCGTGGTGCCCTATCCGCCCGGGATTCCGATGCTCATGCCCGGCGAGGAGACCGGCGCCGCGGACGGCCCGTACATCGGGTACCTCAAGGCGCTCTCCGAGTGGGATGCGAGTTTCCCCGGCTTCGGCCATGACACCCACGGGGTCGAGAACCGGGACGGGGTCTACTACGTGCAGTGCCTCAAGAAGGGCGGCCGCCGGAAATGAGTGATCCGGCAAGGAAGATGTCGCTGCCGCAGGCCACGATGCTCGTGGCCGGCAACATGATCGGCACCGGCATCTTCCTCCTGCCGGTCAACCTCGCCTCGGTCGGCGGCATTGCGATCTTCGGCTGGATCATCGCCACCGCGGGGGCCGCCGCCCTCGGCCTCGTGTTCGCCAAGCTGGGAGAACTCGACCCGCAGGAAGGCGGCCCCTACGCCTACGCCCGCGACTTCCTGGGGCCCTACGTCGGGTTCCAGACCAACTACGTGTACTGGTTCGGCAACTGGATAGGCAACATTGCCATCGCCGTGGCGGCGGTCGGCTATCTCTCGGTGTTCTTCCCGGTCATCGCGACTCCGCCGGCCAGCGTCATCGCCACCGCGGGCGTCATCTGGCTGCTCACCTACGCCAATATCCGCGGGCCCCGGGTCGTCGGCTTCATCGAGACCTGGACCATGAGCCTGGCCCTGATCCCGATCCTCGCCATCGCGCTGTTCGGCTGGTTCTGGTTCGAACCCGCCGTGTTCAAGGCGGGGTGGAACGTGAGCGGGGGCTCGTCCGGGCACGCCATTACCCGCGCCGCGTCGATCGCCCTCTGGGCCTACATGGGCATCGAGAGCGCCGCGGTGTCCGCCGGAGTGATCGACAATCCCAAGCGGAACATCCCGCTCGCCACACTGCTCGGGCTTACCCTCTCGGCGGTCGTGTACGTGCTGAGTTCGACCGTGATCATGGGGATCATCCCCAACGCCGAACTGCAGGTGTCTCATGCGCCATTCGCCGAGGCGGCGGGCAAGGCGCTCGGACCGGCGAGCATGGTGATCGTGGCGCTCTGCGCCATTCTCAAGTCGGTGGGATCGCTGGGCGGCTGGATGCTGCTGGTGGGCCAGTCGGCCAAGGCGGCGGCGGATGACGGGATGTTCCCGTCCATCTTTGCCCGGATGAACAAGTACGGCGTGCCGGGCCCCGGCCTGATCATTGTGGCGGTGCTGATGACAGTGGTGCTGTTCGCCACCATGTCGCCCAGCATCGCCAACCAGTTCAGCCGGATCATCGACCTCGCGGTGATCCTGGCCGTGGTGCCCTACATCTATTCGGCGGTGGCGGTGCTCAAGGTGCTGTACGTGAAAGGCGGGGGCCCGACCCCGACGTTCCGGATGTTCAAGTGGGTCGCCATCGTGGCGGTGCTCTATTGTCTGGCCACCGTGCTGGGCGGTGATCCGTCAACCGTGGTGAATGCGATGGTCGCGCTGCTCATCAGCGTGCCGCTCTACCCGTACTTCATCCGCTCGATGGAAGCCGCCGCGAAGCGGAAGCAGGCCAGTGCCGAGCCGGTGAAGAGCCTCTGACGGTGCAATCCCGCTGATACCTCTCCTCCAACCGGAGCGCACCCTCCCATGACGGACTCGCGCCGGCTTCCGCTGCTGGATTGGCTCCCGGGCTATCAGAAGGCCTGGCTCCAGGACGACGTCGTGGCCGGCCTCACCACCTCCGCGATCGTGATCCCCAAGGCCATGGCGTTCGCCACGATCGCCGGCCTGCCGGTCGAGGTCGGCCTGTACACCTCGCTCGTCCCGATGGTCATCTACGCCATGCTGGGGAGCTCGCGCCCGCTCAGCGTCAGCACCACGACGACCATCGCGATCCTGACGGCCACCGAACTGGCCGCCGCTGTCCCCGGCGGCGATTCGGCGCAATTGCTCGCGGCGACGGCCACCGTGGCGCTCCTCGTCGGTGCCATGCTGGCGGTGGCCGCCCTGCTCCGCCTGGGCTTCGTGGCCAATTTCATTTCCGAACCGGTACTGATCGGCTTCAAGGCCGGCATCGGGCTGGTCATCGTGGTCGACCAGCTGCCCAAGCTGCTGGGGATCCACTACGACAAGGGACGCTTCTTCCAGAACATCGTCTCGACGGTGCAGGCCCTGCCTGAAAGCTCCATCCCGACCGTGGCCGTCGGACTCGCGACGATCGGCCTCCTCGTGGCCCTGGAATACTGGACGCCGAAGATCCCTGCGCCGCTGGTGGCGGCGGGCTGCGCCATCGCCGCGATGGCGCTCTTCGGCCTCGATGCCCACGGCGTGGCCACGGTGGGGCACGTACCGCAGGGACTCCCCACCCTGGTACGCCCGGACCTGGCCATGATTGGAGCACTCTGGCCAGGGGCGATGGGCATCGCGCTCATGAGTTTCACCGAGAGCGTGGCGTCGGCGCGGGCCTTTGCCGGCCCCAACGATCCTCCGTTCGCTCCCAACCGGGACCTGCTGGCCCTCGGCCTCGCCAATGCCGGCGGCGCGCTGCTGGGTGCGATGCCCGCGGGCGGCGGCGCCTCGCAGACGGCGGTGAACAGCCGCGCCGGCGCGAAGAGCCAGCTCTCCGAGCTCGTTACCGCGGCCACCACGCTGCTCACCATGCTTTTCCTGGCGGGGCCGATGGGGCTGCTGCCGCAGCCGACCCTCGCGGGCATCGTGATCGTCTATTCGGTGGGATTGATCGCCCCGGCCAGCTTCAAGGCCATTCTCCGGGTCCGGCGGATGGAGTTCTACTGGGCGGTGGCGGCGGTGGCCGGGGTCATCATGCTGGGGACGCTCAAAGGGATCATGGTCGCGATCGTGATCTCCATGCTCGCCCTGGCCCAGCAGGCTGCCAATCCGCGGGTCTGGGTCCTGGGGCGGAAGCCCGGCACCAACGTCTTCCGCCGGCGCACCGACGAGCATCCGGAAGACGAGACCTTCCCCGGCCTGCTGCTGCTCCGGGTCGAGGGCCGGATCTTCTTCGCCAACGCCCCGCGCATCGCCGAGCGGATTCACCCGCTGGTCGACGAGGCGAAACCGAAGGTGGTGGTCCT
>DATEHG010000113.1:0-9020 GCA_035279705.1 Gemmatimonadales bacterium
TTCTGCAGGGCGTTGGCGTCCACACCGCCGGAGAGGATCTTGCCGGAGTGGGGCACCACGACGTTGTGGGCGCGGGCCAGGCGGGTGATCGAATCCAGCAGGATGACCACATCCCGGCCGTGCTCGACCAGCCGCTTCGACTTCTCGATGACCATGTCGGCCACCTGCACGTGGCGGTCCGCCGGTTCGTCGAAGGTGGACGAGATGACCTCGGCCTTCACGTTCTCCTGCATGTCCGTGACTTCTTCCGGCCGCTCGTCGATCAGCAGCACGATCAGCACCACCTCGGGGTGATTCTCGCTGATCGAGTTGGCCAGCTTCTGCATCAGGATGGTCTTGCCGGCCTTGGGCGGGGCCACGATCAGGCCGCGCTGGCCCTTGCCGATCGGAGAGAGCAGGTCCACCACCCGCATCGACAGGTCGCTGGTCGTCTTGCGCTCGAGCGTGATGCGCTGGTCCGGATAGCGGGGCTTGAGGTTGTCGAACGCGATCCGGTGCTTGGTCTTCTCCGGCTCCTCGTAGTTGACGCTCTCCACCTTGAGCAGCGCCAGGTAGCGTTCGCCCTCCTTGGGAGGACGGACCTGCCCCATGACCGTGTCACCGGTGCGGAGATCGAAGCGCTTGATCTGGCTCGGGGAGACGTAGATGTCGTCGGGACCGTAGAGGTAGTTCCAGTCCTGGCTGCGGAGGAATCCGTAGCCTTCCGGCAGGATTTCCAGCACCCCTTCGCCGCGGATGACGGTGTCCGTATCGAGCAGCGACTGCTCGATGCGGAAAATCAGATCCTGCTTGCGGAGGCCGGAGTAGTTGGAAATGCTCAGCTGCTGAGCCAGCGCATGCAGTTCGGCGACTGATTTCTGCTTCAGTTCAGCGATATCCACGGGATGTCAGGCTCCACGGAGCGGTTGCCGTTCACGGAATGCGGACGGCGGTGGGAATGGCAAGGAATTGGAATGGCGATGACGGTATGTCGAATCACGCGGGCCCTGAAAATCAGGGCCGGGTCGACGACAGTTCTGAGTCGGGGATTGTCCGGGTGAACGAAGGCAGGGCCAACTTACCCGATCCCCCCTTGGGCGTCAAGACCGGGAGCGGAGAAAGCGCTTTCAGGCTATTGCGTAAGTCACGATAGGGTGTATATTTAGGCTGTCCCGCAGGCTGGCGCCGGCGCCCCGGCACCGTTCCCCCAGCGAGGATCGTGAATGACGGCGCAAACCCAACGCTCGCCGGTTCCGGATCCCAGAGATCCGATCTCCTATCAGCTGTCCCCGATCCGCTTCGAACATCAATCGATTCAGGTCCGTCTCACCGTCCGCTGGGCCGATGGCGGATGGCGCGGCCGTCTGGGCTTTCTGGAAGACGCCGGCGGCCTGGAGCGCGAAACCGCCGAGATCTTCCGGGGCGATTCGGCGACCGAGCTGTGGCAGTCGGTCAGTCACCTGCGCGAGCATCACGTGCGGGATCTCTATCGCTCCCTCCTGTGAGAGGCACCGTCATGGCCGACGGAGACCGGCTCCAGAAGTTCCGCCACGATTTGTCCAATCCTCTGTCAGCCCTCCTAGCGGAAACCCAGCTGCTGCTGCTCAATGAGGCCCGGCTCGACCCGGAGACCGTGAACAGCCTCCGGGAGATCGAGGCGCTCGCCATCAAGATGCGCACCTTGCTCAGGGAACTCTGAGCCCGGTCCGCCACCGTTTCCGGCCCAGGCGCCCGCCGATCGCTGACCGGCGGGGCACTAGCTGCCGGCAGCGGTCAACGCCGGGCTGGATCTGGCCGGGTCGGCACCGGCTGCGCGCCGGTTCCCAGGTTCCGCCCGCAAGCCGTTGAGCAGGTAGAGCACCAGGAGGACGGCACTCGCCGCGCTGTAGGTCAGCCGCTCCGACCATCCGCCGGCCCCGGCGCTCACCAACCCCTCGATCAATCCCGCGCCCAGCAGCATGACCACCGTCATTCCGACGAGACGAAGCGCCACCCGTCCCGCGACCCTGACCGCGTCCGCCCTCGGCAGATCGCCGGGAGCGATGAGCGCCCGGCCCAGCAGGAACCCCGCGGCGCCGGCGATGCAGATGGCGTTGAGTTCGAGCACGCCGTGCCCGATGACGAACCGGCCGAGGTATCCCAGCAGCCCGCGATTGGCGAAGTGACCGGCGAGCGCCCCCAGGATGAGCCCGTTGAAGCCGAGGGACAGCATGGCGCCGAACCCGAAGAAGATCCCTCCGGCAAAACAGAAGAACGCCACCTGCACGTTGTTGGTGATGATTTCCGCCGCCATCAGCGGCCGCTCCCCCTCCTCGGCCTCGTAATAGCCCTTCCCGGTCCGGATGCGTTCCTCGCCGGCGTCGGCGCGGCTGAGCATCGACTCGGGCAGCAGTTCTTCGCCCAGCGGGGGATGGGCGCGAAGCAGGGTGAATCCCGCGGCTGCGGGCAGCCAGAACGCGCAGAGCGCCACGAACACTGCCCCCCGCGCCTCGAAGACGGCGGCGGGGAATTCGCGGCTCACCACTGTCCAGATCCGCCGGAAGGTGCGCCGGCCGTCCCGGTAGAGCACGTTGTGCCCGGCGGCGACCAGCCGCTCGAGCTCCGCCAGCGTGCGGGGGTCGGCCTGATAGGTGCGCGCCCGCGCCAGATCGGCGGCGACCTCGCGATACGCGCCGGCGAATGCAGGGAGCTCGTCGGCGGCGAAGGAGTCGAGCCCTTCCCGGGAGGCGCGTTCTGCCAGCGCGCCGAAGGTGGTCCAGCTGGCCCGCTTATCTTCGATCAGCCGGCTGGCGCTGGTGCCGGTGCGGTGATGGTGGCGATCGCCGGGGCTCGTCCGCCGTGCCTGTTCATCGGCATACAGTTGCTCCAGGACCATCTCGGCCGTGCCACCGAACTCCGCGGTCACAGCGGCGAACCGGGTGAAGAGCGATTCGGCGAGGCGGTTCCGGGCGGCGGGCATGAGTTCGGCCTGGCGGGACTGATAAGTCTCCAGCAGGCGGAAGTCGGCGTCGGCGAGTCGCGGGGGGCCTAGGCGGGGAAGGCCGCTGGCGTGAGCGACAGCGGCGGTGGCGACGATGTGGGGGCGATCGCGGACCACGATCGTGCCGGCCACGAGGTCGCCCAGGCGCTTGCCACGCGGATGAATGGCCACCATCAGCGCGCCGACGAAATAGGGGCCGGGCATGAGATCGGCCACCCGGAGCAGATTGCGAAGAATGGCGGCGGGCAGGGTCACCGGGTGGCCGGTGTCCATCACCACGCGGATCCCGTTGAGCCGCTTGCCGGGAGTCTGGCCGCCCCGGAGGCCTTCGAAGAGGGCGAAATAGCCCCAGGCCGAAACGAACAACAACACCAGTCCGAGCAGCGTACCCAGATGGCCGGCGCCGTGACCCACCGCACCGGCCGCCAGCGACAGCCCAATCATCCAGAGCACGAGCACCAGGTGGTCGACGATCGCGGCCAGCGCGCGAGAACCGATGCCGGCGATCTCGTAGTCGAGCACCACGTGCTCCGGCGTCTCGACCAGGAGATGCTGGCGAAAATCCGCGGAAGGGGCAGGGGAGGGCATCGGCGTCAAAGATGGCGCGGTCTCCTCCGGGGCACCACCTTCCATGGCATCCGAACGGCCAACCTTCATCCCGGGAGATCAACATGAGCCAGGCAGCGCTGCGTCCGCTCACGGTGGGAGAAATCCTCGACCAGTCGTTCGGATTGTATCGCAGGTACCTGCCGGTCCTCGTGACGATCGCCGTCGTCTGTACCCTGCTGCCGCAGGTCGCCCTGGCGTGGTGGGCGGTGACCATGGAGCCGGCCGATGTGGTCAGGCATTTCGGCCTCTACATACTGCTGGTGGTCGCGGCCGTGATCGCCGGCGCGCTCTCGGCCGGCGCCTCGACGCTGGTGCTCTGCGAGGGATACCTCGGCCGCACCTTGCCGACCGGTGACGCCCTCAGGCGGGCCTGGGCGCTGCTGCTCAGCATCATCGGGATCTCGATCGAGACCTCGCTCGCCGTGTTCCTGGGCGCCCTCCTCCTCATCATACCGGGCATCATCGTGGCCTGCGGCTATGCGGTGGCGACACAGGCACTCATGGTCGAGCCGGGGCTCAAGATGCAGACGGCCATGTCCCGGAGCTGGGCCCTCACCAAGGGGTCGCGGCTGCGGGTGTTCGGCGTCCTCTTCGTCACCTGCGTCATCCTCGCGGTGATCATCTTCGGTGCGGCCGCGGTCCTCGGCCTCATCGGTTCGGCGGCAGGCCTTTCGACCAAGGGAACGGGCACGGAGCCCAGCTTCGCCTTCGAGGTCGCCTTCCAGGCGGGCAGCATCATCGTCAAGACGGTCCTGATGCCACTCCTCACCTGCGCCCTCACGGTGACGTACTTCGACCTCCGGGTCCGGGCCGAAGGATTCGACCTGGAAGCGCTCGCGGCGGCATTGCCGGCCGCCTGATGCTCCAGGTTCCCCCCGATTCGCTGCGTACCGCCATCCGCCGGGTCTTCGCCGACCCGGCCTATCGCTGGGTCCGGCCGCAGGATCCGTTCGCGTTCCTCAAGCGGTGGGTCAAACTGTTCGTGGACTGGTTCTTCCGGGTGAGCGATGCCCACCCGCTGTTCGGCTATGCGATCGTCATGGCCCTGCTGGCTGTGCTCCTCCTCATCCTGGTCCACGGGGCCTTCATCATCATCCGCACGATCCGGAAGGCGGCCCCGGCGGCCGGAGCGGGGCCGCGGGTCCGGATCGCGGAGAAACGGGACGCGGCGTGGCACCGGCGGGCCTCGGAGCGCCTGATGCGCGAAGGGAAATTCGCCGAGGCGCTCATGGAGGAGTTCTGGGCGCTGATCGCGGAGCTGGAGAGCCGGAAGCTGGTCCGCTTCCAGGCGGCCAAGACGCCCGGGGAATACCTGCTCGAAGCCGGACTGGCACCCGACGACCGAAGCGCCCTCGGCCGCCTCGTCGAACGGCTCTACGCGCTGGTGTTTGCCGGGCGCGGTTGCCGGGAGGAGGATGTCCTGGCCTGGCGGACCAGCGCGATGCAGCACTGGGGCGCCGGTGCGCGCTGAGACCCGGATTGCCATCGGCTCGCTGCTGCTGTTCGGCGCGCTGCTGATCCTGGTGCAGAGCCGCGGCCGCCCGCGTACGTCTCTCGATCCCCGCCGTTCCACCTTTCTCCATGGGCCCGAGGGCGCCGCGGGCCTGGCGGACGTGCTCCGCAGCCTCGGCATCCGCGTCGAGATCCAGCGCCGGCGGTATGCCACGCTCAATGAACGCGTAGACAGTCTCAGCGGGCGGACGATGGTGGCCGTGCTCGATCCGGCGATCGAGCTCGACCGCTCCGAAGGGATTCAGCTGGCCGAGTGGCCGCGCCGACACGGGGATCTGCTGCTGGCGGGCGCGGCCGCGGACCAGGCGATGGCCTGCTTCGGCTACCGCGCCGCCTCCAGGGATGGTGACACCGTCGAGGTGCACCCGCCTGGTGACAAGGGGGCGGGACCCACGTTCCGCGTGGGCGTCATGCTGGCCCGCCATCTGGCGACCGAAATGGTGGACTCCGGCGGATCGGCCCTTACCCTGACCCGGTGCGAAGTGCCCCGGATCGCCGCAGCCGAAACGCTGCTGGTGACCTCGACCGGCAGGGCGGCGGCCATCCGGCTTCATCCGGCCGGCTACGCCGGTACGGTAACGCTGGTGGCCGATGGCGCGATGTTCAGCAACGAGGTGCTGCGTGATGAAGAGAACGGCGTGTTCACCCTGGGCCTCATTGCCGGGCGGGATACGCTGGTCATCTTCGATGAACGACACCAGGGATTCGGGCCGACCGGATCCCTGCTCGGCGCCGCCTTCGACTGGAGCCGGTCGGCGCCGATCGGCTGGGCGCTCTGGCAACTGATCGCGGTCGGCCTGCTCGTGCTGCTCTTCGGCGCCGTGCGGTTCGGCCCTCCCCGCCCGCTCGACGATCGCCGCCGGCGTTCCGCGCTCGAGCATGTGACCGCGCTCGCCACGGCACTCTCGGCGGCCAACGGACACGATACCGCCATCCGTCTCATGGTCCGCGGGCTGGGACAGCGGCTCACCCCGGGGCGTCGTGCCGTGGCCGCCCCGCGCGAGCTCCTGGCCCGTCTCGGACCGATCGTGCGCACTCCGCAGGGGCGTTCGGCGCTCCGCACGCTGCAGTCACTTACCAGGCCTGGGCAACCCGCCGGATCGGTGCTCATCGCCGCCAACGCCGTGGAGGATGTGTGGCAGGACCTTCGACCCTGAATCCCGATCAGATTGCGGCAGCGCGGGACGGTGCCCGTGCCACCCTCGAGCAGCTCCGCCACGTCGTGCTCGGCCAGGAGGCCGCCCTTCGCGAGGTCCTGCTCGCGCTGATGGCGCAGGGCCATGTCCTGCTGGAAGGACCTCCGGGAACCGCCAAGACGCTGCTCGTGCGGACCCTGTCACTCTCGCTGAGCCTCGAATTCCGCCGCATCCAGTTCACGCCGGACCTCATGCCGAGTGATGTCACGGGGGTCAACCTGCTGACCGGGCCGGGCACTTTTCAATTCCGGCCCGGCCCGCTGTTCGGCGATCTCGTCCTGGGGGACGAGATCAACCGGGCGCCCGCCAAGACACAGGCCGCCCTGCTCGAAGCGATGCAGGAGCGGGCGGTCACGGTGGACGGCACGACCCACCCGCTGAGCGAAGCCTTCACGGTCTTTGCGACCCAGAACCCGATCGAGTACGAAGGAACCTATCCGCTGCCGGAGGCGGAACTCGACCGGTTCATGGTCAAAGTGCTGATCGGTTATCCCGACGGTGCGGCCGAGGAGGGGCTGCTGACCCGCGTGCTCGGCGGGTTCGAGGTGCAGGATCCGCCGAGCTACGGCGTGCGCCAGGTGCTCGACCGCGCCGGACTGGCGCAGATGCGCCAGGCGGTGCGCCAGGTCCGGGTCGATCCGACGCTGGTCCGCTACATCACGCTTCTGGTGCGTGCCACCCGGGAATCGCCGGCCCTCACCCTCGGCGCTTCGCCGCGGGCCAGCGTGGCGCTGCTGCACCTGGCGCAGGCATCCGCGCTGCTGGCGGGCAGGGATTTCGCGGTACCCGAGGACATCAAGCTGCTGGCGCCCGCCGCGATGCGGCACCGCGTGGCGGTGGCCCCGGAGCTGGAACTCGAGGGGGTCAGCGCGGACCAGGCGCTGGCGCAGGCCCTCGAGCGCGTCGAGATCCCGCAGTGAGGTTTCTGCCCACGCGTCGCTGGTATGTGGCCGCCGCCGGCCTGGCGGTGGTCGGCCTGGCCGGATTCGTGTGGCCGGGGGCGATCACGCTGCTGGTGATCGCGGACCTCGCGTGGATCATTGCATTGGTGACGGATGCGTGGCGGGCACCTGACGGAACTCACCTCAATGTGTTCCGGGACGCGCCACCAGGCCTGTCGGTCGGGCGGCCGGCCACCATCCGCTATCGCTGGAGGCACGATCTGCCCCGGACCGTGCGGATCCAGGTGCGGGAAACGCTGCCGCCGTCCCTGGACGAGCGGGCGCCCGACGTGCGGATGCTTACGATTTCGCGGGGCAAGCAGATTGACGAGGTGAGGCAGGTGCCTCCTCCGCGCCGCGGCCTGGCGGAGGGCGGGTCGTTCACGGTGCGAGCCGAAGGGCCCTGGGGGCTGGCGGTGCGCCAGTGGGTGCTTCCACTGCCGTGGTCCCTGTCGATCTATCCGGAGTTGCCGGCGGCAACCCGGCTCAGCCTCCCCGCCCAGATCCGGCGCAAGCGGGAAGCCGGGCTCCGCGCGGTGCGGATGCTGGGTGAGGGGCGGGTCTTCGAGAGCCTGCGGGAGTGGGTGCCCGGCGACGACACCCGCGCCATCGACTGGAAGGCCACGGCGCGCCGCGGCCGGCCGATGACCCGCCAGTTCGAGGATGAACGCCGGCAGCAGGTGCTGATCGTGGTGGACGCGGGCCGCCAGCTCACGGCGGAATCGGACGGCACCGCCAGGCTCGAGAAGGTGCTCGAGGCGGCGCTGGCGCTGGCGCAGAGCGCCATCGAACAGGATGACAACGTCGGCCTCATGGTGTTCGACGACCAGATCCGCCACTACGTGCCGCCACGCCGCGGCCGCGCGGCGCTCCGCGGCATCCTGAACGCGCTCGCGGCAGTCGAGGGGAGGCTGGTGGAACCCGATTACCCGCTGGCGTTCCGGCACCTGGCCCTCAAGAGCCGCCGACGCGCGCTCACGGTGCTCTTCACCGATGTCATCGACCGGGCCTCGAGCCAGGCGCTGCTGTCACGCATGGGTACGCTGCGGCCGCGTCACCTGCCGGTGGCGGTGACCCTGCGCGATCCGGCGCTGGAACGGGTGGCGACGGCGAGACCGGCGAGCAACACGGCGGCCTTCGAGCGGGCCGCAGCAGAGGAACTGCTCCTGGAGCGGGCCGAAGCGCTGGCGGCGATGCGGGAGGCGGGTGTGGTGGTGGTGGATGTGGCGCCGGCGGGGGCGGCGGACGCCATTGTGAGTCAGTACCGCACTCTCAAGCGAAAGGGACTTCTCTAGGCATCACTGCATGCCGCGGGTGCTGGCGGATCCACGGATTACACAGATGGAACGCAGATTACTCCGCTCACCAACTGCCACCACACCTCGCCTCGGACTCCGCGCTCATTTCCTGTACACAACAGCAGCAGTTATCTGTGTGAATCCGGGTAAATCCGTGTCATCTGTGTTCCTGCCAGAACTCGATTGGGCAGCGATGCCAGACTTAGTAATGCCTCGGGTGGCCGAGTTGGCGGAGGAAGGGACTTCTCTAGGCATCACTTCACGCCGTCGGTTCAGCGAAACCACGGATGACACGGATGAGACGGATCGTCCCGCTCACCGACTGCCACCACCGCTCACCTCGAACTCCATGGTGTTTTTTTTCAATAACAACAACAACGGCAGTTATCCGTGTGCATCCGCGTAAATCCGTGTCATCCGTGTTCCCGCCATAGCCAAACGGTGAAGCGATGCAGGGCTAATAGTGCCGCGGGTGGCCGAGCTGGCGGAGCAGTTCGCGGTCGAA
>DATEHG010000114.1:0-9977 GCA_035279705.1 Gemmatimonadales bacterium
CTGGAAGCTGACGTCCGCCCAGCTCGCCGCGACGGCCCGCCATCCGAGCCTGGGCCCGGTCACGCTGGGGCAACTGCTGTCGACCTGGGTCGTCCATGACCTGGGCCACATCGCGCAGGTGGCTCGCGTCATGGCCAAGCAGTATCGAAACGAAGTCGGGCCCTGGGTTCCCTTCCTCCCGGTGCTGACCGACCACGAGCACCCCCGGTCCTGAGCCGACCCCGGGCCGCGGCGCGATCCGTGTCACCCATCCTCCTTCGCCCCGCGATCGCCAGGCTTCAGTCGCTGCGTCATCACCGGCGGATGCTTCGTTCCGGCTGGCGGTGGCCCGGCCGAGGCCGCTGATGCCCCGCGCCATGGAGGCCGCGTTCGTCTCCGATGCGGTCGAGCTGGCCACGCTGCATACCCGGACGGCCGCCGCGCTCACGGCGCGCTTCGGCAAGGGACCCTGGTCGATCACCATTTCACCGGAGGGGATGCTGCGCCGGATCCGGGATGACCGGGTGATGCTGCTGCGTCTCCGCCGGCGGATCGTGGCTACCCTTCGCCTCGCGGCCCGGAAACCATGGGCCATCGACCGCTCCTTCTTTGTGGCCGGTGAAAAGCCGCTGTACCTTCTCGACATGGCGGTGGCGCCGGAGCAGCAGCGAGCCGGCCTCGGACGCCGCTGCCTCGAGGACGCGGTGAGCATGGCCCGGGCGGTTGGCGCCGATAGCATCCGCCTCGACGCCTACGATGCGCCGGCCGGCGCCGGTGGCTTCTACCGGGCGTGCGGCTTTACCGAGGTCGGGCGCGCGGTCTATCGCCGGATCCCGCTCATCTACTACGAGCGCAGGATTTCGTGAACCGCACTCCAGGGGACCATCCAGGCGTGGTCATCTTCCCGCCCCTCCTCTGGGGTGGTTCGCTCCTGCTCGGCCTCCTCCTGCAGTGGTTGCTGCCCCTCGATCTCGAGATCGCGCACCTCTGGCGGCACCTTGGCGTGGTGCTGGCGCTGGCCAGTGGAGCGTTCGCCAAGTGGGGCGAACTGCAGCTCAAGCGGGCCGGGACCAATGTGCGCCCGGACCGGCCGACGACTGCCATCGTCGATACCGGCCCCTATCGCTTCACCCGCAATCCGCTTTATCTCTCGCTGCTCGGCCTCTACCTCGGTATCACGCTTGCGGTGGGAACCTGGTGGCCGCTGTTCTGGCTGCCGCTCGTGCTCGTGACGACGCGCTACGGCATCATCGGGCGCGAAGAGAGGTATCTCACCGCCAAGTTTGGCGAAGCGTATCTCGACTACCGGCGCCGGGTGCGGCGCTGGATTTGAAGGTCCGGATCCTCGGCTCCTTCACGCTCGAGGCTTCGGCGAGGTGTCGGCCCGGCAGGCCGGTTGACGATCTAACTCAGACGCTGCTCCGCTCTGGCCAGGGCCTAGGCCTTGGGAGGGTGCGGCCGAAGCTTCCGTCTCGAGAGGAGTCCCCATGTGTGGAATCGTGGCGCTCTATGCCCCTCGCGGCACCGTTGATCCGGCTGCCGTCGAGCGCGCCACCCGGCGGCTCTTCTCGCGCGGCCCCGACGGCCAGCGTCAGTGGATGGCTCCCCACGGTCGGGTGGGACTGGGCCATGCCCGCCTGAGCATCATTGACCTCACCACCGGTGACCAGCCGATTGCCAGCGAGGACGGCAGCCGCCAGATCGTGGTCAACGGCGAGTTCTACGATTTCGAACGGATCCAGCGGGAACTCGAATCCCGCGGTCACCGCCTGCGCACCCGGTCCGACAGCGAGATCGCGCTCCACCTGTACGAAGAGCTGGGCACCGGCTGCCTTCACCAGCTGCGCGGCGAGTTTGCCCTGGCGCTCTGGGACGAGCCCAACCAGACGCTATTCGCGGCGCGGGACCGCTTCGGCATCAAGCCGCTGTTCTACGCCACCTGGGGCGGCACCCTCTACATCGCCTCCGAGATCAAGGCGCTCTTCGCGGCCGGCGTCCCGGCGCGGTGGAATCGCCAGGCGGTATTCGGCGCCACGGCCGCGACGCATCCCACCGAGACGCTGTTCGAGGGAATTTCGCAGATTCCCCCCGGTCACTTTCTGCTGGCGACCCCCGGCTATCTCCAGCTGCACCGCTACTGGGACTTCAACTATCCCACCAGCGACACACCGGCCCCGAAACTCTCGGACCGCGAGTGGGCCGAGCGCCTGGCGGCGGAGCTGGACAACGCGGTGCGGTTCAGGCTCCGGGCCGACGTCCCGGTCGGCTGCTATCTGAGCGGCGGGCTCGACAGCTGCGCGGTGATTGGCCTCGCCGCGAAGCATCGCAGCGACGCGATCCGTGCCTTTACCCTGACGTTCGACCGGGCGGACTACGACGAAGGACCGATTGCCCGCGAGATGGCGGCGCTCTGCGGCGCCGAGTTCTACCCCGTCCCCATCCGCCAGTCGGACCTGGCCGATCACTTCTTCGACGCGACGGCTTACACCGAGTCGCTCTGCTTCAATGCCCACGGTGTGGCCAAGTACGTCCTCAGCGACGCGGTGCGGAAGGCGGGCTACAAGGTGGTGCTCACCGGCGAGGGCTCCGACGAAATTTTCGGCGGCTATCCCCACTTCCGGCGGGACATGCTGCTCTATGACAACGGCGGCCAGGACCCGGCCGAGGTCAAGCGGCTGATGGGGGAGCTGGAGCGGATGAACACCGTTTCCCGCGGTCTGCTCCTGCCCGACGGCGAGGGCATTTCGACCGAGACGCTCAACCGGCGCCTGGGCTTCACCCCGAGCTGGATCGAGGCATTCTCCACCAGCGCCTTCAAGCTGCGGGCGCTGTTCGCCGACGATTACGCGGCGGGAGTGCGGCACAAGGAAGGATTCAAGGCGCTCCTCGATGCGCTCGACATCCCGCAGCAGCTCGCCGGCCGGGCGCCGGTGCACCAGTCGCTCTACCTGTGGGCCAAGACGGTGCTGCCGGGCTACATCCTGTGCATCCTCGGGGACCGGATGGAGATGGCCCACTCGGTCGAAGGGCGGCTCCCCTTCCTCGACCACAAGGTGGTGGAGCTGATCTGCACCATGCCGGTGAGTCAGAAGATCCGCGGCATGACCGAAAAATTCGTCCTGCGCGAAGCCGCGCGCCCGGTCATTACCGACACGGTGTACCGGCGGCAGAAGCACCCCTTCCTGAGCCCGCCCGCCACTCTGAACCCGGAAGGGCGCCTCAACCAGATCATGCAGGATACGTTGCGGGGGCCGCTGCTCGAGGCCCTGCCGTTCTTCGACCGGAAGAAGGTCCGCGCGCTGCTGGACCGGATTCCCTCGATGGATGAGGGCGCCCGCACCGCGATCGACCAGCCGCTCATGCTGATGCTGAGCGCCTGCGCCATCCAGGACCGCTACCAGGTACAGAGCTGAACCCATGGCCGAGATCCGCGCCCGCGCCCAGGCCGAAATTCCCGCGCCGCCCGGCATGGTCTATGACCTGCTGGCCGACTACCAGCGTGCTCACCAGGACATCCTGCCGCCGCAGTACTTCTCCAACTTCAAGGTGGAAGAGGGCGGCATCGGGGCGGGCACCCGGATCAGCTTCGACGTGAAGAGCTTCGGCACCACGCGGAAGTTCGAGATGCGGGTGAGCGAGCCCGACCCCGGGCATATCCTGGTCGAGACCGACATCGCCACCGGTACCGCGACAACCTTCAAGGTCGAGCGGGCTCCCGATGGCCACGGTTCCCTCGTCACCATCTCCACCCGCTATCGCCGCGGCGGCATTGCCGGCTGGCTCGAGGGCCTCATGGCTCCGGGCTTTCTCCGGCAGATCTATACCGAGGAGCTCAAGCTCCTCGCCGCGCGATGCCGGTAGCGGACACCATCGACATCCCGGCGGTCATCGACCGCCGTCCCATCGGCTCCTTCCAACTCGCCATCTTCATCATCCTCGGCGTCACCGTCATCATGGACGGATTCGACGTCCAGGCCATGGGATTCGTGGCGCCCGCGATCATTCGCGACCTGGGCGTGAACAAGACCGAGATGGGACCGGTGTTCGGGGCGGGGCTCATCGGCATGCTGGTGGGATCACTCGCCCTGAGCGTGGTGGCCGATCGCCTCGGCCGCCGGCCGGTGCTGATCGGCGCCACGCTCTTCTTCGCCGCCGCCATGCTCGCCACCTCGCAGGCCGGCACGCTGAACGAGCTCAAGGGGCTGCGCTTCCTCACCGGCTGCGGCCTCGGCGCCATCATGCCGAATGCCGTGGCGCTGGCGTGCGAGTATGCCCCCCGGCGCCGCCGGGTGACGCTCATGATCCTCGTATCCTGCGGACTCACCATGGGCGCCGTGGTGGGCGGGCTGGTTTCGACCGCACTCATTCCCCGCTACGGCTGGCCATCCGTGTTCTACGTCGGCGGCGTCGTTCCGCTCGTCGCGGCCGCCCTCATGGTCCGGTTCCTCCCCGAGTCGCTCCAGTTCCTGGCGTTGCGCGGCGGCTCGAACGAGCGCATCGGGCGTTCGCTCGCGCGGATCGATCCCGGAATCGAGTTCGGGCCCGCGACGACTTTCGCGGCGGCTGAAACCGCCGACCGCGGAGTGTCGTTCATCAATCTGCTCCGGGAAGGGCGGGCGCGGACCACCGTGCTCCTCTGGGCGGTCAATTTTCTCAACCTGTTCAATCTCTACTTCCTGGCCAACTGGCTGCCGACGATCGCGACCGATGCGGGCATGTCATCCTCCCGCGCGCTGCTGCTCGGCACCACGCTCCAGATCGGTGGAGTGATCGGGGCGCTGGCGCTCGGACCGATGATCGAGGCGGCGGGGTACCGCTGGATCCTGGTGCCGCTCTATGGCATCACGACCGTCACCATAGCACTGATCGGCCAGCCCGGCCTGATGACCGCGACGCTCTTCCTCGTCGTCCTGGTCTCGGGAATCGGGATTATCGGCTCTCAGCCGGCGCTCAATGCCCTCGCCGCGAGCTACTACCCGACCGATCTTCGCTCCACCGGCGTCGGCTGGGCGCTCGGCATCGGGAGAGTCGGCGCGATCCTCGGACCGACCCTCGGCGGATTCCTGATCGGGCTCCACTGGTCCAATCCGCGCCTGTTCGCTACGGTGGCGGTCGCGGCGGCCGTATCGGCTGTACTGCTCCTCGCGATCCGGCATGCGCCGAGCGGGAAGAACTGACAGCGAAGAGCGAAAAGAGAAAAGCGAACAGTGAATCATCCCTGCGACTCCCAGCCCCTGTTCACGGCTCGCTGTTCACGATCCAGGTGTTTTCAGTTCGCTTTTCGCCATTCGCTTTTCGCCTTTCGCCATTCTCCTTTAGCCCTTCGCCTTTCGCTTTTCGCCTTTCACCTTGTTGTATTCGCCTCTCAGGCCGCGGCGCAATCGTCCGCCGACCTCGCGGATAGCCTCCGCAAGCATGCCGCCCACGATCACGCCATTCCCTGGTCCGCGGCGCAGCGCCTCGAGTGGCAGGACTTCCGGGGGCGCCCCGGCAGCACCAGCTCCACCGCCGCCGAGACCGCGAGCGGCATCGGTTACATGCTGCAGTGCCGGGACGGCGAGTTGAGCTTCGCCGTGCTGGCGACGTTTTCCAAGGAAGAGTCGTGGGTCAGGACGGATGTCCCGGGTTCCGCCACGGCGAGCGCCGGCACCCTGCGCCACGAGCGCACCCATTTCGACATTTCCGAGCTCTTTGCCCGCCGCTTGCGCCAGGCCCTCTCCTCGGCGCACGATATCTGCCCGCACCACACGAAGGATGCGCGGCGCACCTTCGAGCAGCTGCGGTCGGCATCGGAAGCGATGCAGAAGGGGTACGACCGGGACACGGCGCACGGCACCGCCTCCGCCCCCCAGGCGGCCTGGGAGAAGCGGGTGAGGGCGGGGCTGGATTCTCTCAGTCGATATTCTGTGAGCGGTGAGCAGTGAGCAGGGAGCAGGGAGCAGGGAGCAGGACGTGCCGGATTCTGAGAATGTGTTTGCTAACGGCTAACGGCTAATGGCTAACGGCCCAGTCAATTCCCGCCGGATTCCGATCTGGTTCTTCGTCTCCCTAGCCTGGCTCGCCCCCGCGCTCCTGGCGTCGATGACGACGATGATCCGTGCCCATGCCGGAGGTGAGCCTGTCGCGCTCAAGGACATGGTGTGGGACGGTGGCGACTGGCTGCTCTACGGGCTGATCACCCCCATCGTGTTCCTGGTGGGGCGGCGGTATCCGCTCACCGGTCCGCGATTCCCTTTGCGGTTGCTCGTGCACTTCCTCGCTTCGATCGGCCTCTGCGCCGCCTGGGCCGGTGGTGGCATCCTGCTCTGGCGGCTCCTCTACGGTCACCCCGCCACGCCGTATGGCGGTGGCGCGTGGGGCTGGATGCTCACCTCGCTGCCCTTCGGCGTCGCGGTCTACTTCGCCGTGCTCGGCGCCGAGCGCGCGGCCACCTATCTGTTCGAGGCGCGGGAGCAGGAAACGCAGGCCGCCCGGCTCAACACCCAGCTCGCCGAAGCGCGGCTCGGGGCCCTGCGCATGCAGCTCCAGCCCCACTTCCTGTTCAACGCACTCAACGCCATCACGGTCGTGGTGCGGGACCGCGACACCGTGACCGCGGCCCGGATGCTGGAGCAGCTGGGCGAGGTCCTCCACCAGGTCATCCGTTCCGACCGGCCGCAGGAAATCCCGCTTGCCGATGAGCTCGATTTCCTGCGCCGGATCCTCGAACTGGAGCAGGTCCGCTTCTCCGACCGGCTCCGCCCCGAGTTCGCGGTGGATCAGGAGGTGCTGGGTGCCGCGGTACCCGACTTCGTGCTGCAGCCGCTGGTGGAGAACGCGCTGCGCCATGGGCTCGCGGCGCGGGAAGCGGCCACCCTGCTCCGCATCGAGGCGAGGCAGGATGGCAACGCGCTGGTGCTGTCGGTTACGGACGACGGCCCCGGCCCCGCCGAAGGCGCGGCCGAGCGGCGGGAAGGAGTCGGGCTCGCCAACACCAGGGAACGGCTCGCGGCACTCTACGGACCGGCGGCGAGTCTCGCCCTTTCCGCGACTCCCGGGGGCGGCGCGCGCGCCACCATCCGGATTCCGTTCCGCCTGGTCGTGCCGCAGAGGCCGGCATCCGGTGGCTGACATCCGGGTCCTGATCGTCGACGACGAGCCGCTGGCGCGCCGCGGGATTCGCCAGCTGCTCGAGTCCCACGCGGAGTTTGTCGTGGCCGGCGAGGCGCGCAACGGCCGCGAGGCGCTCCGCCTGCTCCAGACTCTCGGACCCGACCTGGTCTTTCTCGATATCCAGATGCCGGGACTCGAAGGTTTCGGCGTGGTGCGCAGCTTCGGAGTGGAGCGGATGCCCGACGTGGTGTTCGTGACCGCCTTCGACGAATTCGCCGTGCGCGCCTTCGAGGCCCAGGCGCTGGACTATCTGGTGAAGCCGGTGAGCGAGGCACGGTTCCGCACCACGATCGGGCGGGTCAAGGCGCGGCTCCGCGTGGCCGATCAGCTGGACCTCGCCCGCCGGCTCACCGCGCTGCTCGGCCTCGAAATGCCGGCTGACGCCGAGCGCCGGGGCCGCGCCGGACCGCCGCGCATCGCGGTGCCCACCGACGGCGGCGAACTGCTGCTCGATCCCGGCGAAATCGACTGGATCGAGGCGGAGGACTACTACGCCGGCATCCACAGCTCGGGCCGCCGCTACCGGGTGCGCGAGCCGCTGACCTCGCTCGAGGCGCGGCTCGACCGCGCGCGGTTCGTGCGGGTGCACCGTTCGGCGATCGTGGCGCTGGATCAGATCCGCGAGTTCCGCGCGGCGCAGTCGGGTGTCGGGAGCGAGGTCGTGCTGCGCGACGGCACCTGCCTGCCGGTGAGCCGGCGCCGCCAGGGCGAACTGCGCGAGCTGCTGAAGGAGTCCACCGACCGTCTCATTTCGTAGCGCCGCCCGCCGCTCGCTGCACCTCGCCGGCCGCCTGCTGCACCGGAGCGATCACCGCGAATTTCCATATTGACGGCGCGGGCGGAATCCCGTAGCGTCGCTCCGGCCATATCCCGGAGCGGTGCGGTGAACGACACGACGCAGCGGACTCGCCTTCAGTCGCTCGACATCGTACGCGGGCTCGTCATGGTGCTCATGGCCATCGACCATGTGCGGGTCTACTCGGGGCTTCCGGCCGGCGGCCCGGCGCCCGGCATCTTCTTCACCCGCTGGATCACCAATTTCGTCGCGCCCGCCTTTGCCTTCTTCGCCGGCACCGGCGCCTTTCTGCTTGGCCGCAAGCTGCAGGACCGGGGCGTCCTCGCCCGCTTTCTGCTGACCCGCGGCCTCTGGCTCGTGCTGCTCGAGCTCACGGTCATCCGGGTCAGCTGGACCTTCAATCTGGACTATGCCCACTACCTCCTGGCCGGCGTCATCTGGATGCTGGGGTGGTGCATGGTGCTGATGGCGGGGCTCATCTGGCTGCCGCTCCCGGCCATTGCCGCGTTCGGCCTGCTCGTGATGGCGGGCCACAATCTCATGGATCTGGTACCCCGCGAGACATTGAAGTCGATTGCGGAGTCAGGGGGAGGGTGGTGGCTGCAGCTGCTCTATTTCGGGGGATTCATCCCGCTGGGGGAAGGCGGCCCGACCTTCGCCGTGCTGTACGTCATCGTGCCCTGGATCGGCGTGATGGCGGCGGGCTACGCCTTCGGCACCATCATGCTGTGCGAACCTGCCGAGCGGCGGCGCCTCTGCCTGCAGATCGGCTGGACGGCCATCGTGCTCTTCGTCCTGCTTCGCGGCCTCGACCTCTACGGCGATCCTCGGCACTGGCACTCGGGGCCCGGCGACCCGCGCCCGGCGCTCTTCAGGTTTCTCAACACCAGCAAGTACCCCGCTTCATTGCTGTTCCTGCTCATGACGCTGGGACCCGCCATTGCGCTCCTGCCCTGGGCGGAGAACCCCAAGGGTACGGTGGCCCGGATGCTGGAGACCTTCGGCCGGGTGCCGTTCTTCTTCTACCTGCTCCACATTCCGCTGATTCACGCCTTGGCGTGCGTGGTCTCGCTGCTCCGCGAAGGGGCCGTGAATCCCTGGCTCTTCGCCAATCACCCGATGATGCCGCCGGATGCCCCGGAGGGATACACCTGGTCGCTCGCACTGCTGTACCTGGTCTTCGCGATCGCCATCGCGCTGCTCTATCCGGCCTGCCGCTGGTACGCGCGGGTCAAGGCCGAGTCACGCAGCCGCTGGCTGTCGTACCTCTGAGATCGGAAACACAGCCTTCCACAGATGACACGGATGAGCACGGATGCCTCCAACCCATATCCGGAATCCTTAGCCCACGCCAGCTCCTTCATTGTTGTGGGCTTGCCCGGCAAGAGCTGTTGATCACAGTGATCAATAGCTGCTGGAGGACAGGATGACCGGATGAAACACGGGCGCATCCTCTTTTCATCCGTGTCGTCCGTGGAAAGCTTTTCCCTCAGGTTACCTTGACCTCGATGACCGACTCCCCCGACTCGAAGCCGCTCTCCGCGCCCAGCATCCGCGACCGCGCCCGCCGGGTGCGCCGCAATCTCCGCCAGGGGCTGGAGCTGGCCTGGACCGCCGACCCGAAATCGCTGGTGCTCTACTCGGTCATGGGCATGGCCGGCGCCACCATGTCGCCCATTGCCGTCTACCTCGGCGCTAGGCTCGTCAATCAGATCGCCTCGGCGCGGGCCCACCCGCTCGTGTTCACCGATTTCCTCCCCGTGGTGATCGGGCTCTGGCTCACCGCCACGATCCAGCGGTCGGCCGGCGCCTACATGGGGTACGGCCGCAACCTGTTCGTCCGGCGCGTGCAGCTCGAAGCCGAGCGCCGGCTGCTCGCGCAGGCCTCGCGTGTTGACATCGGCCACTTCGACAACTCCGACTGGCACGACCGCCTGGCCCGCGCCAAGCGCGACGTGTCGTGGCGCCCCGGCGATCTCACCTGGTCGGTGCTCGGCCTGTCGAGCAACGTCGTGTCGATCGTGCTGATGGCCGGGCTCCTCGCCAGCCT
>DATEHG010000115.1:0-3121 GCA_035279705.1 Gemmatimonadales bacterium
GGAGATGAAGACCTACGACGAGAGCCGGGGGCTGTGGAACCCGTTCCACCCGGAAGACCGGGATACCATCTACCTGCTGGCACGGCAGCGGCTGGCGGCGACGGCCGGCGACCTCGGCGTGCTGAGTCACGCGGAGGAAGGAGCCAGGAAGGTGCTGGCGGGGCTGTTTGCCGCGGACGGGTACCAGGTGCAGGTCGACTTCGCGCCCTGATCACGCGCGGACCTGCAACAACCAGCCGCCGAAGAACGCGGAAACCAACGGATTTGCCCGGCTCGACCGCCAGCTTGGTCTCGCCCCATCGAGATTAGAAATTCTTGTTTGAACCACTCCAACCCAGGTACGATCCCACGCCACAACGCCTTTCCGCGTGCCTCTGCGCTTTTTCCCGCGTTCATCCGCGGTGTTGTTGTTCGCTACGTACCCCCTGAAAACACAACGCCCGGCCATGCAGAGCGTGGCCGGGAGAAGCATCTTGGCGGTTTGATCACCCGGTCCGCTGCGAATCCCCGGGGCCTTTCGGCTATGCTTCCTAACTGGGGCGAATGATACCCGGGGAGGCCCCTTTTACGCAAGGGGGAGTTTGAGCCATAAGCCATAGGCCGTAAGCCATGAGCAAAGCTGCTCAGGAATCGGCTTAAGGCTTATGGCTTAAGGCTTTACAGCTCTGGCCACCCACCACCCTCCCCCGCTGGCCAGCAGTTCCAGCCCTACCCCCGGTTTGAGCTCCCCCTGACCGACAACCCTGAGGCCGGGCAGGACGACCCTGGCCGCCTCCGACTGCCATCCCGTCTGGCGGGCATCGCCGCCGAGGATGACCCCCCGGACGGACCGGGCCTTGAGCGGAATCGAGGGGGCGACCAGGCGGCTCAGGACGAGCGAGTCCGCGAGGCCCTCCGGGGAGTTGAGGCAGACCAGGTGGACGCCGGGGAGGAGTGAGGAGAGCGCCTCGGCGTGCCGGCCCGCGTCACCCACCAGCAGGACATACCCGCCGGGGCCCTCGAGTCCGAGGAAGGCATGGAGGGCGTCGGCGGTAACGGCATCGGCAGCGGGAGCCGTCGCCTCGGGCCCCATGCGGCCGAAGATGGCCACCCCGTTTTCGATCGGATACGAGCGCTCGCAGACCGGACAGCCCAGGTGACCGCTGACGACCTGGCGATCCCGCAGCTCGTTCGGGATCAGCACCAGGAAGGCCTCGTCGTGGTCGGCCGGGCAGCGGAGGTGGTCGGTGAGTTCGATGAACATCGAGTCGAGGGTCAAGGGACAAGGGTCGAGAGCTACATCTGGGCGCGTTCCGGCCATGGTGTCCGCGGCTACGACGATCTGACCCTCGTCTCTCGACTCTCGACTCTCGACTTCGGTTTCACGGCTTGAATTCGACCCAGGTGACCAGCCCCGCCTCGATGGCGACCTTGCGGAACACCTTCTTCCCGCCGATCGATACCGCGAGCGTGTAGGTCCCGGGCGGGATGTCGGTCGTGGCGAAGTTCTCGTTGTAGAGCGGGTGACTGTGCGCCTTGTCGCCATACGTCTCGATGTACGAGAACGGCGTCTCGGCCGGCTCCGGCTTGAGCAGCCCGTAGATCCTGGCCTGCGGCACCGGATTGCCCTGCGCGTCGATCACCCGGCCCGCCAGCGTGCCGGTGCCGGGAACCGGATCGATCCAGAGCTCGGGATTCGTGGTATAGATCGGGAAGCGCTGCAGCGAGTCCACGATCTGGGCCACGTCCTGCACCGGGGACGCGTGGACCTCGAGATGCAGATGGTCGTTGGTGGCCCGACCGGTGTTGCCGACCCGGGAAATGACCTGCCCGGTCGTGACCCGGTCTCCCACCTTCACCAGCAGCGAACTGTTGTGGTAGTAGACGGAATAGAGGAAGTAGCGCTGAGTGGGTGCCGTCAGCACCGAATCCATCCGGATGGCCACCGTGAGCGCGCCCTGCTCGGCGGGGCCGGCATAGACCACCTCGCCGGGACCGATGGCGTGGACCGGGGTACCGTCGGCGTTGTTGAACTCCACGCCCTGGTGCTGCTGGAAGTTGCCGCCCATGGTGGAACCGTACCGGTAGGTCTGATCGATGTAGCTGTTGTCGGACCGGTCGATGGGACGGCGGAACCAGTCGGTGAGCGGCGGCTTGCCGGAGTCGGCCACCAGGGCGGCGCGGTTGAAGCAGGGCAGCGTGTCGGTCGCGGGGCGGATGCCGCACGGGGTGCCCTTGAACGCCACGCCGTTGATCACCACCCGGTTGAGCGGGGAGAACGCCGCCGTCGGAATTCCGGCGGCGAGCCAGCCGTCCGAGGTGAGCACCAGCCGCTGGTTCCCCTTCGGCGTCGAGATGATCAGCCCACGACGATCGAGGCCGAAACGCCGGACGTATTCGCTGTTGAGCACGGCATAAGCGGTGTCGGCCGGCCCCCGGGCCGCCGGGCCCACGGTGTCGATCAGCGCGGTCCAGTGCGCGCCATCATCGTTGGTATAGAGGATGCCGTCGGCGGTGGCGACGAAGGTGGTGTCCACCCGCACCTGGATGCCGTTGGGTGCCACGTACTGCCACTCCGGTCCCAGCTCGGCGAGCGTCCAGTTCTTCCAGGTCGCGCCGCCATCCGTCGAAAGCCCCCAGCCGTTCCCCACCGTCCCCACCCATACCTCACCCCGCGGGCCGAACGCGATGGCGTGGACGAAGTCCCAGCTGAGCGACGTGCTCGTGCTGTCGTGGTGGATGTTTTCCCAGACTTTCGAGCCTGCCCGGAGCCGGTAGATCCCCCGCCCATAGGTACCGGCCCAGAGATTCCCGAAGTCATCCCGCGCCAGGGCCAGGACGTGGACACCAAAGCCGGAGGTATCCGGCAAGGCGGGGATAGTTTGGGCGGATATTGCGCCGCCCCAGGCCGAGAGGAAGAGTCCCGCGACGAGAGCGCAGCTTCGAAGCCTGCCGGAAGTACGGATCAACGCGGTCTCCGAATCAAAATGGTCCCCGGTCTCCTGTCCCCGGGGTCTCTATCCTGGCCAGCGATCCTCTGGCCAGAGGCCCGCTCACAGCCTACCGAGCAGTCATGCCGACTGCTCACCGGTCCCTGGCCGTTCCTGCCCCCCCGCCCCGCTGCCCCGCTCCCGTCGGCCCC
>DATEHG010000116.1:0-5530 GCA_035279705.1 Gemmatimonadales bacterium
ACGACGCCATCCCCTTGTCCGCCGACACCTTCGTCAGCGCCGCCGTCGTCGTCGTCTTGCCGTGGTCCACGTGGCCGATGGTGCCCACGTTCACGTGCGGCTTGGTCCGGTCGAACTTTGCCTTGGCCATGGTTGCCTCGTAATCCGGTCTGAAATCGTTGTGCGTTCAGTCGCGAGTCGCGAGTCGCGCGACAGGAGCCAGAACCATCGGACTCTTGTCTCTTGTCTCTTGTCTCCCGACTCCCAGAGCTGGCGACCGGGATTGAACCGGTGACCTCATCCTTACCAAGGATGTGCTCTACCAACTGAGCTACGCCAGCAACCGCAGCGCTGCCACCATTCCCGATGTCCCGACCGCTGTGCGGGACTGCCCGATCGGTCCGGGCAAGCGGGCGACGGGATTCGAACCCGCGACCCTCAGCTTGGAAGGCTGATGCTCTACCAACTGAGCTACACCCGCATCTGCATCCTGCACCCGAGTGGTGGGAGAAGGATTCGAACCTTCGTAGGGCGAAGCCCGGCAGATTTACAGTCTGCTGCCATTAGCCACTCGGCCATCCCACCCGGTACGACACGACACCCCACAACACACGTGCACTTCCCGCCGAGCCGCCCAACGCAGAGCTGACGGAGGGAATCGAACCCTCAACCGCCGGTTTACAAAACCGGTGCTCTGCCAGTTGAGCTACGTCAGCGGGTAGCAAAAATTGGCAGAACGTTATGATAACCGGAGAGTTAGCTCTGGTCAACCGGGGGGATGCCGGGACCCCTGGGGCACCTGGAGGAGTTCGACGATGAACTGGCTCCCCTGCCCGGCATTCGGACTTAAAAGTACCCGGCCACCCCCCTTCTGGGCCAGTCGATTGACGGTGGCCAGCCCCAGTCCGGTCCCCTTTTCGGGCTTGGTGGTCACGAATGGCACGAACAGGCGGTCCCGGACTTCGGCCGAGACCCCGCTGCCGCTGTCCGTGACCGTAAGCCGGGCCATCGGACCGGCGTTCTCGACCAGGACCGAGATGCGACCCTCTCCACCGATCGCATCTCGTGCATTGAGAACGAGATTGAGCAGGATCTGGTGGATTTCACCCGCCGCGAGGCCCACCCAGATTGGGTCTGGAGCTTGTTGCAGATCGAATCGTATTTGCCCCGGCAGCATCCTCCGGACCAACTCGGCACCTTCCGCGACGGCCGCCCCCAGATCCGCCGGACCCGAGTCTGCCTGACCACCGCCGAAACTCAGCAGCGAGCGCGCCAGGCGGCCGACCCGGCCGGCAGCCTCGGACAGGTCCTTGGCACTCTGCCCTTCTTCGGACTCGGGGGTGGCGCTGAGCGACAGGAGGTCGGCGTGGGAGATGACCAGCTGCACCACGTTTTTCAGATCGTGGGCGACCCCCGCGCTCACCATGCCGATCGCCTCAAACCGCTTGGCGGCATGCAGCTCCTCTTCCAGGCCCCGCTGCTGATGCTCCAGTTCGCGTTCGGCCGTCATGTCGCGATCGCTGCCGACCAGGACCCGTTCGCCGGTGCGGGGATCGCTCTCCTCGGTCCAGCGAGCCCAGATCCAGCGCACCCGCCCTTGAGGATCTCGCAGCCGGAATTCCAGGTCGGCGGCCGACGAGGCCTCCGCGTTGTTGCGCCGGGCCCAGACGGCGGTAACCCGCTCCCGATCCTCCTCATGCACGGCGGCCAGCCACGCCTCGGGATCGGCGATTCCCCGGGCCAGCGGCTGGCCAGTCACCCGCTCGTAGGCCGGACTCAGATAGAGGAAGCGGCCGCTCCGCCGGCTGTAGATCCAGAGCACATCCGTGAGCAGGCCGGCAAACTGCTCGAAGCGCTGCCGGATGAGATCGAGCCGCCGGTGGGTGATGACATAAGAAGAGAGGAAGAGCGTTGACCCCGCGGTGATGGCCAGAAACATCTGGCTGGAAAGGATCACGTCGTGCGGCGAGCGGCCCGGACCGTTGAAGGGCCCGCCGCCGAGGATGATTTCGGTGACCAGCTGGGCGCTCACCACGGCCAGCGCCAGGGTGAACAGGCGCCGGCCGAACCGGACGGCGGCCCAGGTCAGGAAGGGGACAACGATGTGCGGCACGTCGAGCACCGTCATCACCGGCGTCGGGGGCCGGCCCAGCGCCAGCTGACCCACGATGATGAGCAGGGTGAACATGACGATGGCCTCGGTGCGCCGGCCCGGGGAGACCACCGGCCGCCGCCTCGATTCCCCGGCCCACGCCAGCAGCAGCGGGGTGATGAGCAGGACGCCGAGTCCGTCACCGATCCACCAGCGCTGCCATTCGCCGCTGAACGTCCGGTGCGGCTCGATGTACACGACCATCCCCGCCCCGACGAGGGCGGCGAGCGCAGGGGCCCCGATCGCGGCGATGAGCGCGAACCGGGAGAAGGCCGCGGGGGTGAAGGTGTCGAGCGCCGTACCGAAGTAATGCCGGAGCGCGAGTGCGATGAGCAGCGGTTCGGCGATGTTGAGGAGCGTGTACCCGACACCCCAGTACCAGGCGTAGTGCTGCTGTTCCACGCCAAGCGTGATGGCCAGGTCGACCACGAAGAGAATGGGGATGAGCTTGCCCCAATCACGCCGGTCGATCAGCAGGAAGCCGCCCAGCGACCAGCCGACCGGAAGCCAGACCACCACGACCGCCTGACTGGGCAGCCGACTCGCGTAGCTGGCGAGGAAGCAGACGCAGAGGCCCAGCGCGAACGCCAGCAGCGCCGGCGCATCGAAGCCTTCTCCGGGCGTCGCGGCGCGCGCCAGGGGAATGGCCCCGGAGCGGGTCGCGGCTTCTTCAGCGGCGGTGCTGGGTGTGGTCTCGATTGTCACGGGGACGACCGGTGGCGCGAGGGCGGGTCGGTATCCGGCGAGGAGTCTCGCTTCGGCTAAGGTACCGGCCGCCTTGGAGGGCGCAACTGGGGAGAGTCGCGAGTCGCGAGTCTAGAGACGGCGGACTTCAGGGCCATCCGCCTTGTCCCGGATTTCCCACCCCGCGGACTTGAGCAGATCGCGGATCCGGTCCGCTTCCTTGTAGTTCCTGGCGCGCTTGGCTTCCTGCCGAGCAAGCGCCCAGCGGGTGGCCCATTTCTCCTGTGCGTCGGTTCCAGATGGCGGCGTTTCGGCGAGGGCTTCGCCCGCCTCGGCCGAGATCTCGGCGCCGGCCGTCCGCACCACCAGCACCTGACCGGCGACCGGGAGGATGCCGAGAATGCGATCTGACCAGCCCAGAGTTTCGAGCAACCTGCCGGCTCCGCCCTTGCGGGCGTCCATTTCCCGGTTGCCGAGCTTGATGAGATCGAACAGCGCCGCCAGTGCACCGGGCGAGTTGAGATTGTCGTTCATGGCCTCGGTGAAACGGACCTTGAACGCCTCCGCCGCGTCGGCCAGCGGGCCGGCCAGTTCCTTCACTTCCTGCGCGTACTGCCTGAGCCGGCCATAGAACTCGCCCAGGCGCCTGATGCCGTTGCTTGCGGCTGCCAGTGAATCGTCGGTGAGGTCGAGCTTCTGACCATAGCCGGTCTGATAGAACAGGTAGCGGATCGCGGCCGGGTCCACGCCGTCCTGCCGCAGGTCCCGCGGCGTCGTGATGTTGCCGAACCGCTTGGACATCTTGGTGCCGCGGACGTTGAGGAACTCGCCGTGCAGCCAGACGCGGGCGAAGTCGCTCTTGCCGGTGAAGGCGCAGCTCTGCGCGATCTCGTCTTCGTGGTGCGGAAAGATCAGGTCTACCCCGCCGGCGTGGATGTCGAGTTCATCGCCGTATCCGGCCTTGCCGATCAGGTCGAGCGCCATCGCCGAGCATTCGAGGTGCCAGCCGGGGCGGCCGCGGCCGAACGGGGCATCCCAGGCCGCGCCCACCTTCTCGTCCTCGGGGCGGACCGCTTTCCAGAGCACCCAGTCCCGGGCGTCTTCCTTGGCATAGTCGTCCGCGCTGACCCGCTCGCTGGCTCCCGTCTTGAGCTCCCGCCTGTCGAGCCGGGACAGCCGGCCGTAGGCCGGAAACCGGGCGATCGAGAAATAGACCGAGCCGTCCTCTCCTTTATATGCGGTCCCGTTGGCGAGCAGCCGCTCCACCAGCCCGATCATCGGCTGCACGAATTCGGTGGCACGCGGGTAGGCCTCGGCGGGCTCGATCCGGAGCCAGTCCCGGTCTTCGAAAAAGGCCTGCACGTACGGGTCGACGAAGTCCCGGATCGTCTTCCCGGCCTTGCCCGACTCGTTGATGATCCGGTCGTCCACGTCGGTCAGGTTCATCACGTGGTACAGCTCATATCCGAGGCCGTACCTGAGCCAGCGCCGGAGCAGATCCTCGAACAGGAAAGTCCGGAAGTTTCCAATGTGCGCGTAGTTCCAGACGGTGGGGCCGCAGGTATAGAGCGAGACCTTCCCCGGATGAATCGGGGTGAAGTCCTCCACCTGCCGGGTAAGGGTATTGAACAGGCGGAGGGTCATGAAGCGGCTTCCCGCGGCGGCCGGACCTCCACGATCCGCTGGATCACCGGGTTCTCGAGGCCCTCCGCCACGAGGCGGCTCTTGAAGCGGCGGCGGAGTTCGCGGGCCACCTCCCACTGGGCACCGGCGTGGGTGCGAACCTGGGACCGGATCACGACGGCGCGGTCGCCGAGATGTTCGACGCCGAGGACCTCAGGCTCGCCATCGAGGCGAGGTTTCCAATTCGGCTCGGCCGCGAATGTCGTGGCCTCGGAGCGGAGAATATCGATCACCCGATCGACGTCCTCTTCATAGGAGACGCCGATGTCGACCACGGCCCGGGACCAGAGGCGGGTCTTGTTGCTGACGGTGGTGATGGCGCTGTTGGGGACCACGTGCATGGTGCCCTCGCCGTCGCGGAGAACGGTGACCCTGAGCGTCATCCGCTCCACGCTCCCCGACTTGCCGCTGATCTCGATCACGTCTCCCACCGCGAACTGGTTTTCCACCAGGATGAAGAAGCCCGCGATCACATCCTTGACCAGGCTCTGGGCGCCGAAGGAAAAGGCGAGGCCGAGTATGCCGGCGCCGGCCAGGAGAGGTCCGATGTTGACGAAGACATTGAGGACGAGCAGGAAGGTGACCGAATAAACCGCGACCCTTCCTACCCCACGCACCAGCTGCGCGATGGTGGCGCCCCGCTGCTCGGCTTCGGTGAGGGTGGAGTCGTCGCCGTCATCGGCGTGTGCGACAATGCGGCGGGCGACGACCCCTATGGCCAGCAGGGCGAGCCAGGCCAGCAGGAGGATGACACCGACCTCGACGAGCCGGCGGACCATCTCTTCGGCGTCGAGCTTGAAGATCCGGCTGAAGCCCTGGAGACTGGTCGTGATGGGTGAGTTCTGCAGCACGGGAGAGGCCTCCACCAGCGGCGGGCGTTCGAGAGAGGCCAAACCTAGAGGTTTTCGGCGCCGGTCGTCAACCTCCCTCCGCCACGGGTTCGACCGTGCTCCCCACCACGGTGACACCCAGCCGGCAACACTCGGCCAGGATTTCCTCGGCCCGGCGATCGCCCAGCGGCAGGAGGAGCTC
>DATEHG010000117.1:0-17611 GCA_035279705.1 Gemmatimonadales bacterium
TCGCTGCAGAGCACCATGTCGTCGCCCAGGCGCAGGTCCCCGGCCTGGGCCTCGATCCGCGCCTCCGAGCCTCCCACGGCGCTCCAGAGCACGTGGCGCAATCCCGACTCCTCCTTGGCCTCCGGGGGCAGGGCGCCCGCATCGACCAGCGCCTGCGCCAGGGTCTGGTCGCGCGTCAGCAGTTCGAGCACCCCGTCCCGGCGCCGGTAGCAGCGGCTGTCTCCCACATGGAGCAGGTAGACCCGGGGCCAGCGCGCCGCCACCATCGTGAGCGTGGTGGCCATGCCGCTGGCAAAGCCTTCCGCCTCGCCGGCCTGGCGCACGACCTCGTGACTGCGCTCGACCGAGCGGCGGAGGTCTTCGAGGAAGGCCGTTTCCGCTTCGGCGCTGAAGTCGGTGTACAGCGCCATCGCGTGGGTGACGTACTCGACGATGGCGCGCAGCGCCGTGCCGCTGGCCTGACGCCCGCCCGGAACTCCCCCCACGCCATCGGCCACGAGCATGAGCCAGCCGCGCGAGGGGCTGAGCAGGTTGCCCAGTTCAGGTTGGGGGAGGCTGGTCTGGTGCACCTGCATCGCCTTGTGAACCGTGGCGATGAGGAACTGGTCCTGGTTTTCCTTGCGCACCAGGCCGGTGTGCGTCAGGCCGAAGACGTCGATCTGGTCCCGTTTGGGCCGGGCCGTTGCGAGCAGTTCCGCGGTGGTCAGTGCTGGGGCGGCATCCGGGGGCTCATCCATGGCTAGACGGTGGGGCCGGGGAGGCCGGAAGGCAAGAGGAGGGGCAGGAGGGCCGAGGGGCAGGGGGGCAGGCGGACGAGGCGGGCGAGACGTACAGGGCGGACAAGGCGGACGAGGTGGGTTGAAGTTGTTGCTCTGAATTCGACCGAGATCTCAACTCCCTGATCTGGTTCTGATCGTGAGCTCGTCCAGTTCCTCGAGGCTCCGGGGCCAGTCCTCTTTCAGGAGTCGCGACAGGGAGCGATCGGCGAGTAGCCGCCCTCCCGTCTGGCAGGTGGCGCAATAGTTGGTCTCGTTGCTGGCGTAGCGGATGCGCTGGACCGGCGCGCGGCAGACCGGACAGGGAAGCCCGTAGCGGCCATGGACGGCCATCTCGGGACGAAAGGCCGTCACCTGTTCCGGAAAGGCCAGCCTGGCCTCCGCCACCAGGCGGTCACGCCATTCCACCAGGACTTCGACCGTGGCGCGATGCAGCCGGCGCATCTCTTCGTCGGCGATCCTGGCCGTGAGCAGCATCGGCGACAGCCTGGCGCGATGCAGGATTTCGTCCGAGTAGGCATTGCCGATCCCGCTGAGCAGGCGGGGATCGGTCAAGGTGCGCTTGAGGGTGTGGTTTTCGCTTCGGACCCGCGACGCAAAGGCGTCCAGCGAGGTGTCGAGCACTTCGAGACCGCCCCGGTCGAACTGGGCCAGCGCCGCCGCACCGCGGACCAGGTGGAGCGAAGCCCGGCGCATGGTGCCGGCCTCCGTAAGCGAGAGCACCCCGTTCGGAAACGCGAGCACGAGGAGCGCCTTCTTGCCGCCTTTGGCCGGCCCCTTGTCCTTCCAGTGCAGCCGCCCGGCGATCATCAGGTGGAGCACCAGGTGAAGTTCGCCGGGAAAATCGAAGACGATGCGCTTCCCGATCCGGCGCACGGCCTGGACTTCCCGTGTGTGCAGCGCCGAGAGCGGAGGCTCCACCGTCCGGAGCAGGAACGGGCTGCCCAGGGTGGCCGACAACAGCGGGCGGTGGACCACCCTCGGCTGCAACGCGGCGAGGTACGCCTCGATATCCGGCAGTTCAGGCATCGGAGAACAATAGCGGTCCCGGGACTCTCCGTTCCGGGTGGCAAACTACTGGCGGGTCCATTTGCGGCGCCTTACTTTCGTACGCCGGTCCCTCTCTCCACCGTCTGACTCCACCACTCTCTCCGGAAGGTCCATGTCCGCTCGCGGAATGAGCCTCCTGCTCGCCACCCTCCTCGGAGGGGTCTGGCCGGCTGCGAGTCCCCACCAGACCACACCACCCAACACCCTGACCGCCGAGGAAAAGCAGCAGGGATTTCATCTCCTGTTCGACGGCAAGACGACGGCCGGCTGGCGCGGCTTCCGGCGGGACACAATGCCCTCAGGCTGGCAGGTGCTCGACGGCGAGCTCACCCGGGTCGCCGAATCGGGTGACATCATCACCCGCGACCAGTACGCCAATTTCGAGCTCCGGCTGGAGTGGAAGATCTCGGCCAAGGGGAACAGCGGCATCATGTATCGCGTCACCGAGGCGGCCGAGCAGACCTACGAGACGGGACCTGAAATGCAGGTCCTCGACGATGCCGGCCACCCCGACGGGAAGAGCCGGCTCACATCGGCCGGCAGCTGCTACGGACTTTACCCCTCCCCCGCGGGCATCGAGCACCCGGCGGGAGAGTGGAACCAGGTCCGGATCGTGGTGCAGGGCCACCACGTCGAGCACTGGCTTAACGGCACCAAGGTGGTCGAGTACGAACTCGGCAGCCCCGACTGGGAGAGCCGGATGAACGCCAGCAAGTTCAAGCAGTGGCCGGGGTACGGACGGGCGGCATCCGGGTTCATCGCGCTGCAGGACCACGGCGACCGGGTGGCGTACCGCTCCATCCGGATCAAGGTGCTGCCATGATCCGTACCAAGCTCTCCGCCATGATGTTCCTGCAGTACTTCATCTGGGGCTCGTGGTTCGTGACGATGGGCACCTACCTGGGGCGGACGCTGCACTTCACCGGTTCGGAGGTCGGGCTCGCCTACGGCGCCACCGCCATCGCCGCGCTGGTCTCGCCCTTCTTCGTCGGGATGGTGGCCGACCGGTTCTTTGCCTCGGAGCGGCTGCTGGCCCTGCTGCACCTGATCGGCGGCGGCCTGCTCTGGTATGCCTCGACGCTCACGACGTTCGGCACCTTCTACCCGGTGCTGATCGGCTACGCGCTCTGCTACATGCCGACGCTGTCGCTCACCAATAGCGTCTCATTCCACCACGTGAAGGATCCGGCCCGCGAATTCCCGCTGATCCGGGTGCTCGGCACCATCGGCTGGATCGTGGCGGGCTACCTGGTCGGGTCCGTGTTCAAGGCGGATGCGCAGGCGCTGCCGATGCGGATCGGCGCCATTGCGTCGGTCGTGATGGCCGTCTTTTCCCTGGTCCTGCCGCATACGCCGCCCAGGGCGGCGGGCGCGCCGTTCAGCGTCCGGGACGCCCTTGGCCTCGATGCCCTGGCCATGCTCAAGGACCGCTCGTTCCTGATCTTCGTGCTGGGGTCCTTTCTGCTCTGCATCCCGCTCCAGTTCTACTACACCTTCACCAATCTCTTCCTCAACGAAATCGGCGCGCCGCAGCCGGCTTTCATCCAGACCTTCGGCCAGATGTCGGAGATCGGCTTCATGCTCCTGCTGCCGTTCGCGCTGCGCCGCTTCGGCATCCGGCCGATCATGCTGCTGGGCATGCTGGCGTGGGCCCTCCGCTACGCGGCCTTCAGCCAGGGCAACGCCGCCGCCGGGATGTGGCTCATCTTCATCGGGATCCTGCTCCACGGCGTGTGCTACGACTTCTTCTTCGTCGCGGGGCAGATCTACACCGACGAGCAGGCGGGGGTACGGATCCGGGCGGCCGCGCAGGGGTTCATCAATTTCGTCACCAACGGCGTGGGCTATTTCATCGGCGCGTTCGTCTCGGGCAAGGTCATCGATCACTGGACGACCCCGAACCCGTCCTGCACCGATGCCTCGGGGTGCCTCCAGGTCATCCACGACTGGCCCACCATCTGGCTGGTGCCCGCCGCCGGCGCCTTCGCGGTGCTGATCCTCTTCGCCGTCATCTTCAAGCCGCCGGCCGCTGCGATCACGGCAAGCCGCGGATGAACGCGGAACACTGCGAGGAAGTACGCGGAAGAGGAATTGTGTTTTGCCTGAAAGTGTGATCTCGCCTGATCCGGGTGATGGTCGGATGAATACGGAGCGATCCGCGCTGTTTTCCGCGTAATTCCGCGGTAGGCTTTTCGAATATCAGAACTGAGAGGGAAATCATGGGCAAGCGGATATCACGCCGCAATTTCGTGAGCGACGTGGCCCAGGCCGGCCTGGCCTTTTCCATCGTCCCCCGGCACGTGCTGGGCGGACGCGGGTTCATCGCCCCGAGTGACAAGCTCAACATCGCGGCCATCGGCTGCGGCGGCAAAGGCCGGAGCGATATCGACGGGGTGAACTCGGAGAACATCTACGCCCTGTGCGACGTGGACTGGCACAGCGCCGAGGATGCCTTCCTGCACTATCCGAAGGCGAAGAAGTGGAAAGACTACCGTGAAATGCTGGACAAGGACGGCAAGAACATCGACGCCGTCACGGTGTCCACCCCGGATCACTCGCACGCCGCGGCCGCCATGACGGCCATCCGGCTCAACAAACCGGTGTTCTGCCAGAAACCGCTGGCCCGCACCATCGGCGAGGTACGCATCCTCGCCGCCGAATCTTCCCGGCGCCGACTGCCCACCCAGATGGGCAACCAGGGGCACGCCAACGAAGGCACCCGGCAGATCCGCGAATGGGTCGAGGCCGGCGCCATCGGTACCGTACGCGAAGTCCACTACTGGACCAACCGGCCGATCTGGGCCCAGGGCATCGACCGGCCCACCCAGGCCTACAATGTCCCGCCTACTCTCGACTGGAATCTCTGGCTCGGCCCCGCGCCCGAGCGCCCCTACGCGCCCGACTACGCCCCCTTCAGCTGGCGCGGTTGGTGGGATTTCGGCACCGGTGCTCTTGGCGACATGGCCTGCCACGGCATGGACGCCGCCTTCTGGGGGCTCGGCCTCCGCTACCCGACGCGCATCGAGGCGGAAACCACCGAGCGCCACGACGAGACGGCGCCCAAGTCCTCGCGGGTGACATACTCCTTCCCGGCCAGAGACAACCGGCCGGAGGTGAAGGTGGTGTGGCGGGATGGCGGCCTGTGGCCCCCGCGCCCCGCGGCGCTCGAGGAGACAGTGCCGTGGCCGGTGGAAGACATCGGAGGCCAGATGTGGGTGGGAGATTCGGGCGCGCTGCTGGCCGGGATCTACGGCGAAAACCCCCGGCTCGTCGATCCGGCGAAAGACCAGGAACTCAAGGCCAATCCGCCGGCCCAGAAGTATCCCCGTTCAGCGGGGCACTACGCCGAATGGATCGCCGCCATCAAAGGCGGCCCGGCGCCCAATTCGAATTTCTCGGGCCATGCAGGCCCGCTGACGGAAATGGTCCTGCTCGGCGTGCTGGCGGTGCGGGCGGGAAAGTCGATCGACGTGAATCCGTCGACCGGCGAGATCACGAGCGCCGGCATCCCGACCGAATGGCTCCGGCCCAACTACCGGAGCGGCTGGAGCCTGTAGCCCTCAGGCCGGGCGTCACTCCGCACTCATTTCCGCGGTGCTGGGCTCCCCTTCGTCCCCGGAGGGCGGCTCCATGTCGGTCTTCGGGCCGCGAATGAAATCGAGCGGGTGGTCCTTGAACCGGCGGAGCAGCCGCGTGGTGTACTCCTTCAGATCCTCCCCGCCGACGCCGTAGGCCCGCATCGCGGTGTAGAGCGACAGGGCAAAGCTCACTCCCAGGTTCAGCACGAACATCGTGGCGATGCCGGCCAGGCCGCGCAGCAGCCCGCGCTCGACCATCCGCTGGCCCAGCGAGGCCGAAGCCAGCGCCAGCATCCCTGTCGACAGCGTGACGTGCCGGACGTCGAGCGGCAATCCCGTGAACCTGCCAATCGCGGGGACGATGCCGAGCATGAAGCCGAGCGAAATGCTGGTGGCCCATCCCCCCGCATGGTGCCGCAGTCCCTCCGACCAGCGACGCAGCCGATCCCATCCCAGCCACTTGCCGAGCGGGTGCTCGGCCACTGCCTGCGGCAGGCGGTGGTACACCGACCAGTTGTCGAACCACCCACCCGCGACACTCGAGAGCCAGAGGACCAGCCCGGTCAGCGCCGCGTAGAAGACGGTGCCGCTGTTGACCGGACTGAGCGTCTGGATCAGGTGAGCCGCCTCCTCAGGCTCCACAAAGGGATGCTGAGCGATCAGTTCCCACAGCGCATCGATCCCCCACGCACCAAGCGAAACCACGATGACATTGCTGGTAGCCGCCGCCAGCTGGCTGTGCGCGATCCGGGTGGTGAACTCGACCAGGTCGTCGATCCGGTCCTTCCTCCCTTCGCGCAGCAGGTTGGCCAGTGTGGCCGCCGTCATGGCCGGCTGCTTGGTGGCCAGCACCAGTCCGAAAGCGCCGAGCAGGAGGAAGCTCACGGCATAGTTGAGGCCGAAGAGCAGCGATTCCGGAAGTGGCGGGAGATTGAACTCGTGGACGACGACCTTCAGCGCCGCCGTGCCGGCAGTGAGCAGTCCGCCCCCCGCCGCCGCGAGCCAGATGTGGCGGTATTCCTTCCTGGTGTAGGCGATGTAGTGCTCGCCGGTGGCGCCCGAGCGATCGACGATCTTCTTGTACAGCAGGTTCAGGTTCCAGCCGAACAGCGCCCGCACGCTGCGGTCCTGCAGGGAATAGTCCGCCAGCCGGATCAGCATCCGGTGAATGGCCGTCGACCGCCGGAACCCGGGTGGCTCATTGACGATCTCGACCATCAGGGCCATGCGCGTGAGCGCGCGATCCAGGATCTCGAGACTGTAGACGATGTCGACATTCACACCGTCTTCTTCGAGACGGCGCCGGATCCGGGCCATCTCGGCGCGGCAGCGCCTGGCATCGTTGCGCCAGGCCCGGGCGGCGTCGTCCGTTGGTTCTCCCGCGATCCAGGCATCCAGCAGCCGGGCAGAGGAGTGCAGCTGTCCAACGAATGGCGAATCCGGCACGGGCCCCGGGCTGCTGCGCTGGCGGAGCGGACGCTCCAGCCCCTGGCCTGCGACCCGCACCGAGAGGAGCCGGAAGCCGTCGGCGAATGCTTCCCGCACGGGCGCCCATACCTCCGATCGGTCCGCCGGCGCCAGCACCGCGACGATGCGATGGAACAGTTCGGGAGGCACCCCTTTCATCCCGTGCTCGGATGTCGGGTGCGGGAAAACCTTGCCGAGGAACTGCGCCAGATCCTGGTGGTTGTGCGGAGCGGGGAGCAGGTGCCCCATGATCCGCTCCGAGAGCTCGGCGAAGAAGCCCCGCTCGGCGGGAATTCCGGCGTCGCTGAACAGGCCGGTCCCGTCCGTTTCGGCCAGGACCTTCGCGAGCGAATCGATGACCGCCTGGCGGACCGGCTCCGATTGGTCCAGCAGGGCGACCAGCATGCGCAGGCGCTCGGCGGTGGCGGCCTCGCCGCGCACCCAGGCCATCAGCGCGACCCAGGCGTCCTGCCGGTCGCCCGTCGCGTCCGCCTTGGCGAGCGCCGAAATCCGAACGGTCAGATGGCGGGCCGCCGGCGTGTCGCGGCGATCGGCGGGAAGCGTCTCGAGCACTGCCTGGCGCAGTTCGGCGGCGGATCCGTTGGATGAGGGCATGGGTCCAGCGAGAATGCTAGAAAACCTGCGCCAGCGCAAACTGGAATTTCCAGGTCGCTCCGGGCTCGAGAGGACGGGCCACGCCGAAGCCGAGCAGGCTGCCGAAGAGCGTGAGGCGGAATTCCACCGTGGCCCGCGGCCCGTTGCTGGGCACGGCGTACGGTACCGGTGAACCGTCCGCGGCCGGGCGAGTCCCCAGCCGGTCGATGGCGGCGAGACCCGGCGGATCGTCCGCTTCTGCCTGGCCGGCGTAGAAGCGGAAGGAGACCGAGGGATTGACCGGTGGCAGGCTGAGTCCCGATCCCACCGGGATCGGGTTGTCGAGGAAGGGGAGTGGGATCGACACGAGTGCCCGGGCCAGCCACGCCTTGTCGCCCGCGAACTGGTCGTACTCATACCCTGGCAGCGACCCCAGCCCGCCGAGCAGGAAGAGTTGCTGGGCGGGCATGTTGACCCCCGTCACGAGGCCGGCATCCCCCACAAGCGTGAACAGCGCTCGCCCCGCGTTGGCCCGCGCCGTGAGACCCACCTGGTAGCGGTTGTACTCCAGGTCGCCATCGCCGCGCTCGTAACGCAACCGGAATCCGACCCCGGGCCGGGCAAAGCGGGGGCTCACCTCCGGACTCACTTCGAGGCGCACCAGCGTGCGCAGGTAGCGTCCGGGATCCACGCCTGGGTTGGGCAGGAACTGCTGGCCGAACGGCCCCTGGTCGACCAGCGCGGGTGTGGCGCGCTCGTCCGTCCAGCCCGTTTCGACTCTCGCCATGCCGGCGCGGCGGCGGTTGAGGTACCGGCTCACGCCGAGTGTCGCCTTCCAGCGATCGATGTAGTCGTAGTTGTCGGAGGCAAAGACGGCGCGCAGCCCCCGGCCGTAGTCGAGCGGGTCGGGGAACTTGGTGGCGAGATCGATGGCGCGCTCGCCCCGCGCGGACAGAATCCAGTCATTTCGCGACCAGGTCAGCGAGAGCTGGGGCCGCACCATGTCCGATGCGAAGGCATAGCCGGCACCGCCGCGGAGACTCAGGCCTGGCAATGCATCCCTGAAGCGGAGCGTGCCCGCGGCGCCGAGGAAGAGTCCTTCCACGCGGTTGTAGCGGATGAAATCGGAGCTGTTCGTCCCCCGCAGCGCCAGCGTCGGCGGACCGGAGGGGCGGGCACGCACGGGCCCGACGTCTGCCAGCTCGCGACCCCGCACCCGGGCCAAGGCATCGCCGGGCGGAAAACTCCAGGCCCGATAGCTGCCGAGGGAATCGGGGTCGGCGCGCGTGAGACCGGCCGCGGTGGGAGTCACCGGCCCGTTGACCAGTGAGGTATCTCCCTCAGTCGTGATGGTGCCGAGGCGCGTGACCAGCCGAATCGTGGTGTACGAGTCGTTGGAGAGCGGCATGTGCGCCTGGAGCTCGATCCACTGGAACGTGGGAAAGAGACCCAGGCCGGGGACGTCGGTATTCAGGACATCGATGAGCGTCGCGCCGGGGATGACTGCGCCGAGAACCTTCGACATTCCCGACCGCTCGCCGCCGACGGCCAGGATCTGGCCACGAATCCGCCGCATCCCGCCTGTCCTCGGGTCGAGATAGAGCGACCCGCGGAACACCTGAGTCCGCTCGGCGAGGTCGGTGCGCGGCCAGACCTCGACGCGAACCAGGCGCTCCACTGCGCGGTCGGGGGTTTCGATCTCGACCGTGTCGCCGCCGCGAAAGGAGTAAAGCCGTGCCCGGTCGAGCGAGAGAGGGTGGAGGGCGCCGGGGAGCGGGAGCCAGAGGGAATCAGGTGCGGTGGCTTCGGCGAGGGGGCGGCTCGCCACGAGGACGGGCAGATGTTCGCCGAACAACGGCGGCACCACCCAGCCGTTGGCCAGCAGGCTGGCCCCGGGGAGGGGCACGCCGACGGTGATGACCCGGTAGCCGGTCTGGTGCTGCTGGAAGACGCCCTGCGGTGTCCAGCGGAAGATTCCCGCCATCTGCTCGATCGTGGCACTCCCTTCGACGTTGTCGGGGAGCCGGCGCACCACGCCGATGGAACTCTGAAACTGCGCCGCGAATGGCCTGAGCAGTCCGGCCGCGGCGGCGTTGTAGGCGGCCGCCCGTTCGACGACGTCCCGCAGGGCGGGCGTGGCGTAGGTGGAGTCCGGTGCCTGCTGGAGCGCCAGGAGAAGGAGGAACAAGGGTCGCTGGTCGTCCGTCGTCGGGCGTGAGAAGTGAACAGTGAACGGTGAACGGTGAACGGGGAGCCGGAGCGGCGCAGCCGCGCAGGCGAGCGAGGGCGCGAAGCGCCCGCAGCTCAACGGGGACCGGGGACCAGTTCCAAAACGCCGTATCAGTACCGCCAACTCATCGTATCTGCATTCGCTGGAGCGCGCTTGCGCATCTGGTCCATGATCCTTGGAATGAACATCTGGGCGTAGCGCAGGCGTGAGTAGGCGTTGGCCCGGGTGTGATCGCCATTCCAGCAGTGCTCGGCCCGGGCGCCGTAGTCCACTTCCGCACCCGCCGCCGGATCCTTGAGCTCCTTCAACCGGTCCTCGGCGAAATACACGGCATCATTCAGGAAGTAGTTGTCCGCCTCCCCGACGTAGATATGGAGCTTGCCCTGCACCTTGGGGCCCAGCCAGCTCCAGTCCCGCTTGAGGATCCAGCTCAGGTCGTAGTGTTCCCGCCAATAGTCCGCCACCGCACGGTCGATGGCGCCCGTCTTCTTGTCCCAGATCGGCTTGGGATAGCCATCGCTGCCGGCAGGGCCGAAGACTGCCTGCCAGATGTCCCACTGCTCTCCCGACCGTCCCTTCGTGCCCAGGGCGAGCTCGTAGTGGTTGGCCTCCTCGAGCGTGGCGCTGATATGGCCCAGGTAGTCCCGGGTCGCGGGACGGGGCGTGCGCTTCCATCGGCTGGTCTGGAAGTAGGCGTTGGTGTCGGAATAGATGTCGACGACGGTATAGGCGCGGAAATCGATCGGATCCGGGCAGGCCACCCAGGCGCCATTGAAGTCATCGGGGTAGAACAGCTGCACGGCCATGGCCTCCCACCCGCCCGTGGAGCCTCCGTAGGTGAAACGCGCATATCCCTGGCCGATGCCGCGGTACTTCTTCTCGAGATAGGGAATCAGTTCCTTCATGATCGCGTCCCCATACGGGCCGTTGTTCTCGGAGTTCACCGCATACGAGTCATCGTAGTACGGCGTGGGGTGCTGGATCTGGATCAGCAGGACGCGGGGGAAGCCCGGTCCGGTCCAGTCCTGGTAGAACTGCCACGCCGCCTGCTGCTGGATCCGGTTGTAGCCGGCCAGGCGGAACCGGGTACTCGAATCGGGCTTGAGGTCCGGGTCCGGCGGGGTCTCCCGCCACCCTTCGAAGTCGTCGGGGAAGTGGCCGTGATCGATGACCAGCGGATAGCGCGCCTCGGGGTGAGAGTCGAAGCCGTCCGGGAGGAGCACATGGGCGCCGAGGTATACCGGCCGGCCCCAGAATTTCGTCAGCAACTCACTTTGAATCCGCTCATGGCGGACATACCGGGTGTCTTTCGGGGGCGCGATCGGGGGGATTTCCTGATCGAGCACCAGCTTCGTTACCCCAGGCGCCTTCGGATTCCAGCGGATCCACTTCGGGGTGCTGTAGAGGTTCCCCGGCTTGCTGTTCCAGTGCTGCCCCTCTCCCATATCCGGTGGGAGCTTGACCACATGCCCGTCGGACCGGTGAAACGTCTCATACCGGTTGAGCAGCGCCTGAACCCGGTAGCGGCCGGCCGGCACGCGGGCGAAGCTGGCCAGTGGAAAGCCATCCGCCCTGCTGCCGACGCTTCGGGCGATGCTGGGTGCCCAGCCGTCCACATCTACCGCGAACATGAGCTGCGTCTCCGGCCCTTCGCCGATCTGGTTGCGCGGTTCGGCCGTCGAATCGGTGGAAAGCAGGACGTAGAGGCGGCCGTCGAGCGGAGCGGCGCTCCGGCTCGAAGGGAATGTCACGGAAAATGGGGCGGGACTCTGGCCTAAAGCGGGCAGGACCTGGGTGAAGACAAGCGCGCCGAAGCTGGCGGCGAGGAGGCTGCATTTCACGGCCGGACTCCTGGTGAGAGGCGTCAGAGACTCGAGGGGGCGGTCCAGCGACCGAGTTCCCGCCACACCTCACGAGTGACCCGGGTGCCCTCGGCGAAGTTCTGCTGAAAATCGAAGCGGAGGGCCGGGGCGTGGTCGGCGAGATACCGGTTGAGATCGGCCTGGCTCGCCGCCAGGTAGCGCTGGCGGAACAGTCCGGGGCCAGCCAGGTACATCTCCACCGCACTGAAGCACCCGGTCGCGAGGATATCCGGGATGTGACGGTTCTGCATGTAGGCCACGTACGCCTGGACCAGATCCGGCTCGACCTCGACGGTCACAACGTAGGCGATCATTTCGGCGGGGCAGGATGGGAGGCCTGGTCTCCGGGTACAGGCTTGCCCGGGCGGTCCCGAAGATAGAGTGCCCGGGAACGGGACGCGAGCCGGGTCGCGCCGCGACGCGGGGCAGGGCATCTTTCGCCCTCATGACCGACTCTACCGCGGCCTCGACCACCGGGCGCTGGGACGCCGCTGCCGGCGCAGATCCGCTTGCTCAGCTGGTTCACCTCTCCAATCTCGTCGGCCGCGATCGCCGCCTGGTTCAGCCTGGAGGCGGCAATTCATCGATCAAGGTCGAATTGAAGGACGCCACCGGACGCCCGGTCGCGGCCCTCCTCGTCAAGGGCAGTGGGACCGACCTCCGCACGGTGGGCCCCGGTGGCTTCGCCCGCCTCTCGCTCGACGGCCTCGGCATTCTCCGCACCGCGGACATGAACGACGCCGAAATGATGCGTCTCATGGCGGGATGCCGGCTGGGGCCGGAAGGCCCGCCGCCCAGCGTCGAAACGCCGCTCCATTCCCTCCTCCCTCACCGAGTCATCGTCCACACCCACGATGTGGCCACGATGAGTCTCACCAACCTTGAAGACGGCATCGCCGAGCGGCTGGTGGGCGAGGTGTTCGAGGGCGGGATCGTCTATGTGCCTTACGTACGCCCCGGTGTTCCGCTGGCCCGCGCGGTCAGCCAGCTTGCGCCACGGATTCCCGCCACGGCGCAGGGGCTGGCACTCGCCCACCACGGCCTGGTGGTGTGGGGAGACGATCCCCGCCAGTGCCACGAGCGGCTGCTGGAGCAGATCGGCAAGGTGGAGGCGTATCTCGAAAGTCAGCGTCGCGGCCGGTTGATCCTTGGGCCGGCGCGTCGCAAGGCGGCCCCGCTCAACATCCGGCACGCCGCCGCGGAAGCGGTGCTTCCCGTGATCCGGGGTGTGCTGGGCCACGCGGATCCGGTGATCCTCGAGCTCGACGAACACGAATCGCTGCTCAAGACGATCGACTCCACGCGCTTGCCCGAACTCACCCCGCTTGGCGTCGCCACGCCGGAACACATCCTCCGTGCAGGCCGCCGCCCGCTCTGGCTGGAACTCGATCTCGAGGCGCCCGCCAGCCAGCTCGTCGAATCGACCCGCGCCCAGCTCGCCACGCAGCGGGCCGAGTACGAAGCCTACCACCGGCGATACGCTGCCAGTGCACCAATGATCCCCGACTGGGCCAAGGTAATTCTGGTACCCGGTCTCGGCATGATTACCGCCGGCAAGGACAAGTCGGCCGCCCGCACCGCCGGCCTCTGCTATCGCGCCACACTCGAGGCGATCGAAAACGCCGAAGCCCTGGGTGGCTTCAGTTCGATTCCCGAGGCGGATGTGCACGCCTTTGAGCACTGGCCCCTCGAACGCCGCAAGGTCGAGGAGGACAGTGAGCAGGAAAAGCGCTCGCGGCTGGTTCCCCGGCGCGTTGCGGTGGTGATCGGCGGGGGGAGCGGCATCGGGGAAGCGGCCTCGCTGCGCTTCGCCGAAGAAGGGGCGCACGTGGTGGTGGCCGATCTCGACTTCGGCGCGGCGCAGAAGGTGGCCGCGGCCATCATCGCCCGGTTTCCCCATCGGGCGCTCGCGGTCGAGGTGGATGTGCGGAGTGATGCCAGCCTGGCCGAGCTCTTCGGCCATGCGATTCGCGAGTTTGGCGGAGTGGACGCCCTCTTCTACACCGCCGGGCTCGCGCCCCGCTTTGCCGCCGTGACAGAACTGACCCGCGAGGACATGGAGCGCCAGATGGCGGTGCACTACATCGGGGCGGTCCGCGCCGTGGCCGAAGCGGCGAAGATCATGCGGCGGCAGGGACGCGGCGGGGCGATCGTCGCCTCGGTCTCGAAGGCGGCGCTGGCACCCGGCAAAGACGCGGCGGCATACGGGGCGAGCAAGGCCGCCATGTGGCAGGCGCTCAAAGTGGCGGCCATGGAACTCGGCGGGGACGGCATCCGGATCAACGCAATCAACGCGGACCAGATTGATACGCCGCTGTTTCAGCAGTTTGTCCGGGAGCGCGCAGCGCGTTCGGGGATTTCCTTCGAGGCCCAGCTCGAGAAGTACCGCGGGCGCAATCTGATGGGTGCCTCGCTGATTCCGGCCGAGGTGGTAGCCGACCTGGCCGTGCTGCTGGCCAGCGACCGGTTCCGCTTTACCACCGGCGACATCCTGACCGTCGACGGTGGGCTGCCGGACGCCTTTCCGCGCTAGTGCCTCTGGTCGATCTTCCGGTTGGCCCGGGCTACGAGCACGGTAACGTTGTCACTCCCTCCCCCTTCGAGCGCCAGGTCGAGCAGCCGCCGTCCCAGCTGCTCGGATGATTCCATCCGGGAGCACTCCTCCGCGATCACTTCATCGCTCACATGCTTGGTGAGCCCGTCGCTGCACAGCAGGATCAGCGAGCCGGCCCGGTTGATCGCCAGGCGATTGACCTCCGGCGAAGCCTCGTCGGCCCCGATGGCGCTGGCCAGCACATGGCTGAAGGGTGACTGCGCCACCCGGTCCGCCGGGAGGACGCCGCGGTCTACCAGGTCCTGCGCCATGGTCTGGTCCCGGGTGATCTGCCGGAGCCGGCCGTCGGAATAGAAGTAGCAGCGGCTGTCCCCCACCTGCACCACGTACAGCCACGGCCAGACCGCAATGCCGAGCGTCAGCGTGGTGGCCATCTTCTTCACATTCTGCTCAGCCGCCGTCGACTTTACGGCCGAGTGTGCTTCGAGCGCAGCAGCCTTGAGCGCCTCGGCAAACTCTCCCTGCGCGGAGGTCCCGGCGGCGTGATAGCAGCGCAGCGTCGAGGCCACGTACCTGGTCACGGTCTCGGCGGCGAGCCGGCTGGCGGCACCGCCGCCGCTGCCGCTGCCCACCCCGTCGGCGACGAGCATGATGGTGGCCAGCCGCTCGCCGCGGAGCGGCAGGCGATCGGGTTCGGGAAGGCTGGTCCCGTGCATCACGACCTGCGGATGCACGGTGCAGAGCATGAAGTGATCCTGGTTTTCGCTGCGAACTCGGCCGGGATGGGTCAGGCCGAACAGATCGAGTTCGTCATCGCGGGGCTTCGGGCTCGGCGCCACCGGTGAGGTGGTCGTGAGCAGCGTTGCGGCAGTCATGCGGCCTCCTGGCGCTGGTGCTTCTCGCCTCCTGATAGGATGCCGCAGGCGGGGCGCTTTCGCCAGTCCGGCTTTATCTCGCCGCCTCCACCGGTGGCTCGGAGGTGATGAACAGCCAGAGCACGGCCCCGGCCAGGGCAAAGGCGGAAGCGCTGCCGAGCGCCGCCGGCCAGCCGAGGTGCTCGACGATGACAGGCACCAGCAGGGCGCCGAGGCCCCCCACCACGTTGCCCCCGGTGTTGAGCACCCCGCAGGCCGCGGAGGCGTGACGCCCCGCCACCGATATGGACGATGCCCAGAACGAGCCCTCGGTCATCTGCTGGAAGCCGAGGCAGAGCGAGAGCCAGGCGACCGCGGCGTAGGGACTCCGGGCGGACGCCGCAAGGATGATGAAGACGGCTCCGAGTCCGAGACCCACCAGGCCCGCAATCCTGAGACCCCAGCGCTTGCCGATGCGGGACGACAGAATGTCGCTGCCGAAGCCGCCGATCAGGGCGCCCACGGCGCCGAAGATCCACGGCAGCGCGGCCATCATGCCGCCTTCGAACGCCTTGAAATGCCGGTTGTCGATCAGGTAGATGAACAGCCAGTTGAAGAAGAAGTAGAAGAGGTAGTTGCTGCAGAAGTAGCCGGCGGCAAGGAGCCGGACCTGTGGATTCCGCAGCACTTCGCGCCAGTCTCCCTTTTCCTGGCCCGTGGGCGGGGGATGGGGGCGGTCCTTGTCGATCAGGGCCAGCTCACTGGCACTCACCGCGGGATGTTCGGCGGGGGTATCGCGTGCATACCAGTACCACACCGCCGCCATGAGGAGGCCGAGCGGGGCCGTCAGCACGAACGACATGCGCCAGCCGGTCAGGCCGATGAGCCAGACAATCAGCGGTCCCGCCGCCGCCGAGCCGAGGGTCAGGCCGGCATTGCTCATTCCGTTGGGGAGAGCCCAGCCATTGACGGGAAACCAGGCGCAGGTCGTCCCGCCCCCGGTGACCGGATAGAGGGGTGCCTGGGCGGCCCCCATCAGGAACCGCAACACCATCAGGGCAAGGAGAAGGGTGCCGGCCGATAAGGTTCCCGTGCCGGGCAGCAGGCCGACCAGCAGGTTGAGCCCTCCCCACGCCAGCGCCATGTACGCCAGCGCCCGGCGGCCGCCGATCCGGTCTCCCAGGACACCGCCGGGGAACTGGAAGATGGCGTAGCCCCACGCAAAGGCGGCCAGCACCTCGCCCAGCTGCAGGCGGGAAAACCCCAGCTCCGCCGACATCTGGTCGCCGGCGATGGACATGTTGGTGCGGAGCAGGTACGCGACGGCGCTGGCGAGGAACAGCAGGAACAGGATGACCCACCGGACGCCGGAGCGCCCGGTGGGATGGGGAATCGCGGAGCCGGCGGCCACGCGGCCTATTGCAGCTTCTTCAAGGCGTCGGCGAGGAACGGTCGGTCCGGGAACCTGGCCGCCAGCGCCGTGAGGACGGCCCGGGCCGAATCCTTCATGCCGGCCGCGACCAGCACGTCGCTCCGCAGCATCCCGGTCCGCATGGCCATCCGGTCATCCCCGGCGGCAACCGCCAGCGAATCGAGCTGCGCCAGCGCGGCGTGCGGATCGTGGCGATCCCGGAACGTCGATTCGATCACCAGCAGCTTCACCGTCGGGTCGTTCGGCACCTGACGCGCCAGCTCCAGGGTGAGCCGCGCCGCCTCGGCGGAATCGCCCTGCTGGCGCTTGACGCGCGCCTCGTGGTACAGCCCGGCCACCAGCAGCCGATGCACGTCCTCCGGATCTCCCGACCGGGTCCCGACGCCGCCGGCAAAGGCGTACACCAGCTGCCCGCCATGTTCACCGGTCTCATACAGCAGGTAGCAGGCGGCCAGTCCCGTCACCGCCGATCCCAGCAGGACCCAGCGCTGGACCGCGGCCCGATTCCGCAGGGCGAGGCCGGCCAGTTCGAGAACGGCGAGGAAGAGGAAGATGTTGCGGGTGTCTTCCCCCAGGTCCTCGTGAGTCTGCACCGCTTCGCGGGCGCCGGGGATACGCTCGGCGAGTCCGTGCGCCTGGTGGCCCGACTCGGCAGCGAGCCACGACGCGACCGCGGCGGCCAGGATCAAAGCGGTCGCCGCCGGCCCGGTCCACGTGATCTTGCCGGTGAGCGAGACCAGCCGGAACGCGACCCCAACGATGCCGAGGGCGACGACGAAGTGGACCAGCTGCGGATGGAATTGGCCGATTTCAGGCATGGCGAAGCGGGAACCGTGGTTGAGGAGATCGAAGTACTACAGGGCGGACAAGGCGGTCAGGACGGTCAGGACGGACAGGACGGACAAGACGCACAGGTAATTCGGGATGATGAAGAGGAGTGCGCACCACCGAAAGATGCAGGGAAATCAGATCGGACGCGAGGGCGGCAGCCGTGCGGACTCTCGTCTCTTGTCTCTCGACTCCAGACTCACGCCGCCCCCAGCACCTCCAGCGCGCGCTCATGATCGGGCATGGCCAGCAACCGCTCGACTCCCGCCGCGGGCATGGCCTGCGCGAAGAAGTATCCCTGGCCCATCTCGCAACCGAGGCTGATCAGCGCCGAGCGCTGCTCGGCGATCTCGATGCCTTCGGCGATGGTGCGGAGCTTCAGCGTG
>DATEHG010000118.1:0-25153 GCA_035279705.1 Gemmatimonadales bacterium
CACGCTCGGCGGCGGGGGGCATGCGGCCCTGCTCGCCGCCCGGGGGGCAGCAGTGCTCGGCATCGACCGCGATCCGGCGGCCATTGCCGCCGCCCGCGGCAGGCCGGAGCTCGCGGGCATTACCACCCTGCAGTCACCCTACGCAGACCCTGCGGCACTCGACGCCGTCCGCGATTTCCATCCCGATTTCATGCTGCTCGACCTCGGCGTCTCGTCGCACCAGATCGACGCGGCGGAGCGGGGCTTCACCTTCCGTCCCGGCGCACCGCTCGACATGCGGATGTCCGGCGAAGGGATCACGGCGGGCGAATGGCTGGATGAGGCGGAAGAGGCGGAACTCAAGCGGGTCTTCGGCGAATACGGCGATGAGCGCCGGGCGGGTGCCCTGGCCAGGGAGATCGTCCGGCGGCGCGCGCGAGGCCAGTTCCGGGTGAGCGATGATCTCGTCAACGTGATCCGGGCCGTGCTGGGGCCGCGGTCAGGTCCGGGCGACTTTGCCCGGCTCTTCCAGGCGGTGCGCGTCGAGATCAACGGCGAGCTCGAGGGCCTCGGGCGCGCGCTGCCGGCGTTCCGCGACGCGCTGGTGTCCGGCGGCAGGCTCGCGGTAATCAGCTATCATTCGGGCGAAGATCGCCTGGTCAAGCACAGCTTCCGCGAGTGGGCCCGATCCTGCGTCTGCCCTCCCGAATTGCCGCAGTGCATCTGCCGCGGCCGGGCGCTGGGCCGCCTCGTCGGCCGTGCGGTCGAACCCGGCGCCGAGGAGATCGCCGCCAATCCGCGGGCCCGCAGCGCCCGCCTCCGTGTCTTCCAGGTCGCCTGATGACACTCAAGGGTCGCCACTGGATCATGCTCTGGCTGGTGCTCTTCCTGGCCGTCACCGGCCTGGTGGTCACCCGGCAGACGGACGGCTTTGAAACCGCCAAGCGGCTCAGTGCCCTGCGTGAGGAGCACCGTGCCCTGGCGGCCAGGCGTGCCGAGCTGGAGCGGCAGATCCGCAGCGCATCGAGTCGGCAAGCGCTCACCGAGAAGGGGATCCGGGGCCTCGACCTCCGCATGCCGAGCGATTCCGAGTTCATCGACTTCGTGGCCCGCCCGGGAACGCCCTGATGGCAAGGGTCAAGGCTCGCATCCTGTTCCTGGAAATCGGCCTGGCTCTGGCGGTCGCCGCGGTGCTGGCCCGTGCGGCCCAACTCCAGATCGTTCAAGGGCCGGCATTCGCCGCCAGGGCCGCCGAGGACCGGCGCGTCCGGGTGGTGCTCCCGGCGCGGCGCGGCCTGCTGCTCGACCGGAATGGCACATCCCTCGCCGTGACCCAGGAGTCCTACCACGTCGGCATCGCCCCCGACCAGGTCACCGACCGTCAGGCCCTGGTGCAGCAGGCCACGCTCGGCCTCGGCATCTCCGCCCCCGAATTGAACCGCCAGTTGAGCAGCAGGAAGTACCTGTATTTCCACGGGCCGTTCACCGCCGTGCAGATCCAGCCGATTCGGCGCATGAAAGGGGTGCACCTGGAGGCCGAGTATCGCCGCTTCTATCCGGGTGGCGACCTGGCGCGGCCGATCATCGGCGGATTCAACTCCGACAGCGATCACGGATCGAGCGGTCTCGAGCTGGCGCTTGATTCCCTCCTGACCGGCATTCCCGGTGCTGATGAGCAGCTCAAGGACCGGGCCGGGCGGCGCTACGAGTCGCCCTCGCGCCGGGTGCGGGATCCGGTGCCGGGGGATGACGTCGTGCTCACGCTCGATGCGGAATTGCAGGACATCGCCCAGCAGGGATTGGCCGATGCGGTGCAGGGGATGAAGGCACTGGGCGGTGATGCGGTCTTCCTCGACCCGCGCACCGGCGAGGTGCTGGCGCTGGCCTCGATCCGCCGGGAGCCCGACCAGGACCTGGCCGCCGCCCCCACCACCATCACCGAGCCCTTCCAGCCGGGCTCGACTGCCAAGCTGTTCACCGCCGCCGCACTGCTGACCCAGCACCTGGTGGATTCGAGCGATCGAGTCTATGCGGAGAACGGTGTCTGGGAGATGCCGATCGGCACGCGGGGGAGGACCCGGACGATCCACGATGCCCACGCAGTGAAGGGCAGTCTCACGCTGGCGCAGGCCATCCAGGTCTCCAGCAACATCGCGATGGCCAAGTTCTCGACTCGCCTTTCGTCGGAGCGGCACTTCGAGGCCCTGCGTGACTTCGGTTTCGGCAGCCCGACGGGTGTCGAGTTCCCCATGGAAGCGCGCGGCACGCTGGACCGCCCGGATCACTGGGAGGCAGGGTACAGCGGCCCGAGCCTCGCGATGGGCTACGAGCTGGCGATCACACCGCTGCAGCTGGCGGTCGCGTACGGTGCCATTGCCAACAACGGCGTACTGCTCGCTCCGACCCTGGTCAAGGAAATCCGCGACCCGCAGGGGAAAGTGCTCTACCGGCACAGCCCCGAACCGGTGCGGCGGGTGCTGACTCCCGAAGTCACGGCCCGGCTCCGGGAGTACCTCCACGGGGCGGTGGGCGAGGGGGGAACGGGAGACAAGGCGCAACTGGTCAACTACACCCTGGTCGGAAAGACCGGCACGGCCAAGCGGTTCGAGAAGGGCCATTACGTCGAAGGGTCCTACACCGCCTCCTTCGCCGCGCTCTTTCCGACCGAGGACCCGAGACTCGTCGTCGTGGTCAAGATCGACGACCCCAAGGGGGAGTACTACGGCGGCCTCACCGCGGCCCCGGTGACCCGCCGGATGCTCGACCAGGCGCTGGCCGCGCGGACGATCGCCATCGACCGGTCACGCTTCGCGTCGCGGGCGGCACCGGACTCGACTCCCAGGGAGCCGCATGGCGAATCGGAGTCCGTGGCGAACGTGGTGCTCCGCTGGCCGGTGGGCACCGCCGACAGTCAGTCCCGCCTGCTTTTGCCGGTGCCGAACACCCTCGGCACCCCGACCCGGAAGGCGGTGCTCGCGCTCCACCGCAGGGGGTTCGAGGTGGACCTGAGAGGGCAGGGCACGGTGACCCGCACGTCACCGGCGCCGGGAGATTCGGCACTCACCGGAGGAAGTGTCACGGTATGGGCGGAATGAGCATCGACCACGATCTGGCCGGGATCACCATCGCGCTGCAGCGCGCCGGGCTGCTGGTGAGCGGCACCGCGAGCCCCGCGCGGGTCGCCGGGATTACCGTCGACAGCCGCGCCGTCGTTCCAGGGATGGTCTACATCGCCGTCCGGGGGTCACAGGCGGACGGGCACCAGTTTATTGCCGATGCCGCGCGCCGCGGCGCGGCTGCCCTCGTGGTCGAGTCTCCCCAGAACTCCGGGCTGCCGGAACTGGTGGTGCGCGATGGCAGGCTCGCCGCGATCGCACTGGCGCGCGCCTGGTACGACGATCCGGCCGCCCGGCTCCTGCTCGTCGGCGTGACCGGAACCAATGGCAAGACCACGACGACGGCGCTTACCCGCCACCTGCTCAACGGCGCCGGCGAGGCGGGAAGCCTCGGCACCCTGGGCGCCTTTGACGGGCAGGGGCAGCAGGTGCCTTCGACAGCCGGCTCACTGACCACGCCGGGAGCCGTGGATCTCCAGGCTACGCTCGCCGAACTGGTGCGGCGCGGGGTGACCCGGGTGGCGATGGAAACCTCCTCCCACAGTCTCGATCAGGGCCGGCTCGACGGACTCTCCTTTGCCGCCGGGATCTTCACCAACCTGACCCGCGATCATCTCGATTACCACCAGACGATGGAGGCGTACCTCGCCGCCAAACTGCGCCTGAGCTCCCTCCTCGCACCCGATGGCGTCGAGGTGGTCAACGCCGATGACACCGCCTGGCAGGCCATGCCAAGGCGGGCGCCGCGCCTCACGTTCGGGCTGACACCGACGGCGGATGTGCGGGCGGAAGAACTCAACCTCGATCACGGCGGGAGCACGTTCATCCTCCGAACCCCGGAGGGTGCGGCCCCGGTGCGGCTGCCGCTGCTCGGTGCTTTCAATGTGGCCAATGCTCTCGGAGCGGCGGCTGCGGCCCTCGCGGTCGGCGAGCCGTTCCCGGCCGTCGCCGCCGGGCTCAATGCCGCACCACAGGTGCCGGGCAGGATGGAACGGATCGTCGAACACCCGAGCGTGGTCCTGCGGGACTATGCCCACACCCCGGATGCGCTCGAACGGGCGCTGGAAACGCTGCGGCCCCTCACCCCGGGCCGCCTGATCGTGCTCTTCGGCGCCGGTGGCGACCGCGATCGGGGCAAGCGGCCGGTCATGGGGCGAGTCAGCGGAGAGGCGGCGGACCTCGTGGTCGTGACCTCCGACAATCCGCGCACCGAGGATCCCGAGGCCATCATCGACGATATCGTGCCGGGCCTCGCCGGCCGTCCGTTCATCCGGATCGCCGATCGCAAGGCCGCCATTCTTGCGGCACTCGCCGAGGCGAAACGGGGAGACACCGTTCTCCTGGCGGGGAAAGGCCACGAGACCTACCAGGTGGTCGGCAAGGAAAAGCTGCCGTTCGATGAGCGGGAGATCGTGCTCCAGGCGCTGGGGACCCGGTGAACCGCTGGACGGATGCCTCAGTCCGCCAGGCGCTCGGCCTTCCTTCCGCCAGGGGAATGAGCTCGGCGGTCTATTCGTCGGTGTGTACCGACACCCGTGCGATCACGGCGGGGGCCCTGTTCGTGGCGCTCAAGGGGGAACGGTTCGACGGCCATGAATTCCTGCCGGCCGCCCTTGCCATGGGGGCGACCGCGGCCGTAGTGCGAACGGGTACCGTGCCGGTGGCGGGTCTTACCCTCTACGAGGTTGCTGACACCCTCGAGGCCCTCGGGCGCCTGGCCCGGGCCCGCCGTCGCGAGGTCACGGGGCCGGTCATCGGGATCACCGGGAGTAACGGGAAGACCAGCACCAAGGAAATGGTCGCCGCGGTGCTGCGGACAAAGTTCCGGACCTGGGCCACCCGGGCCAACGACAACAACCTGGTCGGGGTGCCGCTCACCATCCTGGCCGCTCCCGACGACACTGAGGCGCTGGTCATCGAAGCCGGGGCGAGCCTGCTCGGCGAGATCCCGCGGCTCCGGGCCGTTGTCGAACCCACCGCCGCAATCATCACTAACGTCGGCGCCAGCCATCTCGAGGGGTTCGGCTCGATCGCGGGGGTCATGCGCGAAAAGCTCGCGCTGGTGGAGGATGCTCCCCTCGCCATCGTGGGTACCGAGCCGCCGGAGCTGGCCGTACAGGCGCGGGCTCATGCCCGCCGGGTGGTGACGGCCGGTTCCGAGGGTGCCGAGGTCCGCCCGGAGCGAGTCGTAGTCGGTCCCGACGGCCGTCCCACCATCACGATCGATGAGCAATCGGTTGCCCTGCCGCTGATCGGCCGGCACCAGGCGGGGAATGCCATGTTCGCCTGGACGCTGGTAAGGGAGCTTGGCCTCGATCGAGCGGCATCGGCCCGGGCGCTGGAAGAGCTGGTACTTCCGGGGGGCCGGGGAGATCTGATCCAGGCCGGGGAGCTCACGGTCCTCAACGACTGCTACAACGCCAATCCCGCCTCCTTCCGGGCGGCGATCGCCACCGCCAGGGCGATGCGGACCGGCCGGCGCCTGGTGTTCGTGGCGGGAACGATGCGGGAGCTGGGCGAGGAGAGCGCCCAGCTTCACGCCGAAATCGGGGCGCTGCTGCTGGAGCTCGATCCGGAGCTGCTGGCGGTGGTCGGAGACTTCGTTCCGGTGCTCGCCCCCCACGCCGAGCGGCTGGGAGACCGCCTGCTGCTGGCGGCGGACCCGCTGGAACTGGCACCCCGGCTGGCCGCCCGCCTCCAGGGGAACGAACTGGTGGTGCTCAAGGCATCCCGTGGCGTGGCGCTCGAACGTATACTTCCAGCACTCACCGGTACGCACGCACCCCAGCACTGAGGCCCATTTGCTCTATCATCTCTTGGCGCCGCTCGGGAAGCAGTACCTCATCTTCAATCTCCTCAACTACATCAGCTTCCGGGCCGGCGCGGCCACCGTCACCGCGCTGCTGCTGGCATTCGTCGTCGGACCCGGCATCATCCGCCGGTTGCGCGAAAAGAAGCTGGGCCAGGTCATCCGCGCCGAGGGTCCCGCCAGCCACCAGGGCAAGCGCGGCACGCCCACCATGGGCGGCATCATCATCCTGATCTCGACCATCATCCCCACGCTGCTCTGGGCCCCGCTCACCAATCGCTTCGTCATCGTGGCGGTGCTGGGCACGCTGTGGATGGGCGCGATCGGTTTCCTCGACGACTACCTCAAGATCGTGCAGGGCAAGTCCCGCGGGCTGGTGGCCCGCTGGAAGCTGGTCGGCCAGTGCACCTTCGGCCTGGCGCTGGGGCTGTACCTGATCTATCACCCGCTGGTGCCGCCCGGTTCCATTCCCGCCACGGCGACCTCGCTGCCGTTCTTCAAGTACCTGGTGCTCAACTTCGCGCCCGTGATCTTCGTGCTGTTCGTGACGCTGGTGATCACCGGCAGCAGCAACGCGGTCAACCTGACCGACGGTCTCGACGGCCTGGCCACCGGGCTCACCACCATCGCCGCGGCCGCCTTTGCGTTCTTTGCCTACGTCATCGGCCGGGTGGACGCGACCCAGTACCTCTACCTTTTTCACCTGCCGGGCGCGGGAGAACTCACCATCTTCTGCGCCGCGCTGATGGGCGCGAGCCTGGGTTTCCTCTGGTTCAACGCCTATCCCGCCCAGGTGTTCATGGGCGACACCGGGAGCCTGGCCATCGGTGGCGCCTTCGGGACCGTCGCGATCCTGCTCAAGACGGAGTTCCTGCTGCTGCTGATCGGCGGGGTGTTCGTGGCGGAGGCCGTGTCGGTGATGCTGCAGACCAGCGTGTACAAGTACTACAAGCGGAGCCGGGGCAAGGAGTACGCCGACAGCCATCGCGTCTTCCGCATGGCGCCGCTGCATCATCACTTCGAGAAGCAGGGCTGGGCCGAGACCACCGTGGTGACGCGGTTCTACATCCTGGGCATCTTCTGCGCCCTGATCGGCCTGGCCACGCTCAAACTCCGATGACTCTGTTCGCGCGGTGGCGGAGCGATGGCCGGGAGATCGCCGTCATCGGCCTGGCCCGGAGCGGCATCGCCGCGTCCGAACTGCTCCGCCGTCAGGGCATCCCGGTCTACGCCTCGGATCTCGCGCGTGGGGAGGAGACCGACCAGCGGGTGGCCCGGCTCCGCGCGATGGGAGCGGTGGTGGAAACGGGCGGGCATGATCTCCCCCGCATCGCCCGCGCCGCTGCTGTCGTGGTATCGCCCGGTGTGCCGCCCGACGCCCCCCCGCTGGCAACCGCCAGCGCGGCGGGGGTCGAAATCCGCTCCGAGATCGATGTCGGCGCCGCCGGCCTTCCCGAAGTCCGCTTCGCCGCGATCACCGGTACCAACGGCAAGTCCACTGTCACCGCCCTGGTCGCCCACCTGCTCTTGTCCGGCGGGCTCCGGACCGTGGCCGCCGGCAACATCGGTACCCCGCTTTCCGAGGTGGCGCTGCGCACGCCTCACCCGGAGTGGGTGTCCCTCGAGGTGAGTTCCTTCCAACTGCACGATACCCGGGACCTGGTGCCCGACGTCGGCCTGCTCACTAACCTCGCGCCCGACCACCTCGATCGATATCCCTCGCTCGAGGCCTACTTCGCCGACAAGCGGCTGCTGTTTCTCAACGCCCGCGCGGACAGCACCTGGGTCCTCAACGGCGATGATCATGCCGTGCTCGACATGGCCAAAGGGAAACCGGGCGCGGTGCGGCTCTTTTCCGTCGCCCATGAGGCGGATGCGTGGTACGACCGGTCGGCCCACCGCCTCCTTCTCGACGGCAAGCCGCTGCTCGAACGGGAGCGCCTGACCCTGCTGGGCGATCACAACGTGGCCAACGCCCTGGCCGCCGCCCTGGTCGCGGCCCGCGCGGGCATTGCCCCTGTAGCCATCGCCGAAGGCCTGGCGAGCTTCCGCGCCCTGACGCACCGCCTCGAGCCGGTGCGCGAGGTGAATGGTGTCCTCTGGATCAACGACAGCAAAGCCACCAACGTCTCGTCCACCGCGGTGGCCCTCGACGCCATCGAGCGCCCCTATGTCCTGCTGCTCGGCGGCCGCCACAAGGGGGAGCCCTACACCGCGCTGGCCGACCGGATGCACGGGCGCTGTCGCGCGGTGGTCGCGTACGGGGAGGCCGGCGACCAGGTCGAGCATGACCTGGCCGGCAAGGTGACCGTGGTGCGCGCCGGCCCGTTCAGTGAAGTGCTGGAGCGCGCCCGCGCCCTGACCCGTCCCGGCGACGCGGTCCTGCTTTCCCCAGCCTGCTCCAGCTACGACATGTTCAAGAACTATGAGGACCGGGGGCGCCAGTTCCGCGCCGCGGTCGAAGCCATGTGACCGACAGCACTCCGGCTGTCCGCCATCCCGGTGAGTTCCGCTGGGAAACCCGGCTCCTGGCCGTGGTGACCGCCACGCTGGTGGCGTTCGGGCTGGCCAACAGCTACGGGGCCTCGAGTCTCGTCGGCACGCGCGAGGGGGTCGTCGGATTCTCGTTCGCGCTGCGCCAGCTGTCCGGTGCGCTGGTCGGCGGCATCCTCCTGCTCATCCTGGCGCGGGTCGACTATCGCCGGCTCAGGCCGCTTGCCTGGCCGCTGCTCATCTTCGCCATCATCCTGCTGCTGATCCCGGTTCTGCCCGGACTCACCTCGATCGCGCCCAGGCTCAACGGAGCCCGGCGCTGGATCCGCGCCGGTCCGATTCAGTTCCAGCCCTCCGAAGTGGCGCGCCTCGTGGTCGTCATCTGGTGCGCCATGCTGGCCGCCAAGAAGGGTGACCAGATCCGCGAGTTCAAGAAAGGCGTGATGCCCTTCCTGCTGGTGCTGGGTTTCATTTTCCTCCTGGTCCTGTTCCAGCCGAACCTCTCGATGGCCACGCTGATCGTGCTGCTCGGCATGCTGGTGGTCTTCACCGCCGGAGCCAAGATCGGGCACTTCATCCTGCTCGGCATCGTGGGGCTGCTGCTGGTCTTTCACCAGATCGAGGATGCGCAGTACCGCTCGGGGCGGCTTCATACCTGGCTCAATCCCGGCAGTGCCACCTCCGATGCGGCGCTGCAGATCAACCAGTCGCTCGTCGGCATCGGTTCCGGCGGCGTGCTGGGCGTCGGGTTCGGCCACGGCCAGCAGAAGCTGGGGTATCTGCCTTACGCCTATTCCGACTTCCTGTTCAGCATCATCGGCGAGGAGTGGGGCTTTCTCGGCGTCGGACTCACGGTGCTGCTTTACACCCTCTACTGCTGGCTGGGATTCCGGATCGCCAGGACCGCGGAGGATCCGTTCGGCCAGTACCTGGCCACCGGACTGACCATGGCCGTGGGGCTCACCGCGTTCATGCACATGGCAGTCACTCTCGGCATGATGCCAACCACCGGTCTTACCCTGCCGTTCATGTCGTACGGCCGCTCGAGCCTCATCGTCTCGCTGATCGGCGCCGGCATCCTGATTTCGGTGGGAAGAATGCGGGGGAAGGGGGCGGGGCGGGCGAGGGCCGACCGATGAACAAGGGAGCAGGGAGAAGGGAGCGGGGAGCGGTAGTGGCTGCTTGCCGCGCGCGCGCCGCAGTTCCCGCTCCCTGCTCCCCGCTCACAGCTCCCGAAGGACGTAGTTAGTGGGTGAGGCGAAGTCTGGGCGGGTTCTCATCGCCGGAGGCGGCACGGGCGGCCACCTCATGCCGGCCCTGGCTATCGCCGAGGAGCTGAGGCGCACGCGGCCTGACATCGAGGCGGTGCTGGTCGGTGCCGAGCGGGGTATCGAGGCGCAACTCCTGCCCAGGCGTGATTTCCGGTTTCACCTGCTTGCCTCGGAACCGATTTACCGCCGTCAGTGGTGGAAGAACATTCGCTGGCCCTTCCTTGCCGTCAAACTCCTCCGCCAGGTTGACAAACTTCTCGCCACCGAGCAGCCGCTCGCCGTGCTGGGAACCGGCGGGTATGCGTCGGGACCCGTCGTCTGGCTCGCGGGACGCCGGGGTATTCCAACCGCCATCCAGGAGCAGAATGCCTGGCCGGGTCTCGCGACGAGGCGGCTGAGCGGACGAGTCCGCCATGTCTACCTCGGCCTTCCCGAGGCGCGTGCGAGAATCGCTCCGTCGCCCAGCACCGAGGTCTTCGACACCGGCAACCCGATTGTGCCACCCGATCAAGATCGGCGTGCGGCGGCGCGGCGGAGGTTCGAGCTGAGCGACGAACGGCCGGTGGTATTGATCACCGGCGGAAGCCAGGGCGCGGTGGCCCTCAACGAGCTGGTGGCGGAGTGGTTGCGTGGCGGCGGCGGTGAAGGGATGACCGTCCTCTGGGCCACGGGGCGGGGGAGCTATGATCGCTACGCCCCGCTCGCGCGGCCTCCGTCGGTGCAGGTCTTCGATTTTCTCGACCCGATGGCGGACGGTTACGCCGTGGCCAACCTGGTGGTGGCCCGCGCGGGGATGATGACCGGCGCCGAACTCTGCGCGTGGGGGCTGCCGAGTCTTCTGATCCCGCTGCCGACCGCGGCGGCCGATCACCAGACCTGGAACGCGCGCGCGCTGGCGGAGGCGGGAGCGGCCCTGATGCTGGTTCAGGCCGGCCTCACCGCCGCGCACCTGGGGGAGACCATTCATCGGCTGGTCCGGGACCCCTATCGGCTGGGGACCATGGCCGCCGCCGCCCGGGAGCGGGGCCGACCCGATGCCTCCCGCCAGATTGTGGCCCATCTCCTGGGCCTGATTGGGGGGCGGTGAGGCTTTCCCAACTACTGGTGAATACTTAAATTAGCCCATCACACATGACCTTGTTTGACGTTGCCGACTCCCGACCGGTCCACTTCATGGGGATCGCCGGCGCCGGGATGAGCGCTCTCGCCCTCATCGCCCGGCGCCGCGGAGTCAGCATCACGGGTTGCGACCCCGAGCCCTCGGGCGCCAGCGACCTCGTGGCGCTGGGCGCCAAGGTCTGGCAGGGACACGACCCGGCCCACCTCAAGGGTGCCCGGGCCGTGGTGGTCACTGCCGCCGTCCCGCCCAACCACCCCGAACTGGTTCACGCCCGCGAGCTCGGCCTCCCCGTCGTGCCGCGCAAGAAGGCACTGGCGGAGCTGGTTTCGACCGGGCGGACCATCGGCATTGCGGGAACGCATGGGAAGTCCACCACCACGGTCATGACCACCGAGGCGCTCACGGCGGCCGGCCTGGCACCGACCGGGCTCGCGGGCGGGCGGGTCAGCAGCTGGGGCGGCAACGCCCGGCCGGGGAGCGACCGCTTGTTCGTGGTGGAGTCGGACGAGTACGACCAGGCCTTTCTGGCCCTCAATCCTTCGATCGCGGTGATCAACAACATCGAAGCGGACCACCTGGAGTGCTACGGATCGCTGGACGCGCTCGAGGAGGCGTTCGCGACGTTTGCGGGGCGGGCCGAACGGGTGCTGGCCGGGGCGGACGACCCGGGGGCCCAGCGACTGGCCAGCAGACTGGGGCGCAAGGTCTGGCGCTTCGGTCTCGGGGATGCGGACATCCACATCACAAATATTTCGCAAGGCCCGGCTGGCAGCCGGGCCGATGTTCATCTGGCCGACGGGCGACAGGTCCTGCTCCGGCTCCAGGTGCCCGGCCTCCACAATCTGCGCAATGCCACGGCCGCCCTCGGCGTGGTGGCGGCGCTCGGCGGTCCGCTCGACCCGGCCCTCGAGGCGCTGGCCGAGTACACGGGGCTGGGCCGGCGGTTCGAACGGCTGGGCGAGGTCAAGGGAATCGCGCTGGTGGACGATTATGCCCACCACCCGACGGAACTGGTGGCTACGCTGGCCGCCGCCCGCCAGGCGTACCCCGGCCGCCGGCTGGTCGCGGTCTTCCAGCCGCATCTCTACTCCCGGACCGCGGAGCATGGTACGGCCATGGGCAAGGCGCTGGCGGCCGCGGATCTCGCCATAGTGGCCGACGTCTACGGCGCCCGGGAGCAGCCGGTCCCCGGAATCACCGGGGCCATCGTGGCCGATGAAGCGCGGCGTTCCGGCGCCGAGACGATTTACGAGCCTGACCGGGCGCGGCTCACCGAACGGGTGGCAGCCGCGGTCCGTCCGGGGGATCTGGTCATCACGCTCGGGGCCGGGGACATCACCCGGGTCGGACGCGAGCTGCTGCTGTGCTTGCCGGCCGCCTGAACCGGCCGGGCTGGCGCCTGCTCGGCGCGGCCGCGGTGCTTGCCCTCACCTGGTTCGGTGCGCCGGGCCTGCTGAGACGGATGGACTTCTTCCGGGTGCGTCGGGTGGAACTGGTCGGAGTCCGCTACCTTGCACCACAGGTCATCACCGATCAGCTGCGGATACCGGACCGGCTCAGTGTGTTCGACGACTTCTCGGCGCTGCGCAAGCGGGCCGAGAAGATCGCGGGAACCGACAAGGTCACCGTCGGGCGGCGGTTGCCCGGCACGCTCAGGATCGTGGTGGAGGAGCAGGCGCCGGTCGCATTGGTGTCGCGGAACGGCCGGTTCGGCCTGATGGATACGGCGGGAAGGATTCTCCCCTTCGATCCGGCGCTGAGCGCCCCGGATCTTCCGCTGGCGGAGGCGGCAAGTGCGCCGGTGGCGGGACTGCTCGGCAGGGTCAGAGACGCGGACCCCGGACTCTTTGCCCGAATCCAGTGGGCGCGGGGCGGGCCCAACGCAGTGGAACTCGATCTCGGAGGACAGCGCCTGCTGTTTCGACCGGAGGCTTCGGTGGAGGTCATTCGCACCGTGATGCTGGTGGCACAGGACTGCGCCCGGACCCGGCGTCCCTGGCGTGAACTCGACGGCCGCTTTGCCGGCATGGTCATCGTGCGCCGGGGGGCCGCGTGAGCGCGCCTCCCCAGCGGCTGGTCGCCGCACTCGACCTCGGCAGCTCCCGGATCTCCGCCCTGATCGCCGAGGCGACGGGGGATGCGCGGAGTGGCGGGGCGCGGGTGCTCGGACTCGGCGTGGAGCGAAGCGCCGGCATCAAGCGCGGCGTGGTCCGCGACATCGAAGAAGCCACGGGCGCCATTCAGCGCGCCCTCAAGACGGCGGAGCGGATGGCCGGCGTCGAGGTCGGCGCCGTCTACTGCGGCATCGCGGGGGAGCATGTCTCGGGACGGAGCTCCCACGGGATGGTGTCGGTCACGGGAGAGGAAATCCGGACCGGGGACGTGGCCCGGGTCAACGACATGGCCAGCAACGTGTCCTTCGGGCGCGATCACGAGCTGCTGCACGCCATCCCGCAGGACTACATCATCGACCAGCAGTCCGGCATCAGCGAGCCGATCGGGATGACCGGCTCCCGCCTCGAGGCGGAGGTCTACCTGGTCACGGTGCTGTCGAGCGCGGTGCTCAACCTGAGGAAGTGTGTCGAGCGGGCGGGATACAACGCCGCCGAGTTCGTACTCGAGCCGCTGGCGGCTTCGCTGGCGGTGCTGACGCCCGATGAACGGGAGCTGGGGTGCGCGCTGGTGGAGCTGGGCGCGGGATCGACCAACGTGGCTATCTTTCACGGCGGAAAGATCCGGCATACCGGTTCCATCCTGATGGCCGGCGGGCATGTGACCGGGGACATCGTCTACGGTCTCCAGGTGACCCAGCAGGATGCCGAGAAGCTCAAGGAGCGCCACGGCGCCGCCTACGAGCCGCTGGTCCCGGAGAGCGACGTGATCACGCTGCCGGGAACCCCGGGGCAGGGTGCCCGCACCGCGCACCGCCGGGTCCTCGCGCACATCATGCACAAGCGCCTCGAGGAAACGTTCCAGTACGCGGGGGACGAGATCTCGCAGGCGGGGTACCAGGGAAGGCTCCCCGCTGGAATCATCCTGACCGGCGGCGGCGCGCTGACTCCGGGAATCGTGGAGCTGGGGCGGGAGATCTTCGCCATGCCCGTGCGGGTGGGGACGCCCGGCCTCGGCCTCACCGGTCTGGCGGACAGCGTGGAATCGCCCCGGCACGCGGTCATCGCGGGGCTCGCTCTTTACGGCGCGCGCCAGGTGGCCATGGGCAGTGCCTTCGGCGCCGGTACCCGGCGCTCGCAATCGATGGAAAAGTATCTTGGTCCCGTGAAGCGTTGGCTGCAGGACTTCTTCTGAGACTGGCCGGAGAGGACATCCCATGATCTTCGAGCTCGAGGAGACCGGAGCCCAGGACGCCCGCATGAAGGTGGCGGGAGTCGGCGGAGGCGGCGGCAATGCGGTGAACCGGATGGTCGACGAGCGGTTGCAGGGCGTCGAATTCATCTCGGTCAACACCGATGCCCAGGCCCTGGCCACATCCAAGGCGGACATCAAGGTCCAGATCGGCCGCAAGCTGACCCGCGGCCTGGGGGCGGGTGCCCGGCCGGAAATCGGCCGTCAGGCGATCGAGGAAAACCGCGAGGAGGTGCTCAAGCATCTCCAGGGAGCCGACCTGGTCTTCGTCACCTGCGGCATGGGTGGCGGCACCGGGACGGGTGCGGCACCAATCATCGCCCAGATGGCGCGGGATTGCGGCGCCCTCACCGTCGGCATCGTGACGAAGCCGTTCCTGTTCGAGGGGCGGAAGCGGATGAAGCAGGCGGAAATGGGTATCGCCGAGATGCGGCGCTGCGTGGACACGATCATCGTGGTGCCCAACGAGCGGCTGCTGGCCGTCGTCGGCAAGGGCATTCCGTTCCAGGACTCGCTCAAGAAGGCGGATGAAGTGCTGCTCCACGCCACGCAGGGCATCGCGGGGCTGATCACCGCCACCGGTCTCATCAACGTGGACTTCGCCGACGTGCGCACCGTGATGCAGAACGGCGGTGCTGCACTCATGGGAATCGGCGCCGCCCGCGGCGACAACCGGGCCCACGAGGCCGCCCAGCAGGCCATCTCCAGTCCGCTGCTCGACAACATCTCCATTGCCGGCGCGAGCGGCGTGCTGATCAACATCGTGGGCGGCGGTGATCTCACTCTTGGTGAGACGACCACGATCAGCGAAATCATCCACGACGCCGCCGGCGAGGACGCCGAAATCATCTTCGGCGCGGCCATCGATCCGGCCATGGAGGGGGAAGTGCGGGTCACCGCCATCGCGACCGGGTTCGACAAGGTCGCCGAGGCGCCCCGGGTGTCCGGTCCTCCGGTGCCGGGTGTCATCAATTTCCCGACCGGCGGCAAGCCGCGCACTTCGACTCCGCCGATGGCTCAGCCGGTGGCACCGCCTCCAGCCGCACCGGCCCCGGCTCCCCGGTCAGAACCCCGGCGTGGCGGCGGCGCCCCGGACGTGGCGGACATGGAGATCCCGACCTTCATCAGGCGGCAAATGGACTGATGGGGTCGAAGCTCCGGCGGTTGATTCCCCTCGGCATCGTGGCCGCGGCGCTCTGGTTTGCGCTCCGCGGCCAGTGGCCATGGCGCCGGCTCGAGGTCGTTCCTCCCTCCGTCGTTGCCCAGCAGTTCCGCGAGAGCGTGGACACGCTGCGCCGCGGCGAAACGCTCTCCGATCTGCTGACCCGCCAGGGACTCTCCACTCCGGAGGTGCCGGGACTCGCTTCCCGGATGGGGCTTGATCCCCGGCGGCTCCGGGCCGGCCTGGTCTTCAACTTCCAGCGCGGCCTCACCGATTCCATCCCTTCCCGCGTGCTGGTCCGCCTCGGGCCCGAGGAGCGCCTGGCGCTCACCCGGGACAGCGCTGGGTGGGCCGCCGAGAAGCAGCCGGTGGTCTGGCGCGCCGAGATTCTGCGGGTGGAAGGCGGCATCGACAATTCGCTGTACGAGGCGCTGGATGCCGGGGTCTCCGATGACCAGCTCGACGGCGGGGAGCGGGCCCGGCTGGCGTGGGATCTGGCGGACGTCTTTGCCTGGGAAGTCGATTTCAGCCGTGACATCCGGCCCGGCGACCGGTTCGAGGTGGCATTCGAACGGCTGGTGTCCGAAGAGGGCGATATTCGCTTCGGACGGATCCTGGCCGCGCACCTCGTCGTCGGGAACCGGCCGATCGATGCCTACCGCTTCGACGGCAAACACACGGGCCACAACATCTGGTTCGATGGCGACGGGAACTCGCTCCACCGAGCCTTTCTCCGGGCGCCGCTGCAGTTCCGCCGGATCAGTTCCAGCTTCGCCAATTCCCGGTACCATCCGGTGCTGGGCTATGCCCGGCGTCACGAGGGCACCGACTATGCCGCGGCGCCGGGCACGCCGGTGCTCGCCGCCGGAGACGGTCGGGTGCTCCGGGCCGGCTGGAGCAACGGCTACGGCAACCTGATCGAGATCCGCCACAAGAACGGCATTGAGACCCGCTACGGCCACCTCCGTGGATTTGCGGCCGGGGTCCGCTCCGGCAGTGCGGTCTCCCAGGGCCAGGTCATCGGCTACGTGGGGTCGACCGGGCTCGCGACCGGGCCGCATCTGCACTACGAATTCCGGGTCAACGGCGTCGCCCGCGACTCGCGCAGCGTGGCCATCGGCAACGGTGAGCCGATTGCCACCGCCGATCGTCCGGCCTTCCTGATCGAACGCGACCGGCTGGAGGCGCTGCTCGCCCCTCCCACCGGGCCGCCGCTCTCCGCTCGCGCCACCCGCTAGCCCGCCCGCCCCGCCGGGGCAGGCCCGCCGCCGTGGACATTCTTCCCGCCATCGACATCCGGAATGGCCGTGCCGTCCGCCTGAGCCAGGGGGAGCGCGGGCGTGAAACGGTTTACCACGGCGATCCCGTACAGTTGGCCGAGCAGTTCGTGGCCGAGGGCGCGCAGTGGATTCATGTGGTGGATCTCGACCGCGCTTTCGGTGACGGCGACAACCGCGAGACGATTGCCAGGGTGGCGGAGCGGGTGGGGCAGCGGGTCCGGCTGGAGATTTCCGGCGGGATCCGGAGTCTCGAGACATTGCAGGAGGTCATCGCCCTGCCGGTGTCGCGCTTCGTTCTGGGCACGGCGATCGTGACGAATCCCGCCTTCGTCCCGGAGGCCGTCGCACTGGCCGGTGGGGAGCGCCTCGCGGCCGGCCTCGATGCCCGCGATGGCAAGCTCGCGATCCGCGGCTGGGTCGATTCCACCGACACGCCGATCGAGGAGGCCGCCCGCCGAGTCCTTGAGGGAGGCATCCGCACCATCATCTACACCGATGTGAAGCGTGACGGCATGATGACCGGTCCCGATCTTGAGGGGGCGGTGCGCCTGATGGTGCTCGGCGCCAGGGTGATCGCCTCGGGGGGCGTCGCCACACTTGACGACCTGCGGCGGATCCGCGCGGCGGGCCTGTCGGGTGCCATCGTGGGGCGGGCCATCTATGAGGGGCGGTTCTCGGTGCGGGAAGCGGTGGCGTCGGTCGCCTGAACTCCATGCAATTCCTTCTGCTCGCTCTTCTCGGCATCGCGCTCGCCGCCGGGACCTACTTCGGTCTCGAGGGGCTGGGGCGTCGCGGATTGCTCGCGGCCGCACTCCGGGCCGTCGCGTGGACCTCGCTCCTCGTGCTGGTGGCCGACCTGAGCTGTCCCTCGCGCCCTGCCGCCGCCGGCCGTCCCCTCGTTCTCCTCGATCGCAGTTTGAGTCTGACCGCGGCCGGCGGCCAGTGGAAGGCTGCCGCCGATTCGGCGGCCGCTCGCGGCGAGGCGATCGGGTTCGGCGATGAGCGGCCAGGCAGCGACACCGCGAAGCGCGGACGTTCGGCACTGGCCCAGTCCCTCATCGCCGCCCTGGCGACCGACCGGCCGGTGGTGGTGGTGAGTGACGGCGAGATCGACGATGCGCCGGATATCCCCGAGGACCTGCTGCGCCAGGCCGATCTGGTCATTCTGCCGCGCCAACCGCGGCCGGATGCGGCCTTGAGCGAAGTCAGCGGGCCGTTCCGCATCACGTCGGGGGACAGTGCCCATCTCGAGTTCGAGGCGCGGAGCACCGCAGGCTTCCGCAGCGATTCACTCCGTATCGAGGTGAAAGAAGGAGCCCGGCTGCTGCTCCGGAAGCCGCTCACGCTTGGGGCTGGCTCGGTGATCCGTGGCACCCTGGTCGTGCCGAGCACCGGTCTCGGTCCCGGGGAGCACCTGCTCACCGTTGCGCTCGGTGCAACCGGAGACGGCGAGGGGAGGGACGACGCGCGGCTGCACCTCCTCGCCGTGGACCCCACGCCGGGAGTCGTGCTGGTGGCCTCGCCACCCGACTTCGACAGCAGGACCTTGTATCGCACACTCCGGGATGTGGCGCGCCTTCCGGTGCGAGGATTCGTGCGGATGGAACCGGGGCGCTGGCGCGACATCACGACCCTGCGCCAGGTCGACGCGGCCCAGGTGCGCCAGGCGGCGGAGCATGCCGACCTCCTTGTCGCCAAAGGCGCGGTGGCCGACGTCTTGGAGGGGACGCGGGCCCGCGGGGTGCTGCGCTGGTCCAGTGGCGAGGGGGGCGAGGCCATCGCCGACGGCGACTGGTACCTCACCGCGGCCCAGGGTGCGCCGGTCGCGGGCGCGCTGTTCGGCTTCCCGCTCGACAGCTTTCCGCCGGCCACACGACTTGCCTCCGTGCCGCTCAAGGACGGAGACTGGACCCTGCTCAACGCCCAGCAGGGACGTCGGGGGGCAGAACGCCCCGCCGTCACCGGCCGCGAGGCGGGCCGGCGCCGCGAGGTGATGGTGGCCATTGACGGACTCTGGCGCTGGGCCTTCCGTGGTGGCAGCAGCGAAGCCGCCTATCGCTCACTCGTGGGCGCGAGCGTCTCCTGGCTGCTGGGCGGCGCTGATTCGAGCCGCGCGGCCGCGCGCCCGCTCAGGGCGGTCGTCGAGCAGGGCCGCCCGGTCGTGTTCGAGCGCGTGGGACCCGGGAGCGGTGCCGCCCTGGCCGTAGCCCTCGATGGCGCAGCGGCCCTCCGGGACACGCTGCGCTTCGACGGCGCGGGACAGGCACGATTGTATCTTCCGCCCGGCCGGTATCGCTACCGTCTTGCGGCCGGCGGCGAAGGGACGATCGCGGTCGAGCAGTATTCGAGCGAATGGTGGCCGCGAACGCCGGCGCTCAGCTCGCGGCCGGGGCAGCGGCCAGCCCCCATGGATACGGGCAACACGCGGCGGCTGGTCTGGCTCTTTTTCCTCTGTGTCGCCGGGCTTGCGGCGGAGTGGTTCGTCCGCCGCCGGCTCGGACTGCGCTGAACGCCAGGGTGTCATGAAATCCGACCGAATCGGGGAAGCACCGAAACTGGGCCTCTGGGCGCGCCTCAAGCGGGTCGCGCTGACCGATGTGGGCGCCCTGGTCCGCGGGCTCAACGCCGCGGACCTCGAAGCGATGGAGCGAGTGCTGATCGAGGCGGACTTCGGGGTGCCGGCCACGCTGGAACTGGTGCAGGGGCTCGAGGACGAAGTGCGGCGGGGGCGCCTCAAGACCGAGGCCGATCTCAAGACTGCGGTCGCGGTGAAAATCGCCGCCATGCTGGCCGGGCCTGAAGAGCCCGGCCGGATTGCACGGGGAGAAGGTCAGGGTCCGACCGTGGTTGTGTTCGTGGGGGTCAACGGGGTGGGGAAGACCACCACGGTGGCCAAGGTCGCCCAGCGCCTCGCGGCCGAAGGGCGGTCGGTGCTGCTCGCCGCGGCCGACACCTACCGGGCCGGCGCCATCCAGCAGCTGGAAACCTGGGCCGGCCGCCTCGGCGTGCCGTGCGTCTCCGGGGCTCCCGGCGGCGACCCGGCCTCCGTGGCCTTCGACGCAATCGAGGCGGCGGCGGCGCGGGGGTCCGACACCGTGCTGATCGACACTGCGGGGCGATTGCACACCCAGGAAGGTCTCATGGATGAGCTGCGCAAGGTGGTGCGCGTCGTGGCCCGCCGGCGTCCCGGGGCGCCGCATGAGACGCTGCTGGTGCTGGACGGTTCGGTGGGGCAGAACGCGGTGCAGCAGGGCAAGCTCTTCGCCAAGGCGGTGGCCCCGACCGGGATCGTGATCACCAAACTGGATGGGAGTGCCCGGGGGGGCGCGGTGGTGGCGCTGCGCCGCGAACTCAACATCCCGGTCCGCTTCATCGGCCTGGGCGAGGGGATCGGCGACCTCCAGCCGTTCGACGCGGCGAAGTTTGCGGAGCGGGTGCTTGAGGGATGAGGAGCAGGCCATAAGCCTTAAGCCATAAGCCATAAGCCATAAGCCATAAGCTTGCCTCTCACCCTCGACACCCCGGTCAAGTTTCTCAAGGGCATCGGCGAGCGCCGCGCCGAGGCGTTCGGGCGTCTCGGCGTGCGGACGGCGCGGGATCTCCTCTGGCACCTTCCTCACCGCTATCTCGACGCTTCCAGCATCACCCCGATGGCGCGCGCCCGCGTCGGAGACGAAGTGGCGTGCGTCGGCCGGGTGATTGCCAAGCGGATTCTGCCCACCCGCAGCGGTCTGCGGGTGTTTCATGCGGTGCTGCGGGACGGCTCGGGAGTGCTGGAGTGCGCCTGGCCGGGCCAGCCTTTCCTCGACCGGAGCATCGAAGAGGGACAGACGCTGCTGGTTTCGGGGCCGGTCCGGTTCTATCACGGGCGCCAGATGGTGCCCCGGGAATTCCTGGTGCTGGCGGAAGCGGGCGCAGAGGCGCAGCTCGAGGGCGGGCGCATCCTTCCGGTGTATCCGGCGACGGAAAACCTCAGCCACAAGATCATCCGCGGGCTGATCGACCGGCACCTTGAGTCGCTCATTGCCCTGTCGAGCGACATCCTGCCACCCGCCATCCGCGCCGAATTGCTGCTGCCCACTCTGGCGGACGCGCTTCGCGCCGTGCATCACCCGGCGAGTCTCAACGATGCGGAGGAAGGGCGGCGCCGGCTGGCGTTCGACGAACTGGTGGACCTGCAGCTCATGCTGGCGCGGGCGCGGCTGCTGGCCAAGCGGGCCCGCCAGGGCGTGGCGTTCACCGTCCGGCACGATCTCACGGACCGGCTCATCGCTTCGTTGCCCTGGTCTCTCACCAAGGGCCAGGCCACCGCCATTGGCGACATCACCGCCGACATGGGGTCGGCGGAGCGGATGCACCGCCTCCTCATGGGCGATGTCGGCACCGGCAAGACCGTCGTCGCGCTGTGGGCCATGCTGCTCGCCGTGGAGAATGGCTACCAGGCGGCGCTGATGGCGCCCACGGAACTGCTCGCCGAGCAGCATGCCGCCACCCTGACCACTCTGCTCGCACCGCTGGCCATGAAACCGGAGCTCCTGCTGGGCCGGTTGACGGCAGCGGAGAAGGCCGACCGGCGCAAGCGCCTGGCGCAAGGTGCCGCCCGCGTCGTGGTCGGTACCCATGCCTTGCTCGAGGATACCGTGGCCTTCCAGCGGCTCGGGCTGGCCGTGATCGACGAGCAGCATCGCTTCGGGGTGGAGCAGCGCGCGGCGCTCATCGCCAAGGGGGATGCCCCCGACGTCCTTCTGCTGACCGCGACCCCGATCCCGCGATCCCTGGCGCTCACGCGCTATGGTGACCTGGACGTGAGCATCCTGCGTCAGCGTCCACCGGGGCGGGGAAGAGTCCGCACGGCGGTGCGCACCTCTGCCCAGCGGGAAAAGGTGTTCGACTTCGTGCACGAGGAATGCACCGGGGGGCGGCAAGCCTACGTGGTGCTGCCGATCATCGAGGAGTCGGAGAAGAGCGATCTGCGGGACGCCACCACCATGGCCGAGCACCTGGCGGCGCGGTGGCCCGAACTGACGGTGGCGCTGATCCACGGCCGGCTCAAGGCGGATGAGCGGGACCGGATGATGCAACGCTTCCGCGAAGGCAAGATCGCGGTGCTCGTGGCCACTACCGTGATCGAGGTCGGCATCGATGTTCCCAACGCCACCGTCATGGTGATCGACCATCCCGAGCGGTTCGGGCTGGCCCAGTTGCATCAGCTGCGTGGGCGGGTCGGCCGCGGCAGCGGTGACAGCTACTGCATTCTGCTCGCCGGAGACCGGATGCCCGACCGGCTCAAGCGCTTTGCCGCGACCGAGGACGGCTTCGAGATCGCCGAGCTGGACCTGGAGGAGCGCCGGATGGGCGACCTGCTGGGCGCTCGGCAGGCCGGCGATTTCGAGTTGCGCCACGCCCGGCTCCCCGCCGATTCAGCATTGCTGGAGCGAGCCCGGGCGCTGGCGCGCCGCATGCTCGACCAGGATCCGCTGCTCGAACGGCGGGAGCATCAGCCTTTGCGCCAGCGGGCGCTGGCCCGGTATCCGCGGGCGATGGAACTGTTTCGGACGGGGTGAACTTCGAGGGAGAAGTGAGCGGGGAGCAGGGAGCAGTAACTTGCTGAATCACTCGTCCAGCCACATAGCCAACCAGCCGCCCAGCAACGTCTCTAGAACGCCACCCGGAATCCCACCCGCGTACTCCCATCCGGCCCCGTCGTGACCTCGGGGTTGAACGGGATATCCGGAGGCGGCCCCTTCTTGCGGGTCAGGTCAATCACGAACAGCGTGACGGTGCCGAGCAGGGCGACTTCGCCGCTCACCAGGAAAGTGCGGGCCCGGCGGTCCTGGTGCAGCGATTCCTGGTAGAGCGCCTCGCTCTTCGGATTGCTGTAGGTCCCGTCCGGGTTCGTCTCGCAGAGCGAGTTGTCGAAGGTGCACGCCACCTGCAGGGTGTGGTAGGCGTCGTTCGCCTTGCTGTTGGCGGACACGGCCAGCAGGTGCAGGGTCAGGCTGAGCCCGGCCGCGCCCCACTTGCCCCAGTGAATCAGCGGGCTCGGTGGCTTGACCTGCTGCGCCGGGACCTGGGCCTGGAGCTGTACCGCCACCAGCAGCGGGAACACGGCCGGCAGGAGTCGAGACCGCTTCATCGCCGGAAGAGGTGGACGTCGCCGTCCCCGCCCACCACCAGGAGTCCGGCCGAAGTCAGCATCGGTGCCACTTCAATGGGGCGCTTGACCTGCACCCGCCAGACTTCCTTCCCCTGGCGATCGCGCGCACTCACCACGCCGTCCGCGGCACCGACCAGCAGCTGGTCATCCAGCAGCATGGGACCGATCGTCACCGGTGCCGCCGAGTCGCCGAAGACGCGGACCGGGCCGGGATCGCCGGGGCGGATCTGGTAGAAATGGCCGAGTCGGGACACCACGACCATGGTATCCCCGATCATCAGGGGCGGGCCGGCGGGCACGGAGTTGGTGGCGAGGCGCCAGTCGATGTGCAGGTCGGCGAGGCGGATCTGGAAGAACACGCCGTCCGCGGTGACACCGAGGGCGACACTGTCCCGGTAGATCAGCGGAAAGATCAGCGGCCCGGGAGAAGGCACGCGCTGCCGGATGTGACCGGAGCCGGTATCGAGCCGGTAGACCGTATCCATGGCGGGGACGATCGTCTCCGTCGGCGCTCCCGCCAGGGCGGGCGCCGGGCCGGCGCTGGTGTGCGAGCGCCACTTGAGGTCTCCGGTCCTGGCATCGAGCCCATCGGTCTCCCCACCCCGCGTGCGAACGATGACCAGGCTGTCCACCAGCGCGAGCGGGGCGCTGACGGGCCCGGTACTGCGGGTCCACGCATCGTTGCCGGCCACGACGGTCCAGGCGTGGACTTTTCCCTCAGGTGCGTCGGTCGCGGCGTAGACCTTCCCGTCCCGGTAGACCACACCACCGGCGACTGGCCCGCCGACCCGGAGACTCCAGATGACCGCGCCACCGCGGACGTCCATCTTGGTCACCTGGCGGCCGCCACCAGCCAGGTAAAGGCTGGAATCGACCTGGACCAATGGCTCGGTGATCTGGTGCGGGCCGTGTGCGGCCCAGATGGCGGTGAGCGGGGTGCCGGGCACCGGAGTGGGGGTGATTTTCGGCGCGGACCGGGGCGCCGGATCGGGGCGATAGCCACCGCACGCCGCGTTGACGCACCCGAGAGCCAGGGCTAGACTCCACCCCCTCGGTCGCCTTCCCATGATCTGTTTCAGCACGGAATAATGACTTTCGCCACTATCGATGCCCTCAGTCGCCACGTCGGCGAATCGGTGACCGTCCGCGGCTGGGTGACCACCACCCGCTCGAGCGGCAAGATCGCGTTCCTGGTGCTGCGTGATGGCACGGGCTACCTGCAGGTGGTGCTGTCCCGGAAGGAGGTCTCGGACGACACCTGGCAGCGGTTCGCCCAGCTGACCCAGGAAACCTCGGCGGCGGTGACGGGCACCGTCCGGGCCGAGGCCCGGGCACCCGGAGGATACGAACTCCACGCCAGCGAGCTGTCAATCCTGGGCGGCAGCGTCGAGTATCCGATCACTCCCAAGGAGCATGGGACGTCCTACCTCTTCGAGCATAGACATCTCTGGCTCAGGAGCCGGCGCCAGGTGGCCATTGCCCGGGTGCGGCACACCATCATCCAGTCGATCCGGGATTTCTTCAACGGCCGCGGCTTCATCCTGGTGGACACGCCGATCCTGACGGGCGCCATCGGGGAAGACGCGGGCAATCTCTTTTCCACCGACTATTTCGACCTCGGCAAGGCGTACCTGGCCCAGACCGGCCAGCTGTACGTCGAGGCCGCGGCCGCGGCCCTGGGCCGGGTCTACTGTTTCGGCCCCACCTTCCGGGCGGAGAAGTCGAAGACCCGGCGGCACCTCACCGAGTTCTGGATGGTGGAGCCGGAGGTGGCGTTCAACAATTCCGACGACAACATGCGGCTGCAGGAAGACCTGGTCTCCTATGTGGTCGGCCGGGCACTGGAGCAGCGGGCGGAAGAGCTGAAGGAGCTGGAGCGGGATACCGCGCCGCTGCTCCGCGTCACACCGCCCTTTCCCCGGATTTCCTACACCGACGCGGTGGCGCGGCTCTCGACGCTCGGCTCGGACATGGAGTGGGGGCGCGACCTGGGTGGCGATGACGAGACCCTGCTGGCCAAGGAGTACGACCGGCCGGTGTTCGTCTACAACTATCCCAAGGGCGTGAAGGCCTTCTACATGAAGGAAAATCCCGCCGACCCCCGGACCGTGCTCAACAACGACTGCCTGGCCCCCGAAGGCTATGGCGAAATCATCGGGGGCAGCCAGCGCGAGGATGATTACGACATCCTGCTGTCACGGATCCAGGGCCAGGGGCTCGATCCGGAAGCGTACCGCTGGTATCTCGATCTCCGGAAGTACGGCACCTTCGTGCACTCGGGGTTCGGCCTCGGTGTCGAGCGCACGGTCGCGTGGATTACCGGTCAGCCCCATGTGCGGGAGATGATCGCCTTTCCGCGGCAGTTGCACCGGCTGTACCCGTAGGGGGAACCGCAACCGCGTG
>DATEHG010000119.1:0-21315 GCA_035279705.1 Gemmatimonadales bacterium
CTGGTACGCCACCCGCGGTCCCAGTGCCAGCACGTCCGGGTGCCACTTCTCGGCGAGCAGCGGCTTGAGGCGCGGCTCATCGGCCTGGCTGGTGATGACGGTAACCATGAGGCGGCTGTGGTCGTGGGCCAGCTTGAGCAGTGGGTTGGCCACGATGATGGCATCGAGCTCTTCCGCCGTGACCCCGGTAACCCGTGATTCGAGCTTGAGCCTGGCCAGCAGCGCCTCCTCGATCCGGGCCGCCGAGCTTCCCTTCAGTTTCGCCGGCACGGTGAAGACGACGTTGCCGCTGTTGAGCAGGGTCTGCACTTCGGTGTACCCCAGCTTCTCGACCAGCGCCTTGAGGTCGGCCATGGCCACCCGCTTGGCCTTGCCGACGTTGATGCCCCGGAGCAGCGCGATTTCCCGTCGGGGCATGACAGGTCAGGGCGCCGACGGCAGCGAATAGTCGAACTCGTAGCTGTGCTTGCCGTCCGCGATGATGATGTTCATGGTGCCGCTGAGCCCGGTCAGCTCATCGGTGCCGGAGTCGGGCACCACGGTGATCACCAGGTTCGGCGCCCCCCGGTTCATCGTCGCGCTGTGCTGCAGGATGAAGGTCCCCTTCTTCCCCTTGAGGGTCGCGGTGACCCGCTCCACCGCCACATAGCCCGCCGAGGTCTTCACGGCGGTGCCCGCGATGAGCATCTCGCCGATGCTGGTGCCCTCGAGATCGCCGTGGAACTGCTTGTTGATGGACATCCGGCCCAAGGTGGTGCCCTGGGAGGTGTCGTACGTGGTGAGCGGGGCCAGCTTCACGTCGAAGGTACCGGTGGCGCGAGTGGTCACGGCGGACTCCTCATGAGTGGCCTCCGGGTGTGCGGCGTCACCCTGCGCCGCCAGCGGGCGGGCGAGCGCCAGGCCGCCGGCCAGGGCGAGCGAAATCAGACGGCGAACCATGATACCTCCTCCATGGGCCGATGCAACCAGCATGAACTCAATTCGGCTTCGGGCTATCGCGGGTGGCATTGATGTTCCGCCCCACGCGGAGATCGGGCAGGCGCACCAGCGTGCCGGTCAGCTTGTTGCCGGAAATCACGAAGGTGAACCGGATATGGGTCCGTTCATTGGAAAACTCGGCCCAGAAGTGATCCGGCAGCGAGTCGGGAAAGAACTCGAGGTCGCCCATCCAGTCCGGCTTGCCGTCCAGGAGCTTGTACGCGTGCAGGGTGATGGCCTTGCCCCCGGCCGCGGAGGGCACGGCGTGGTAGATGATCTGTTCGTCGTTGCAGGAGGCGTTCCAGTCGGCCTTGACGCAGATGGAGGTGCCGCGCCAGTCGCCGAGCAGCGAGGCGGTCTGCGAATGCAGTGACGGTGGGAGGGCGAGCAGCGCGGCGAACAGTGAGAGACGGATCATAAGGGCGGAGATAGGAGAAAGGAGATGGGAAAAGCGTGAACGGTTAACAGTGAACGGTGAACAGAATGAAAAGATTCCGCGTTCCGATTGATGATACCGCGCACCCAACGATTCTCTGAACTCAGTAGATACCCGCTTTACCGCCCTCACCAGTGGGAACCATTCCGGCCGCACTGAGAAGCGACAGGCAGAAATCGCGATATGCGCCCTGGTCCGGGGACCATCGATCCACCACGTGATACCGCGTTCCTCTACGTCCCTCCAGGATCCACTCGGCCCCATCGAGTCCGACGTCGTGAATCCGCGCCGGCAGATTCCAGAATGCGATGCTGTCCAGCCCAGTGGTGATGGCCTTCCATTCTTCTCGACTCAGCTTCCTCTCGACCCGCTTCACCACCACGCCTGGCTCATAGCCGCCCTCGCCATCGAGCGCAACTGCGGACAGAGTCGCGACATCGCCGATCAGATCGACGCGAACTGCGACAGGTGCACCCCATGTACGGAGCCAGAGAAAACGGTATGACTCGGCTGCGTTGATCTTGCACGACAGAGATGGCTCCGACATCGCCCTGAGATGCTTGGAGAACCAGTATCGCGTGAATCGATCATCGAAGTCCGTCCCCGGTTCTTCAAGCGCGCCGGCAGGGAAGAAGAACTGACCTGCCGTTGATCGGGCACAGTCGGCTCGATCAGCAGCCACCTGGGCCAAAGTGGCATTGGGCAAAAGCAGAATCGCGGGGATAACGAATCGCAGCATTTGATGAGCGTCGCAATCAACCTGCATCGTTTTCCCAGAGCCCGGAGGTGATGCCGCGAAGCCGCGCGGGAGGGCGATGCGCCCATTCGCTAGGCTCAGGCCAGACTCCGCAACCGATCTCAGGGCGACACACTGATTCTCTGTGTGCCGAGAAATTGCGAGTCGCTCGACCTCGGGGACCGGGCACAGGGGACCGGGGACCAGTTACCGAACCCAGTCCGGCTTACGCCGCGGCCCACCGATACCCAATGACGCCGTGCACCCGGACAAACAGCACACCGGCGGCAAATACGAGCAGGTTGAGCGGCGGCTGACCGTCGATGGTGTGAATCGCGAAGGCGAGCGCGAAGATGACGAGGAGGCCCGCCGCACCCCAGCGCATGGTGCGGGGAATCAAAAAGAGCGCCGCGGCCACGATCTCGAAGCTGCCCAGGATCAGGGCGTGGATCCGGGTGTGGCCGTGAATATCGCCGTGGGTGGCCGCCATGACCGTCTCGATGCTCTCGACCAGCACGATCGCGCCGAGCGTGACGTACAGCGCGAGGAAAGCCCGGACCAGCGCACGAGACGGCATGGCCACCTCTCAGGTTGGAGCGCTACGAGGCCGCGGGCAGGGTGTCGAGCAGCCGTGCGGCAGGGCTGGGCGCCGGTTGCCGCGCGGCAACCGCCGAGGCGATCCGCTCGGCGTCCCGGCCCACCCCATGGATCATGGTGGAGGACATCGAATAGAGAAAGTGCAGCCCGACGAACGACAGACCTGGTTCGTCCGGCACCAGCCCGCGCAGGTGCCTCGGCTCACCGTCCGGTTCGAAGACGGGCAGCTCAAGCCACGGCACCCCCGGCTTGAAGCCGGTGCACCAGATCACATTGGTCACCTCGAGCACTCGACCGTCCGCCAGCACCGGCAGCCCGCCTTTGGTGCCGGTCGTCCGGGGCACCTGCTGGATGCCGGCGGCAGCCAGGTCCTTCGGCTTCTGGCGGATCAATGGAGCGCCCTGCGCAATGATCTTCGGCCTGGCCTTCCGGCCGATCGGAGTATCGACGGTCAGGATGCGGTGGAAGATGACCCGGAACAGAAATGGCGACAGCACCCGCGCCACGACGCTCTCGATCCGGAACGGGAGGTGACCGGTCGCCCGGCCCGACATCCACGTCTGGTGACCGGCTCGCGCCACATCGATCGCTATTTCGGCTCCCGAATTGCCGGCACCCACGATCAGCACGCCACCCGGTCTGAGCTGGTCGGGGCTGCGATACTGCTTCGAATGCAGCTGCACCAGGCCGGGAGACAGTTCACCCGCAAAGGCGGGGACTCTCGGTTCCTGGTAGCTGGACATGGCAATGACCACGTTGTCGGCATCGAAACGCCGATCGCCGGCGGACACGAGATACCGGTTGCCCTCCTTGGTAACGCGGTCCACCCTCACCCCGGTGCGCACCGGCAACCTGAACTTCGCGGCGTAGGCCTCGAGATAGTTGCCCATCTCGTCCTTGGTGGGGAACGACTGCGCTGGCGCAGGGAAGGGCAGGCCGTCGAGCCCATCGAACTTGGCGGGGGTAAAGAGCCGCAGCGAATCCCAGCGGGCCCGCCAGGTGTCGCCGATCCGGCCGTTGGCCTCGAGGATGACGAACGGCACGTTGCGCCGGGACAGGTGGTAGCCGGTCGAAAGCCCGGCCTGACCTCCCCCGATGATGACAGTATTGATGCGTTCCGTCTGTGCTGCGGATTTCATCTGCTGCCTCCCTCTCGCCCGCCGAAGGTTCAACTGCCTGGGTGGCGACAGGATACCGGACTCCACCGCCAGCCGCATCGGGCGAACGCACCACCCGGCCCGGCTGGGTGACCATGGGTATTTCTATGCAGGCGGCCGTACCAGCCCGCGCTTGAAGGCCCAGGCGGTGGCGGCGGCCCGGCTCGAGATCCCGATCTTGGTGAAAATGTTGCTCAGGTGCCGCGCCACTGTCTTCTCACTCAACCCCAGTTGCTTTGCAATGGAGCGGTTGGTGACGCCCGTGGCCACCAGTTCCAGCACTTCCACCTCTCGACCGGTGAGCCGTCCCGCATCCCTGGCGCGGGGTTCGCGGGCCAGTTCGGTCACCCGGGCCCGATCGGGTACGGCTCCCAGCTGATCGAAGATTCGCGCGGCGGCCTCGAACTCGAGGCGGGCGGAGTCGGCATCTCCCAGCGCCCGGCACGCCAGGCCGATGAGGAGCCTGGCCCGGGCGTCGTCGCAGGGTGCTTCGAGATCGCGCCAGAGCGCGGAGGCGGCGCGCAATTCTGAGAGTGCAGCGGCCGCATGGCCCTCGGAGAGGAGCCGGGCACCGTTGGCATGGGCGGAGGCGGCCCGGACGAACGGCGTATCGAGTGTGGCGGCGATCCGGGCCAGTTCCTCACTGGCCGCCCGCGCCATCGCCCCATCGCCGGCGGCGATGGCGATCTCGACGGCGGCGGGCAGCATCAGAGTACGGATTCGCGGCGCGCGGGCCTCTTCCATGGCCCGGAGAATCGCGGTGCGCGCCACCTCGGTCTGACCCTGCTGGAGCCGAAGCAGCGCCAGTCCGGGCTGCGGATCGCGTCCCGCCTGGCTCGCCTTCCGGTACAGCCCCTCCGCAGCCGCCACTTCCCCCCGCAGCCGGTGGATCTCGGCGAGTTGATAGAGCGCGTTGCCCAGTGAGCGCGGGGCGGACGCGCGTTCGAACCAGGCCCGCGCCTTTTCCGCTTCGGTCACCGATTCGAGCCACGCGCCGTGGAACTGCATCAGCTCGGCGCGCCGCACCAGGCACTCGCCGCGGTAGGGCATCATGTCGGGCTGGCGGGCGCACCAGTGGCTGAGCGCCGTCGTCCATTCCTGGGCCCGCCTCAGATCGAAGATCTCGTGGCAGGCGTCGATCACGCTGCAGTAGGTGACGCCGATGATCGCGGGGGACACTTCGCCGCTGGTGATCGAGGCCATCGCCTCGTCCATCAGCGCGACCCCGGGTGCCGTGAGGCCGAGGCGGATCTGCGCCCGGCCTTCGCCGAGGCGCGACAGGGTGAGGAGGTCGGCATCGCGGAAGCGGGTGCCGAGTGCGATGGCGGCCGCAAACCGCTCGCGGGCCAGGGGGACATTGCCTTCGAAAAAGGCGCGGAGTCCGTCGGAGAACTCGAGGAAACCGCACTCGACGCATTCCTGTCCCGCCTCTTCGAGCTGGCGGCGGGCGCGGGCGGTCCAGCCCGCGGACTGGGACCGGTCGCCTTTGAACAGGGCGGAGAGCGAAAGCCAGAAGGCACAGCGGGCGGCGCCGACGGAATTGCCGAGGCGGGAAAACTCCTGGTGCGCGCGGAGGCCGGCCTCGATGCCCTCGGCGTCCCGCCCGAGCAGCTGGGCGGCGGTGGCCAGGCGGACCAGGTCTTCGGCGGGAAGGGGACTGGTACGATCCGCCAGCGAGAGATCGCCGAAGGCGGCTTCCCACTCCTGGCGCGCATACGACCCGCGGCCCCGTTCAAGGGCCCCCGCTTCGGAGATCATAGCGCGAAAACTAGCACTTCGGGCTCGTCAGGTCCGGCAACAGCAGTCCACAGATTACACGGATGAACAGCCGATGACACTGATGCATGTCCGGGCATCGCTGGCCAGGCAGAGGACCATTCGGTGTACCTGCACTCGCCAGGTGAGAACACACCAAAGCTTTTCCGCGTTCATCCGCGCAGTTGTCCGCGTTCATCCGCGGTTAACAGCTATCCACGGATGACACGGATGAAAGGCTGATCGCTCCGATTCATGCCCTGGCATCACTGCGTAGGCAGAGTTCCGTTTGGTCGTAACTGCACTCGCCAGGTGAGAACACACCAGAGCTTTTCCGCGTTCATCCGCGCAGTTGTCCGCGTTCTTCCGCGGAAACTCCCATCCATGGATTTCACGGATGAACGTCGATGGCTCCGATGCCGGGCGGGAGAAGCGCGGGATCAGCGCTTGCCGTTGGGCACCCACTCCAGGAGCTTGCCCGGCTGGAGGTGAAAAAAGACGCAGAGCGCTTCGAGAGTTTCGGCATGCAGCCGGCCGAAGAGGCCTCCGGCCCGGGACAGCCGGTAGGCACTGGGGTAGGTGAGGTTGGCTCCCTTGCTGAGGGCGTAGGCGGAGATGCGGCGGGTCTTCATGATCTGGTGAATACGGAGGCGTACCATGGACTTCTTTCGGGCGGGACCGCGTTGACTCTAGAGTCTAGCCTTGCGGTATACAGCACCGCACTATACGCTTCCTCAGCAGCAATAGCCATCTCGAAGTTCAAGGGCGCGAAGGAATCGGCTCGCTCCGAGTACTCGCATCGGTGATTCCCCACTTTACTTCGCGGTTCATGGACCGGCACGTTCGAGTCGGCACTTCGGCAGGAGGGTGCCCTCACGGTCTTTTCCCGACAACGCTCCGCTTTCCCCCCGGGTAGTCCCTCCATCACACCCGCCGTCGCAGCGCGCGATGGCCCCGCGCTCCGGCGCCGCGACGGACCCGAGCGGTCCGATGGTGATGGTGCCGGGCCCACGCACCTGCCGCCGCCTCTCCTCTCCCTTCCTCAGTCACAACCCCAGGCAAACCGGTGACCGTCGCGACGCGGGTCCGCCATTCGCGGCCGGCGGCCAAACGCGGCCGGCAGGCGTCCGCCGGGCCGCTGGCCAAGGCGCCGACCGGCATCGTGGGGCTGGACGAAATCACCAACGGGGGGTTGCCCCGCGGGCGGCCCACCCTGGTCTGCGGCGGCGCCGGCAGCGGCAAGACGCTGCTCGCCCTGGAGTTCGTGGTCCGGGGCGCCCAGGAGTTCGACGAGCCCGGCGTGTTCATGTCGTTCGAGGAGACTCCCGAGGACCTGCGGCAGAATGCCCGGTCCCTGGGCTTTGACCTGGAACGCCTGGCGAAGCGCCGCCAGCTGGTAGTCGACTACGTGCGGGTGGAGCGCTCGGAGCTGATGGAGTCGGGCGAATACGATCTCGACGGGCTGTTCATCCGCCTGGGCCATGCCATCGACTCGATCGGCGCCAAGCGGGTGGTGCTGGATACCGTCGAGCTGCTCTTTGCCGGCCTCTCCGACCGGTTCGTGGTCCGGGCGGAACTGGCCCGCCTCTTCCGCTGGCTCAAGGGCAAAGGCGTCACCGCCATCGTGACCGGTGAACGGGCGGGGGAGCAGCTCACCCGCTACGGCCTCGAGGAGTTCGTGTCGGACTGCGTCATCGTGCTGGACCAGCGGATCGTGGAGCAGAGCGCCACGCGCCGGCTCAGGATCCTCAAGTACCGCGGCTCGTCCCACAGCGTGAACGAGGTGCCGTTCCTGATCGACGACCAGGGCCTTTCCGTCCTGCCCATCACGTCGCTGGGTCTCGATCACGAGGCCACCACCGAGCCGGTGTCGACCGGCGTGGCCGGGCTGGACAGCATGTTCGGCAAGGGAGGATTCTACCGCGGCAACAGCGTGCTTCTGTCGGGCACCGCGGGCACAGGCAAGTCGAGCCTGGCGGCGCATTTCGTGGACGCCGCCTGCCAGCGGGGGGAGCGCAGCCTGTATCTGGCGTTCGAGGAGTCGCCCAGCCAGATCACCCGCAACATGGGCTCCATCGGGGTCCACCTCGAGCGCTGGGCCCGCCGCGACCTGCTGCGCATCAACGCCCGGCGGCCCACGGCCCTGGGTCTGGAGGCCCACCTGGTGGCGATCCACCGGCTGATCGACGACTGGCAGCCGCGAATCGTAGTCATGGATCCGGTCACCAACATGATCGCGGTCGGCAGCGAGACCGAGGTCAAGGCCATGCTGGCGCGGCTCATCGATTTCATGAAGCTGCGCCAGATCACCGCCCTGTTCACCTCGCTGACCGATGCCGGTGGCTCGGCCGAGATCACCGACCTTGGCGTCTCGTCGCTGATGGATGTCTGGATGCTGCTGGCCAACCGCGAAGCCAACGGCGAGCGCAACCGGGCCATGCAGATCGTCAAGGCCCGCGGCATGGCGCACTCGAACCAGGTCCGGGAATTCGCCATGACGGATGGTGGCATCGTGCTGGTGGATGTCAGCCGCCGCGCCGACGGCACGGTGGCCATCGGGTCCGCCCGGGCGGCCCGGCAGGGCCGGGCCCGCGACCGGGCGCTGAAACCGACCCGGCCGCGGGACATACCGTGAGGAACGGCGTGTCCGGAAGCTGGCGGCTGCGGCTGTACGTGGCGGGTCAGACGCCGAAATCGATCGTGGCGCTGGCCAATCTCAAGCGCCTCTGCGAAAGCCACCTCGCGGGCCGCTACCGCATCGAGGTGGTGGATCTGGTGGATCAGCCGCACCTGGCCCGGCGGGATGACATCGTCGTGCTTCCCACGCTGGTCCGGAAGCTCCCGCCCCCGATCAGGAAGATCATCGGCGATCTGTCGAACGCGGACCGGGTCCTGGTCGGGCTGAATGTCGGGCCCATCGGTAACGGGGCCCACGCGCCCGCCGGTGCCAGACGCCCGCCGCGGCGTTCGTCGTGAAGCGCAGGGTGGTGCCGCCGCCGGCACCCAGGCGCGCCTCGGTGCGCCGCCGGCTGCAGGCGGCGGAGGACACCCTCGAGGCGCTGCGCAACGGCGCGGTGGACGGGCTGATGGTCAGCCAGGGCGGCGCCGACCGGGTGGCAACGCTTCCGGGCGCGGATCTGCCCTACCGGATACTCCTCGATCAGATGCACGCCGGCGCCGTGACCCTGACACCCGACGGTGTCATCGGCTACGTCAACCGGCGCTTCGCCGAAATCGTCCGGCTCTCGCCGGCCCGGCTGCTGGGAACGCCGCTGCGCCGCCTCGCGCTCCCGGTCGATCGCCCCGCCCTCGCGCAACTGCTCCTCGAGGGACAACGGGGCAATGTCCGCGGAGAACTGCTGTTCCGCCTGGCAGACGGCGCCGCGGTTCCGCTCGCCATCACCATGGCGCCGCTCCGGCTGCCCGGCGTCACCGAGGTCTGCGGGGTGATCGGCGTGTTCGTGGACGCCACCGAGCGCCGGCAGCAGGAAGAGTTGCGCAACCGCCTCATCGAGCAGGTCATGACCACGCAGGACGAAGAGCGGCGCCGGCTCGCGCGGGAGCTGCACGATGAAACCGGACAGTCGCTCACGGCCCTGCTGGTGGGACTGCGCACGCTCGAGGGCGCCCGCACCGTCGCCCGCGCCGTCCGTCTCGCCAGGCAGCTGCGTGAAATGACCGGCGTGACGCTCATCGATATCGGGCGGCTGGCGCGGGGACTCCATCCGAGCGTGCTCGACGATCTGGGGCTCTCCGCTGCCGTGAGCCGGCTGTCCCAGGAATTCGGCAAGATCCACGGTATCGCCGCCAGGACGCGGGTCGATGCACTCGGTGCCGAGCCGCTCCCTCCGCTCGTTCAGGGCACGGTCTACCGGGTGCTGCAGGAGGCGCTGACCAACGTGGCCCGGCATGCGCAAGCCCGTAACGTGGGCGTGGACCTGCGCCGCAAGGCGCGCATGGTCGAGTTGCGGGTCGAGGATGACGGCATCGGCTTCGAGACCGGCCTCCAGCCCGGGTCGGCCGGTGCCGCGCCCGGGGCGCATCTGGGTCTCCAGGGCATGCGCGAGCGGGCCGCGCTGCTGGGCGGTTCGGTGCTGATCGAATCCCGCCCCGGAGCCGGCACCAGGATCACGGCGCGGCTGCCGCTGCAGTCCAGGGGAAGCGCCGCGCCCTCTGTCCCAGGAACGCGGTAGCGCCATGCCGAGGATCCGGGTCCTGATTGCCGACGACCACGCGGTGCTGCGGGCCGGGCTGCGCGTGCTCATCGACGCGCAGGGCGACATGGAGGTGGTGGCCGAGGCCGCGGACGGCTCCGAGGCCGTGGCCCGGGCCCGCGACGTCCCGGCCGACGTCGTCCTGCTGGATCTCGCCATGCCCGGACCGCCGGGTGCCACCACCATCGAGCGGCTGGTCCGGCTCGAGCAGTCCCCGCGCGTCCTGGTCCTCACCATGCACGACGATCCCGCCTACCTCGGCACCGCGCTCCAGGCCGGCGCATCCGGCTACGTCGTCAAGAAGGCGGCGGATGTCGAGCTGCTGACTGCGATCCGGACGGTGCACCGCGGCGGCACCTTCGTGAACCTGACCCGGCCCGGCGAGACCGGGCGCGGCCGCGCCATCACCGGTCCGAAGCGGACCTCGTCCCACGAGGGAACGAACCGGCCGCTCAGTCCGCGCGAGGCCGAGGTCCTGCAGCTGCTGGCCCAGGGACACACCAACCAGGAGGTCGCCAACCTGCTCATGGTCAGCGTCAAGACCATCGAGACCCACCGCCAGCGCCTCAAGGACAAACTCGGCCTCAAGAGCCGCGCCGATCTGTTCCGCTTCGCGGTGGAGTGCGGCCTGCTCGCAAGCGACGAGCAGGAGTCGCGGCAGGCCTAGTCACGACCCGACTCACTGTCGGGGTTTCCCTGACCCCGCGCCGCCTTTCCGTCGATTTTCCCGATAGCGTTGTCCGGGGCGATTTCTAACTTGATGGTGCGGCAGGAGGCTCGCACCCAACCTGGCAATTCGAGACCCACCCGCCCTGCCGCGCCCGATCGGAGCTCATCCCGGATGCCTGCAGTGGTCAAACCCATTTCGCTGATCCTCATCGACGACAACCGCCTGCTGCGCGAGGGGCTGGCGGCCTTGATTCACAGCCAGCCGGGATTCAAGGTGCTCGCCGCCTCGGCGGACGTGGACGAGGCACTGCAGAAGGTGCGCGAGGCCAAGCCGGATGTGGTACTGCTCGATTTCGGGCTGGAGGATCACGACAGCCTGAGCCTCACCGCCATGGTCCACGCCGAAGTCCCGCTGGCGCGGGTGATCGTGATGGGGCTGCTGGAACTGCAGGAGGATGTGGCCGACTACGTGCGGGCCGGAGCTTCGGGATTCATCATGAAGGACGCGTCGTTCGAGGATTTCTTTGCCACGATCCGGACCGTCGCCGGCGGGGGCGAGGTGCTGCCGAAGGCGCTGACCAATTCGCTGTTCTCCCAGATTGCCCGGAACGCCGCCAACGGGAACAAGGCCCGGGTGCTGGAGGCGGTCCGGCTGACCACCCGGGAGCGGGAAGTCATTGCGCTGCTCGGCGAAGGCCTGAGCAACAAGGAAATCTCGACCCGGATGCACATCGCCGTGCACACCGTCAAGAGTCACGTGCACAACGTCCTGGAGAAGCTGGCCCTGCACAGCCGGCTGGAAGTGGCCGCGTTCAGCCACTCGGGAAAAGTCGGCGCGCACTGAGGTCATCCCTTCGAACGAGCCGCGGGCTGGTCCTTCCGAGCGATTGTCGGCGCACCGCCTTCCCGACGAGATTGGCGATCCAGGTCCGCTCCTCGTCACGTCTGGAGATGCCGTGCCTTTGCCCGACCGTCCGGACCCGATCACCCCGCCGCCCGCGGGAAGACCGATTTCGCTGGTGCTGATCGACGACCGTCGCACGATCCGGGACGGGGTGGCGAGGCGCATCCGGGCGCTGCCCGATTTCCTGGTGCTGGCGACATCGGCGGAGGTGGAAGAGGCGCTGCGGGTGGTACGCGAGGCCCACCCCGACGTGGTGCTGATGGATTTCGGGCACCGATCCCACGACCGTCTCACCCTGGCGGGGGCGCTGCATCGCGACGCGCCGGAATCCCGGCTGGTGGTCATGGGGGTCCGGGGGCCGAATACCAACCTCGTGGGCCTGGTCCGGGCCGGAGTCTCGGGGTTCATCATGGTCGATGCCAACCTGTCGACCTATCTCGCCACGATTCAAACGGTCGCCCGCGGGGAACCGATGCTGCCGCTGGAACTGACCCAGACGCTGTTCGAGCAGTTGAGCCGCCGCGGCGAACGCCGCCAGCTGCTCCGCAATGCCGTGCGGAGGCGCCTCACACCGCGGGAGCACGTCGTCGCCGGACTGATCGCCCAGGGATTGAGCAACCGGGACATTGCGATCCGGCTCATGATCGCCGTGCAGACCGTCAAGGCGCATGTCCACCGGGTGCTGGACAAGCTGGCGGTCAACAGCCGGTTCGACGTGGCCCGCTTCACCGAGACCGGAACTCCCTCCGTGTTCGACCCGCAGCTCCCCGTCGCTCACGCCATTTCGGCCTGACCCGGCATTCCCTCGTTTCGGCGGTCCCCGGCGCATTTCACCGCCGGGCGCCGCGCTCCGCCTCGATCTCCGCTCACTCCCCCCTCGCTCCAAGATCACTCCATCGAGCGATTTCCAGCGGCCGCCCCGGTCGGTAGAGTTGGCCACTGGCAATTCCGCGTGTCAATCCGATTCCAGGTTCGAGGACTTATGACAGCATCTCTGGCGTGTGACCCATTGAGGGAAACCGGTTTCCGGCTGGACCAGCTCGCGTCGGCGTTCGACCGGGTCCGCGATCCGCGGGACTGGATGGCGCCCGTGCGGGCCGAGATCCCGGTCGCGGAGCAGGCGGTGACCGCGCAAGCCGTCCGCTGGTTCACCGACACGACTGCCGAATTCGAACCGACGCCGGCTGACCCCGACCGCCTGACAGTTACTGCTGCGGGCTATCGGCTGGGGCCGGCTGGAGAGTCCGCCAGCCCAACCCTGCGCCTGGTGGGCTGACCATGCCTCAGCCCGGCATCCGCGCCGCACGGACCAACCCGATGTTCGGGGTTCGCTACGCCTGTCCCCGCAGTCAACTGGAGTCAGCCATGCCCATTCATTTCCAGGAATTCCCGCCAGTTGCCACGACCACCGCCCGGCGAGGAACACGGCGCGAAGGCGTCGCGGTGCTGATCACCGGCGTCGCCGGCATGGTCATGGGCCTGCTCGTCGAGGAGCCGGTCGGCTTCCTGCTCTTTGCCGGGCTGGCCGGATTCGGCGTCTACCTGTACGGCTATCGGCCGAAAGCGCCGGCCCGGCCGCCCACCATGCCGGCTCATCCCCGCTACCCCCGGTCGCTGCTCGCCGGCATGACGGCTCTGGCGCTGATGGCGTGCGGCCAGCCCAAGACGGATGCCGCCACACCCGTGGCCGGCGCCGCTGAACGGCCGGTCCGGAGCGCCCCGACCACCCGGACACTCGCGTCCGGCTCCACGATCAGCGCGACGACGGGAGCCACCGTCACTTCCCGCAGCAACAAGGCCGGCGAAACGATGAGCACCATCGTCGACGCCGACGTCAAGGACGGCGCCGGCCGGACCGTGATCCCCGCCGGCTCCACCGTCGAGTTGACCATCACGGAAATTTCGCCGGCGCGGAACAAGAGCCAGGCGGACGGCACCCTGACCCTTCAGGTCACCGGTGTCACGGTGCGCGGAGTCAGTTACCCCATCGCGGCGCAGGTCACCTCGCTGGATCACGATCTCAAGGGCCGCGGGGTCACGGCGGGTGAAGTGGAGAAGGTCGGCGTGGGAACGGCGATCGGCGCCGTGGCGGGCCGGATCATCGGCGGCAATACCAAGGGCGCCATCATCGGCGGCGCCGTGGGTGCGGCGGGTGGCACGGTGGTCGCCATCCAGACCGCGAGCCGGGACGTGGTCGTCACGGCGGGCAGCCCGCTGGTCATCACGCTCACCGGGCCGCTCACCGTGTCGGCGACCTGAGTGCGATCATGACCACGGTCAGATACAAGGGGTTCAGCATCGTGGCGATGCCGTATCGCGTCACCAGGAGCATGCGCTGGACGGTGGATCTCGAGATCCGTCGCCGGGGACGAAAGCAGGCGTTCAGTCTCGAGGAGCGTTACCGCACGGAGGAGGAAGCCGAGGCCCGGTGTACGGGACTGGCCCGCCGCATCATCGACGGAGCGGTGCCGAGGATGTCGATCCGCCACCTGCGTCCCGCCCGGAGTCGCTGGGACTCGATCCCGGGGCTGCGCATGGTGGTCAGCGCTTTCCAGTTCGTCGCCGCCGTCCTGTAAGGAAGCAGCAGCACTACCTCTTTCAAGGGAGTCACCATGCCGGACCAGCTCGACAGCAGCCAGCCTCAGGTTGACCCGACCGCCGGACCGGACGACCAGACGGTCGGCCAGCCGCACGCGGTGGCGCTCCCACCCGTCTCCGAAGTCGCTGACGCGGTGACCGACCCCTTCGAGGGCGTCGCGGAGTCCGGCCCGGCACCGATGGGCCTGCTTGCCTGATGCCCGGCGGCCGCCCCCCGGCTTCATGGCCGGGGCGGGGCTGCGCCGGCTGGCGGCCGGCGCTGGACTCTGCTGGCTGATCACCTGGCCGGCGGCGCCGGACCAGCCACTCCTGGCGGGGTCGCGTTCGGTGGACTTGAACCTCCCCGCGACGGCCAGCGCAGCGCCGGACTCCGGCGGCGCGAGCCGGCCGGGCGGCAGGGTCCAGACGGAAATGCACAACGTGGACCTGGAGATCGAAAGCGGAATCGTGCTGCGAATCCGGCGGCTGGACGGCGAACTGATCGCCACCGGCCCGGAGACCCCTCCTTCGCTCGATGACAAGCACTCCTACGTCCTGAGTCTTCGCTCCGCCGAGATCGCCATCGACATGCCCAGCCTCGGCAGCCTGCTCAACGACCACGTCTTCGCCTACGCCGGCTCGCCGATCCGCCAGCTCGTGGTCAGCAGCGAGGGCGGGGAACTGATCCAGCGCGGCGTGCTCAGCCACGGCGCCGGGCTGCACTTCGAGATCCGGGCGATTCCGGTGCTGACCCCGGAAGGGATGATCCGGCTCCACCCCGGTTCGATCAAGGTGATGGGGATCAAGGCGGGCGGCCTGCTCAAGTCCTTCGGCATGCCGCTCGAGCGCCTGATCGGCCTCGCGCCGGGACACGGAGCCCGCATCGAGGGCGACGACATCATCCTCGACCCGACCGCGATGCTGCCGCTGCCGGCCCTGCGCGGGCACCTGACTTCGATCCGCGTCGAGCCTGGCCTGCTGGTCCAGACGTTCGGCCCCGCGGCCGCCATCGAGACGGCCGGCGTCGCTCCCCCGCGATCGGCGAACTTCATCCGGTTCAGGGGCGGCACCCTCCGCTTCGGGCGCCTGACCATGACGGACACGTGGCTCGACATCGACGACAACGACCCGGGTGACCCGTTCGCCTTTTCACTGGCCCGTTACAACGACCAGCTGGTGGCGGGATACTCGCAGACGACAGCGGACCAGGGCCTGGTGGTCCACATGCCCGACCTGGACAAGCTCCACCCGGCCATCGCCGGCACCGGCCCGATCCGCCACTGATCCGGCCGGCCGCGTCTCAGCATCCTGACCGGCGGTACGCCGGAGAAAGCTTCACATGATCGATGCCTCCCGGATGGTTCGAGGCGGACTGGCTCTCGGCGGACTGCTGCTCACCACCTGCGCCATCAATCCGGTCAGCGGCAAGAGCGAACTGGCCCTGGTCTCCGAATCCCAGGAAATCGAAATGGGGAAGCAGGGCGCCGCGGAGGTGGCCCGGACCATCGGCCTCTATCCTGACGACGGAGTCCAGGCCTACGTGAGCCGACTCGGCCTCACGCTCGCCGCGCGCACCGAACGTCCCCAGCTGCCCTGGCAGTACCAGGTGGTCGACGACCCGGCGGTCAACGCCTTTGCGCTGCCCGGGGGCTTCATCTTCGTGACCCGCGGGCTGCTCACCAGCATCACCAACGAAGCGGAACTGGCCACCGTCCTCGGCCATGAGAGCGGCCACGTGGCCGCCCGGCACAGTGTGCAGCAGATCAGCCGCAGCGAAGTGGCCCAGCTCGGGCTCGGGCTCGGCTCGATCCTCTCCTCCGGGGTCCAGAAATACAGCGATGTGGCCGGCGCCGGGCTCGGCGTCCTGTTCCTCAAGTTCAGCCGGGACGACGAGACCCAGGCCGATCAGCTCGGCTTCCGGTACGCTCTTGCCGACGGGTTCGACGTCCGCCAGATGGTCGATGTCTTCCAGATGCTGGACAGCCAGGAACAACTGGGCGGCGGGGGCCGGCTTCCCGAGTGGCAATCCACCCACCCCGATCCGGGGAACCGGATCAAGGCAACCCAGGCGCTGCTGGCGGCCGTGCACGAGGACTGGAGCGCCACGAAAATCGGCCAGGAGGAATTTCTCCGGGTGATCGACGGCATGGTCTACGGCGAGAATCCCCGCCTGGGCTACTTCGAGGGCGCTCTCTTCCGGCACCCCGACCTCAAGCTCCAGTTCCGCTTTCCGGCCGGCTGGCAGACCCACAACGGCAGCGACGCAGTGACCGCGGTGAGCCCGGCGCAGGATGCCCAGATCGAACTGCGCAGCGCCGCGGGCAGTGGTGCCGAGGCGTCGCAGAAATTCTTCGCGCAGGAGGGGGTGCAGGGGGGACGGGTGTCGCAGAGCAGCATCCACGGGCTGCCGGCGCTCACCGGCGAGTTCACCGCCCAGTCCGGCCAGACCCCGGTCCGTGGCATCGCCAGCTTCGTCGAATACGGCGGCGCCACCTGGCAGATCACGGCGCTTTCGGTCAGCGACAAGTTCGACGGCTACGCGCCGGCGTTCCAGCAGAGCCTTGCCAGCTTCGACCGGCTGACCGATGCGCGGGCGCTGGCCGTCCAGCCGATGCGGGTGCGCCTCGAAACGGTGCCCGCTGCCATGACGCTGGCGCAGTTCAACAGCCAGTACCCATCCAGCATTCCGCCCGCCGAGCTGGCCCTGATCAACGGCCTCGGCACCAGTGACCGATTGCGGGCCGGCCAGATCATCAAGCGGGTCATGGGCGGTTCTCCAGCGATGGCCGCCGTTGTCCGCCCGTAGGGATCGCCCGGTTCATTGCAGGCATTAACACAAGGGAGCTCAAGATGTTCGCAACTCTGGCATTCATTCTGATCGTGGCCTGGCTCCTCGGCTTCGGAGTCTTCCACGTGGCGGGGGGATTGATCCACCTTCTCCTGGTGCTGGCCGTCATTTCCATTCTCTGGCATCTCATCACCGGCCGGCGGAGCTCCATCTGAGCAGGACGCGGGACACCGGGCGAGATGATCGCTCCGGGCCTTCTCCGCGGTCATGGGACCACGCGGGGCGAGACTTTGAATCCGGCCCCCAACGTAGCCCAGGAGTCACTATGCGTTACCGCACCATGCTGCTGACCACCGCCGGCGTCGCCTTTGCGGCGGCCTGTCACTCGCCGCCGCCACCAGAGACCGCCCCGGCACCCACCCCATCGCCAGAGGTCGCGATGCAGAATGTGTTCAACCAGGATTCGGCCGACGCCGTCGCGCGGGCGGTCGCCGACTCGGTGGAACGGGTGCGCCAGGCGGAACTGGCCCGGAAAGCCGCGGCCGACTCGGCCGAACGGGTCCGGATGGCCGAAGCCAAGAGTACCGAACTGCGCAGCGAACTCGGCGTCATGGTCCACTTCGGCGTGGGCCAGTCCCGGTTGCAGGCGGAGGACATGACCGCCCTCGACCGGAAGGTGGCGATTCTCAACGCCAACCCCGCGGTGCGGCTCAGGATCACCGGGGCCTGCGACGATCGCGGCTCCACACGCTACAACGAGGCGCTCGGTGAGCGGCGCGCGGCAGCGGTGAGCAAGTACCTCGTCGGCAAGGGGATTGATGTCGCACGACTGGACCGCGTCTCGAGCGGCGAGACCGCGCCGATTGACGCCGGCGATACCGAGGCGGCATGGTCCCAGAACCGGCGGGCCGAGTTCCTGATCGTGAGCAGCAACACCATGCTGGCGATGAACTAGTTCGCAGGATGCCGGCAGGGAGAGGGGGACGGCCTGAACGGCCGCCCCCCTTTTTCACAACAGCAATCCACAGATTACACGGATGAAAAATGATCGCTCCGATGCAGCCCTGGCATCCTAGCCTCGACTACCTCAGTTCTCTCGCTAACTGCACCAGCCGGGTGAGACGACAGCCGAGCCTATCCGCGTGCTTCCGCGGCCTTTTTCCGCGTTCATCCGCGGTTAACAGCTATCCACGGATGACACGGATGAGAACGGATCGCTCCGATGCGTGACCAGGCAGCGAAATTCTCCTCGAAATCGCTCGTGGTGGTAACTGCTTCCACCAGGCGAGACCAGCACAGGACTCTTCCGCGTGCTTCCAAGCAGTTTCCGCGTACATCCGCGGAAAATTTCTACGCGACACCCGCCGGCCGGGTGATCTGGGCCGAGATGACCTGCCATTCGCCACCCTTCAGCACGTAGATGTCGATGTACCGGCTGATGCCGGGCACGCCGGCTTTCGAGGTCCAGAGGCCGGTGGCGCGGACCCACGCCAGATCGCCGTAAAACCGGATCTCGACCTCATCCAGCCGGTACTCAGCGAGGTCGGATCCCTGGGCGGTCTGGCGAAGAAAGGCGGTCTTGTCGAGCACCGAGCCGTCGGAATCGATGCAGACGAACTCCCCGGCGAGCATCCGGCGGTACCACTCCACGTCTCCCGCCAGCGAGGCATCGATGTACTGCTGATTGAGCCGCCGGATCTGCTCTTCACGGGACATGCGTCACCCCTCCCAGGTCATTCGAAGCGTTGCGCGAAGGTAATCCGGTTGCCCTCGAGATCCTCGACATGAAAATGCCGGAGCCCCCACGGCATGCTGGCGGGCCGGTCGATCACCCGCGCTCCCCGGTCGACCAGTTCCGCGTGGAGCTCGTTCGCATTCCGGACGTAGAACTCGCACTCCCCGATTCCGGAGTGCCTGGGCGTGCGGAGGACGAGCAGCAGCGCCTGGCGGTCCCGGTCCATCACGCCAAGATCGTCCTGGGCGTAGTTGATCGAAAAACCCAGCCGGTCGCGGTAGTAGACGATGGCGCCCGGAATGTCGGTCACCGGGAGCGCAGGCAGCGCCTGCTCCAACATCGCCGGCGGACCCTCGCGGTCCGGCTCCTGGTAGCTCTGGGCAAACCAGAGGGTGTGGCCGTCCGGGTCCCGGAGCTGGAAGACCCGCTGCTTGATCCAGTTGGCCCGCTCGATGATCGACGGATTGCCGCCGCGGGAGACGATCGCGGCGTGAAGTCCCGCCACATCATCCACGGCAAGGTAGATCACCGCCGCGCCGCGGGGCCTGAGCGCCCCCGTGCTGTCGACGGCGGAGTCGGTTTGGGTGAGCTGGAGGCGGGCCGGACCCGAAACCGCCTCCACGGTCCCGTCCCTGGGCCCGCTCACTTCGAAACCCAGGACGTCCCGGTAAAACGCGGCGGCCCGGACAAGGTCGGCCACCGCGAGAAAGCGGCTCACCGGTGCCGTGATCACCGGTATCCCGCCGCCTGCAGGTCAAACAGCTCGGCGTAGCGGCCCCGGGCCGCGAGCAGCTCCTGGTGACTGCCGAGCTCGGTGACCTTGCCGCCGGCGATCACGGCAATGCGGTCGGCGATGCGCACCGTCGAGAACCGGTGCGAGATGACCAGGCCCATGCGGCCCCGGAGCAGCGACTTGAGCTCGGCAAAGATGCCCGCTTCCGCCTCGGGATCGAGCGAGGAGGTGGGCTCGTCGAGAATCCAGATATCGGCATCGCGGTACATGATGCGCGCCAGGGCCAGTCTCTGCCACTCGCCGCCGGAAAGATCGTGTCCGCCCTCGAAGAGGCGGCCGACCTTGGAATCGAGGCCGTTGGGCATCTTGCCCACCAGCCATTCGCTCCTCGAATCGCGCAGCGCGTCCAGCACCCTGCGGTCATCGGGATCCACGTCGGGTCGGCCCATCACGATGTTCTCTCTGACCGAGAGTTCGTAACTGGCGTAGTCCTGGAAGAGCACGCCGATGCGGCGGCGCAGCACCTCCGGATTCCAGTCCCGCAGGTCGATGCCGCCCACGCGGACGCTGCCACGGGCCGGGTCGTAGAAACGGAGCAGGAGCTTGACCAGGGTGCTCTTGCCGGCGCCGTTCTCGCCCACCAGCGCCAGCAGTTCGCCGGGGCGGATCTCGAGGCTCAGCCCTTCGACCGCCGGCTCGGTGCCGCCCGGGTAGGTGAAGCTCACGTTGTCGAACGTGATCCCGGCGATCGGTCCGGGCGGCGCAGCTTTCGGATGCACCGGGAGGAGGACGAGCGGCTCGACCGCGAGGAAGGAGAAGTAGTCCTCGAGGAAGGTGGTGTGCTGGTCCACCGCCACGAAGGTGCTGCTGATCTGGCCGAGGGTCCCCGAGACGGCGGTAAAGGCGCCGATGACCAGCACCACGCCGCCGGGGTCTATCGTCCCCGCAACGCCGCGGAGCGCCACGAAGACGTAGGCCAGCGCCAGCGTGGTGCCGGTCACGATACCGGTCAGGACGGCGACCCTCGTCGCGGAGCGATACATCTCCTGGCGCTGGCGGAAGAGGCTCTCGGAGAGGTCGGTGTGCCGGCCGAGCAGGTAATCGGCCAGGGTGTAGGCGCGGATTTCCTTGGTGGTCCGGGGCTGGACCAGCAGATCGCCCAGGTATTCCCGTTCGCGCTCCTCCGGTGTTTCGCGGTAGAAGAACTCGTAGAGCTTGAGCGTCACCCGCCGTTCGAGTGCCAGCGACAGCACCGCGGCGGCCAGTGCGAGCAGCACGAGGATGTAGTGGAGGCTGGCGAGCAGCCCGGCCATGAGCACGATGGTGACCAGGTTGCCCGAGAGGCCGAGCACGGACCACGTCAGGTCGCCAGGGCGCCATGACACGTCCCGCTTGGCCCGGGCCAGGCGGTCGTGCCAGTCGGAGTTGTCGAAGTGCCCGAGATCCACCCGTGAAGCCTTGGCCAGCAGGCGCCGTTCCGCCTCGAGCTGCACGCGCCGCACGAAGAGATTGCGACCGTACCCCATGTACGCGCCGGCCGACCGCTGGATCGTGGCCGTGAGCCAGAGTCCGATGACCACTGGCAGAAAATCGGTGAACACGAGCGGGTGCGCCCGCGCCGAGGCGATCTGATTGACGAGCCGGGCGCCGAGGTAGACGGCAATGGGAGACATGGTAGCGCTGGCCATGCCCATGACCGAGTAGAGCACCAGCGATTTCGGGTCGGCGGTCCAGGCCAGTTCCAGCCCCTGGCGGAGATTGCGGCGCACTCGGCGGGCGCGGTCGCCGATGCCGGTGGGGCGGTCAGGGTGCGAGTCAGGCGAGTCGGTCATCGAGGTCAAGGTAACCTGAGGGAAAAGCTTTCCACGGATGACACGAATGAAAAGAGGATGCGCCCGTGCTTAAGCCTACGTGCCTGAATCATTGCTGGCGAAAATGGAAGGCATCGGCCACCAGTACGACGAATATAAGCAGACCAAGGCCATGAAAAATCCCATTAAGGCCGGAGTCTATCTCTTCGTCGCCGTCATCACGGT
>DATEHG010000120.1:0-47629 GCA_035279705.1 Gemmatimonadales bacterium
CTGGCGGCGCGATGCCGCCGCGCTCGATCGACTCGGCTTTCCGCCTGAACCGGCCCCACGCTGAGGCCTGGAAATCATGACACTGCCTCCCGAACTGCTGGAGATCCTGGTCTGCCCCAAGTGCAAGGGGGACCTCGAGTACCGCCGGGATCCGGAACAGCTGGTGTGCCAGACCTGCCGTCTTGTCTACGCCGTGGAGGACGGCATCCCTATCATGCTGATCGACGAAGCCAAGCCTCTCTGATGGCCATCGAGCTCGAGCAACTGGTCGACGCCGCCCGCGCCGAGGCGGTTCGTCTGGGGCATGACTTCGTGGGGACCGAGCATCTCCTGCTCGCCCTGGCCGCGAGTGCCGATGCGGGGGTGGAGCAGGCTTTTTCCGCCGCCGGCCTGGCTCTCGAACCAGTGCGCCGCGGGCTGGAGCAGGCACTCCGCCCCGGGCCGCACCGCGATGAGTCGCTGGAGCGCCCCCTGCGCTCCGGCGCCAGGAAGGTGATCGACGCAGTCAAGGCTGGCGGCCCGGGTGATACCGCCGCCGCCCTGCTGGCGCACCTGAGCCGCGAGCGCCGCGGGCCCGTGGCGCAGGTGGTGGGGCAGGCCGGGGGCGGGAAGAAGCCCGCGGGTCCGGACAGCGCGCTCACGATTCCCGCCCCTGCATCACCACGACCGGAGAAGAAGGGTCGGAACGGAGGTCGAGGCGAGCGGGCGGAGCGGCCCAGGCGGCCGGCCGAGGCGGCGCGTCCCGAGGTCCGGCCCGTGACGCCGCCGCGCCAGATCCCGCCGAAACGCCGCTTCCGGATCCGGCCGATCTACTATCTGTTCCTGGCGGTGCCGATCAGCTGGGCGCTGGTCCAGGTCCATGCCTCACCCCTCGCGATCTTCAGCACCGCGTGTCTTGCCGTGCTGCCGCTCGCGGCCGTGATGGGCGAGGCGACCGAACACCTGGCCCATCGCACCGGCCCCGCACTCGGCGGACTGCTCAACGCGACGTTTGGCAATGCCGCCGAGCTCATCATCGCCATTGTTGCGCTGCAGGCCGGACTGGTGGGGCTGGTCAAGGCCTCGATCACCGGCAGCATTCTCGGCAACCTGCTGCTGATCCTCGGGCTATCCTTCATCGCCGGTGGCATCAAGCGCCCGGTCTTCAAGTTCAACCGGGCCACCGCCGGGATGTCCGCCGCCATGCTGATGCTGGCGGTCATCGGTCTCGTGATGCCGGCGCTCTTCCATTCGATCCACCCGGAGGCGGCATTCGAAGGCCGGGCGCTCCAGCTCACCGAGATCGTGGCGGTCGTGCTCGGACTGACCTATCTCGCCTCGCTCTGGTTCTCGTTGCGCAGTCACAAGGCGCTGTTCGTTTCGGAAGAGCACCCCGTCGACGGGCCGGTCTGGGGAGTCTGGCCGTCGGTGGGAGTGCTGGCGCTCGCCACCGTAGGGGTCGCGGTGGAGTCGGAGATTCTGGTTCACGCCACCCAGGCCGTGGCTGACGGCCTCGGCCTGACTCCGGCGTTCCTGGGGCTCATCGTCATTCCGATCATCGGCAATGCGGCCGAACACGCGTCCGCTGTGGTGCTGGCCGGCAAAGGCCAGATCGATATCGCCCTGCAGATTGCGCTGGGATCGAGCACCCAGGTGGCGCTCTTCGTGGCGCCGCTCCTGGTCGGAGTCGGGCTCCTCGTCGGTCAGCGGATGGACCTGGTGTTCACCCCCTTCGAGGTGCTGGCCCTGGCGCTCAGCACGCTGGTGGTCGCCATCATTACGCTGGACGGGGAGTCCCACTGGTTCGAAGGGATGCAACTGCTGGCCGTCTACGGCATTATCGCCGCCGCGGCACTGGTCATTTGACTTGGCTGATGAAGGCCCGTAAGTTAGTTATTCACTGATAATTACGAGGAGTGCCAGGGTGCGGACGCGCCCGACGATTCTCTATTACTCGCCGGACGCGCGCACTGTCCCGGATCTGGTCCGCCAATGGGCGGCCGCCAAGGACATTCCCGTCTCGATTCTCCAGATCCCTGGAGAGGTTCATTCCATTGTCCTCAGGGGCTTCCCCTGCCTGGTTTTCATCGACGGGGATCGCTCCGGCACCGAGGCGCGGGATCTGGTCAGGCTGCTCAAGAACGACGCGTTCACCGCGATCAGCCCGGTGATCGTGCTCTCGTCGGAGCATGCCCCGGCCACGGTCGAGGAGTGGTTCGCGGTCGGAGCCGACGAGGTCGTGACGCGGGTCTTTGCGGAGGCGGAGCAGCGCGCCCGCCTCGAGTCGATCCTGGTCGGTACCGAGCGGGATGTGTCCGTCCATCCGTCGACCCGGCTGCCCGGCACCAATGAGATCGAGCGTGAACTGCGGCGGCGCCTCGATTCGGGCGGACTGTTCGCGGTCTGCTACGCCGACCTGGATCATTTCAAGGAATTCAACGACCGGTACTCCTACTACGATGGCGACAGGGTCATCTACGTCCTGTCCCGCATCCTGCACGACGTGGTGAAGGGGATCTGCGGAGCCGAGGGATTCGTGGGGCACATCGGCGGTGATGACTTCATCTGCGTGGTCCCCATCGACCAGGCCAGCCCGGTCAGCACCGAAGTGCTCGATGTGTTCGACACCCTGATCCCGCTGCAGTACAATGAGCAGGACCGGCGCGCCGGATATTTCTTCGGCAAGGACCGCCGGGGTCAGCTGCACCGGGTCCCGTTGATGACGCTGTCGATCGGTATCGTGACCAACCGGCATCGGCGGTTTACCCATCCGGCCCAGGTGAGCGAGCTGGCCACCGAGATGAAGAGCTACGCGAAGACGCTGCCCGGATCGGTGTTCGTCGTCGATCGCCGGCAGCCGCACGATGGAGAAGAACCGGGCGCCACGCGCACCGCGAATCCCCGTTGAGGATCGGCCGATGAACGTTACCTGCCCCGGCTGTGCCACAGTCTACAGGGTGGATCCCGCCAAAGTGCCGGCGGCGGGTGTCCGGGCCCGCTGCCAGGTCTGTTCCTCGGTCTTTGCGGTGCGCAAGACGGCGGAAATGGAAAGCGCTGCCCGCACCACCAGCAGCGAGCCTGCGACCCTCGTTCGTCCGGTGGTTGCCCGGCCGGCACCAGTCTCCGAGCCACCGCAGGCACCGGCGCCGGTGGTGGCCATGCCCGTGGCGCCGCCGCCCCGTCCGCCCGAGCCGCCTCCGCGCGCTCCAGCACCCCTGCCGCGGGCCCCCGAACCGGTGACCGAGCCGGCGATCCCGGTGCCTTCATTCGGCGCCGATCTGCCTCCGAGTTCCCCGGCGCCGAGAACCACCGAGCCGCGGATCGCGCAGCCGACCGCCGCTGCCGCGCCTGCGGCGGCACCCTCCCCGCGACCTCCAGTCTCTCCGGTGCGGCCCACCATGCCGCCACCGTCGCCATTCCCGCCCGGCGGGCCTGGACCGGCCAGGCCGACGGTTCCAGCGGGTGGAGCACCGGCCGTGCAGACCCGGCCGGCCAACCCGTTCATGAATCAGGATCCGAACCAGAAAGCCCGCCGGCTGGCCAGGGCACTGATTTCGGACCTCGCCGTCTACTTCCCGGACCGCCGCAAGAAGGCGCTGGCCGGCGGGACGCTCAAGGCCGAATTCGAGGAGGAAATCCGCAAGAGCTGGGAGGAATACACCGAGCAGGTCGGCAAGTCGCTGGCCGAATCCACGACGCACTTCACGGACGCGCTCAACGAGATCCTGGCCAGCGGGCAGAAGGTCTTCTGACCGACGGGGAACACGGGGCGGGGAACGGGGAACGGGTTCTTTCTCCGTTCCCCGTTCGGCGTTGATCCCCTCTATATTTTGCGCCAGACTTCATCCCGGAACCATCATGTCCGAGCTGACCGACCGACTGCACGACCTGGATCGCCGCGCCACCGAACTCCGAGACTTTCTTTGACCTGCCGGCGAAGCAGAAGCGGCTCGCCGCCCTGGAACAGCAGCAGGCCGATCCCGGTTTCTGGTCGAACCAGGAGCGGGCCCGCGACGTCGTCCAGGAACTGAAGAAGCTCAAGGCCTGGCTCACCCCTTTCCAGGACATCCGGAGCCGGATCGACGAGGCCCTGGGGCTGGCCGAGATGCTGGAGGCGGAGCCCGACCAGTCGATGAGCGCCGAGCTGATGGCCGAGGCGGACACGGTCACGGGGGCACTGGGCAAGTTCGAGCTGCAGGCCATGCTCCAGGGGCCCGATGATTTCCGCGGCGCCATTCTGACCATCCATCCCGGGGCAGGGGGGACCGAATCCCAGGACTGGGCCGAGCTGCTCATGCGGATGTATGTCCGATGGGCGGAGCGGCGAGACTACGAGGTGACCATCCTGGACCGGATGGACGGGGAAGAGGCCGGCATCAAGTCGGCCACGATCGAGATCAAGGGTGAGTACGCCTACGGGTTCCTCAAGGCGGAAAAGGGAGTGCACCGGCTGGTGCGGATCTCGCCGTTCGATTCCCAGGCCCGGCGTCATACCTCCTTTGCGTCGGTCTTCATCTACCCCGACATCGATGACACCATCGAGGTGGATCTGCGGGATGAAGACATCAAGATGGATGTCTACCGCGCTTCCGGTGCCGGCGGCCAGCACGTCAACAAGACCTCCTCCGCCGTGCGCCTCACCCACATTCCGACCGGGATCGTGGTGGCGTGCCAGCAGGAACGGAGCCAGGGCAAGAACAAGGCGACGGCCATGAAGATGCTCCGCGCCGCGATCTACCAGAAGAAGCTGGAAGAACAGGAAGCGGCCCGCGCGGCCATTGAAGCGACCAAGACGGACAACTCCTGGGGCAACCAGATCCGGTCGTACGTCTTCCAGCCGTATACCATGGTCAACGATCACCGGACCGAACTGAAGGTGACCGATGTCCAGGGCGTAATGGACGGCAAGCTGGATGAATTCATCCAGGCGTTTCTCAAGCGGTTCGGAGGCCACGCGGCGTGAGCAACGAGGAGCGTTCGTTCGTCGAGGAGGCTCGGCGGGCCAAGCTGGGGGAACTGACCGCCCTCGGGGTCCGGCCCTTTGCCTACCGGTTCGACCGGACGCATACCTCCGCCGAGGCGTTGGCTGCCTACCAGGATGCGATGGGGGATGACGGACCCCGCGTCGTGGTGGCGGGGCGGATCGCGGCCTGGCGTCCCAAGGGCAAGGTCATCTTCGGCCACATCGAGGATGCCCACGGCCGGATCCAGGTCTACCTCCGCCGCGATGCGGTGGGGGAGGATGCCTGGCGCGTGATCGAGCTGCTCGACCTGGATGACCATGTCGGCGTCACGGGACATCTGATGCGGACGCGGGCCGGGGAGATCACGGTTCGCGGAGGCACGGTCCAGCTGCTGGCCAAGTCGCTGCGTCCGCTGCCGCGGGGGAAGACACAGATTCAGGAGGACGGCAGCGAAATCACCTACGGGGGTCTGCAGGATCCCGAGGTGCGCTACCGCCAGCGCTACGCCGATCTGGCCGTCCACGCCGACATCCGGGCGGTATTCCAGCTGCGGGCCCGGGTCGTGCGCTTCATCCGCGACTTCCTGGACGGCCGGGGCTATCTCGAAGTGGAAACGCCCATCCTGCAGCCGCTCTACGGGGGCGCCGCGGCGCGCCCCTTCGTCACGCACCACAATTCCCTCGACATGCGGTTGTTCCTGCGGATTGCCGACGAGCTCTATCTCAAGCGGCTGATCGTCGGAGGCCTCGAGCGGGTCTACGAAATCGGCCACGACTTCCGCAACGAGGGGATGGACCGGAGCCACAATCCGGAATTCACCATGCTCGAGTGCTACCAGGCCTACGGCGACTATACCGAGATGATGGAGTTGACGGAGTCGATGGTTGCCGGCGTGTTCCGGGAGTGTGCCGGGGGTACCCGCGTGACCCGGCAGGGCGTCGAACTCGACTTCACGCCGCCATGGCCCCGGCTCAAGTTCGTCGAGGCGGTGCAGCGCTGGGCTGGGCTCGACCTCAAGGTCGCCACCGAGCGGGACCTGCGGGGGGCGCTGATCCGTGCCGGTGCCGAAGCCGGCGACGTGGAGAAGTTGTCGGGCGGCCGGCTCCAGGACGAGGTGTTCAAGACCTTTGTCGAGCCCAGGCTGGTCCAGCCGACGTTCATCGTGGACTATCCCAAGCCGCTCTCACCGCTGGCCAAGGAGCACCGGGACGATCCCTGGCTCACCGAGCGGTTCGAGCTCTTCGTCATGGGCCGGGAGCTGGCCAACGCCTTTTCCGAATTGAACGATCCCGACGACCAGCGGGGCCGCTTCGAGGACCAGGGGCGTCAGCGTGAGGCCGGAGACGATGAGGCCCAGCAGTACGACGCGGACTACATCCGGGCCCTCGAGTACGGCATGCCCCCCACCGGCGGGCTGGGGATGGGCATCGACCGCCTTCTCATGCTGGTGGCGGATCAGCCTTCGATCCGGGATGTCATCCTCTTTCCCGCCATGCGGCCGGAAAGTTGAAACCGGCGGGGCAGGGAGGCCCTGAAGGACTTCCTGCCGGTCGCAGGGGAGCTGGCTGGCGCAGCCTCCTTCGATGGCCCAGTCGCCTGGAGCGGAGCATCGCCGTCCGCTACCTGCAGACCCGCAAGGCCTCCCGGCAGCTCTCGCTGAATACGCTCATCTCGGTCGGCGGGGTCGCAGTCGGGACGATGGCGCTGATCGTCGTGCTCGGCGTCATGAACGGGCTGCGGGACGATCTGCGTGAGCGGATCCTGGTGGCCAATCCGCATTTGCGTGTGCTCACCTTCGGCGCCGGGCTCCGGCTGGACGACTGGCAGCGGGTGCGTGAGGAAGTCCTCAAGGACAAGGATGTCCTGGCGGTGGCGCCGGAGGTGCTCACCGCCTCGCTCATTTCGGCCGGCCACGATTTTTCCGACGGCGTCCACATCCTCGGCTTCGACCCCGACACCGGGACGATGTCCGTGACTTCGCTGCCGCAGAGCATCACCAAGGGCGACCTCTCCTTCCGGACTACCCAGAACGATGTGGATGGCGGCATTCTGCTGGGGCGCCGGCTGGCCAACCGGCTGTCCGTCTTTCCTGGGGATGTGGTCACCCTTGCCTCCCCGGGCGAGACCAAGGTGAATTCCGCGCTGGGAGTCGCCGTTCCCCAGTACTGGCACTTTGAAGTGACCGGACTGTTCGATACCGGGATGTACCAGTACGACAACGAATTCGTGGTGCTGCCCCGCGCCATCGCGCAGAAGTTCGCCGGGCTCGGTGATGCGGTCTCCGGGCTTGCCGTGCGGCTCCGCGACCCGTGGAAGGCTCCCGAGGTGGGGCGCCGTCTCGATGACCAGCTGGGATACCCCTATCGGACGCTTGACTGGCAGACCCAGAACGCCACCCTGTTCAGCGCGCTCAAGCTCGAGAAGCTCGCCATGGGGCTGATCATCTTCTTCATCATGGTGGTGGCCGCGTTCAACATCGTGGGTACCCTGATCATGGTGGTGGCGGACAAGACGCGGGAGATCGGAATCCTCCAGGCCATGGGGCTGACCCGCGCGGGGATCGTCCGCATCTTTATGATTCAGGGCACGATCATCGGGTTTGTCGGCGTCGCGATCGGGCTGGCGGTCGGGATGCTGGTGTCCTGGGGCATCGACCGGGGGCACTGGATCAGAATCGATCCGGCGGTCTACTTCATCGATCACCTGCCGGTGCAGATCGAGCTGCTCGATGTGGCCGTCGTCGTGCTCGCCGGGCTGGTGCTGGCCCTGGTAGCCACGGTGCATCCGGCCCGGACCGCTGCGCGACTCACCCCGGTGGAAGCGATCCGGCACGAATGACCGTCGCCCTCCGTGCCGAGCAGCTGTGCAAGGTGTATGAAGGGGGGGACGGCCAGCCGCTCGAGATCCTGAACGGGCTGGACCTCGAGGTTGGCCGCGGCGAGTTCGTGGCCATCGTCGGCGCCAGCGGGGCGGGGAAGAGCACCCTGCTGCACCTTCTCGGGGCGCTCGATCCACCCACCAGCGGGCAGGTCTCTCTCGACGGAACCCGCTACGAGGGGGCCAGCGATGAGACCCTGGCGGAGATACGGAACCGGAAGCTCGGATTCGTGTTCCAGTTTCATCACCTCCTGAGAGAATTTTCGGCGCTGGAAAACGTGATGCTGCCCCTGCAGATCGCCGGTATGGCCGAGGCCGAAACCCGGGAGCGGGCCACCCGCCTGCTCGACGCGGTGGGGTTGAGCGCGCGGCTGAGTCACCGTCCGGCGCAGCTCTCCGGCGGGGAGCAGCAGCGGGTGGCCGTGGCGCGCGCACTGGTCCACGATCCGGTGGTGGTGCTGGCCGATGAGCCCTCGGGGAACCTCGATCACGCCAACGGGCAGCGGCTCCACGAGCTCTTCGCAGGGCTGGCATCCCGGTTCAATACGTCGGTCGTGGCGGTGACCCACAACCGGGCGCTGGCGGAGCGGGCCGATCGCATCCTCGGCCTCGAAGGGGGCCGGCTGCATCCCCTGGCGGGACCGGAGTCGATGCCGTGAGCACCCCGACGATGTGCACCAATTGCGGTGAGCGCGAAGCGGTGGTGCAGCTGACCCAGATCGCCAACGATCAGGTGGTGCATCTCCATCTCTGCGAGCGCTGCGCTGCGGAGAAAGGTGTGGAGACCACCGGCAGCCTGAGCAAGACGCCGATCGGCACCTTCCTCGCCAGCATGGGCCCGGCGGCCCTGGCCGGCGGTGAAGAGATCGCACCGGTGCAGATCAACTGCTCGACCTGCGGCGCCACCATCGCGGATTTCAAGGCCACCGGCCGCCTGGGGTGTCCCGATTGCTGGCATTCGTTCGAGCGCCCGCTCCGCGAGCTGGTCCGCCGGCTGCACGGCTCGAGCCGTCATGTGGGCCGGCGCTCGACACCGACCGGTCCCGGCACCCATACCGGAGCCGGCGTCCGTCGCGAGGGCCCCACGGCCGCCGATGTGCGGGCGCAGCTCAGGCTTGCCGTCGAGGCCGAGGACTTCGAACTCGCCGCCGAGCTGCGGGACAGGCTCAAGGGGCTGGAATGATCGACCTCACGCTCCTGGCCGATGGCGGAATGGGGTGGCTGGATGCCAGCGGTCCCCAGAGCCACCTGGTCCTGTCGACCCGGGTGCGCCTGGCGCGCAATCTGGCAGGGCGGGTGTTCACTACCCGGAATACCGCGGCGGAGCGCCTCGAAATCCTGACCCAGGTGGAGGCGGCAGCCGGCCAGACCGTCTGCCTCCACCGCTCCGCCCAGTTCCGGCTCGATCAGTTGACCCAGGAGGACCGGGCCCTGCTGCATGAGCGGCATCTGGTCAGTCGCGAACTGGCCGGGCTGGAGGGGACCGGGGGTGTGCGGGCGGGGGCCGCGCTGTTCGTCAGGGACCGGCTGGGCATCATGGTTAATGAGGAGGACCACCTGCGCCTCCAGGGGCTCCACTCGGGGCTCGATCTGCAGGGTGCGGCGGCGGCCGTCGAGCGACTGGATAGCGAACTGGGACAATGGCTTGCCTTCGCATTTCACCCCGAGTTTGGTTACCTTACCTCCTGTCCGACGAACGTCGGTACCGGACTCCGGGCCTCGGTGCTTATCCACTTGCCCGGCTTGGTGTTAACCAAGGAAATCTCGAAAGTACTGCAGAGTCTTGGCCAGGTCGGCCTGACTCACCGCGGGCTCTACGGCGAGGGCAGTGAAGTCGTCGGGAATTTCTTCCAGCTTTCCAATCAGACGACGCTGGGGCAGTCGGAGTCTGACTTGCTGGACCACCTCGGCAAAATGGTGCGCCAGGTGATCCAGTACGAGGAAGAGGCGCGGCAGGTCCTCAGGCGCAACGTGCCGGCGATCATCGAGGACAAGGTGTGGCGGGCGTACGGTCTGCTGCGCTACGCACGGACGCTCTCGTTCGAGGAGACGATGAATCTCCTTTCGGGAGTCCGGCTGGGAGTCGGGCTCGGCCTGATCAAGGACCTGAGCCTCTATGCACTCAACAAGATGCTGATCTTCACCCAGCCCACCCACCTTGCGGTGGCGGAAGGGGCCGCGGTGGACGATCCCGATCTGGCGGTCCGGCGGGCGTCGTACGTTCGCACGTTGCTCGAGGCGGAAGCGGTTCGAAGAGGGTGATGCCATGAATGGGTACAATTTTACCGACCGGGTGCGGAAGGTGCTGCAGATGGCGCGCGAAGAGGCGGCCAGGCTGCATCACGAGTATGTCGGCACCGAGCACATCCTCCTGGGCCTGATCCGCGAGGGCGAAGGGGTGGCAGCCGCGGTGCTGACCAACCTCAACGTGGACCTGGAAGAAATCCAGCAGAAGATCGAGGAGACGGTCAAGAAGGGCAAAGCGGCCGCCGCTTCCGGACCGGATCTGCCCTACACGTCGCGCGCCAAGAAGGTGCTCGAGCTGGCCATGACCGAGGCCCGCGAGCTCAACCACAGCTACGTGGGCACGGAACACCTGCTGCTCGGGCTGCTGCGCGAGGAGAAGGGCATCGCGGCGCAGGTCCTGACCGACGCCGGGGTCAATCTCGAGCAGAGCCGGGCCGAGACGCTGCGGCTCCTGGGGAGCGACATGCCCCAGAGTCAGCAGGCGGCTTCATCGGCCCCCACGACGCCTCCGGCCAGCGCCAGCCCCAAGTCGGAGAAGAAGTCGAAGACTCCCGCGCTGGACCACTTCTGCCGCGACCTGACGCAACTGGCCGCCGAGGGCCAGCTCGACCCCACGATCGGACGGGCCAAGGAAATCGAGCGGGTCATGGAAATCCTGGCCCGGCGCAAGAAGAATAATCCCGTCCTCATCGGCGAGCCCGGCGTGGGCAAGACGGCCATCGTCGAGGGGCTCGCGCTGCTCATCGCCAACGCCCAGTGCCCGGACGTGCTGCGGGATCACCGCGTCCTCTCGCTGGACATGGCGGCGGTCATTGCCGGCACCAAGTACCGGGGGCAGTTCGAGGAACGGCTCAAGGCGGTCATGAACGAGATTGCCCAGAACAAGCAGATTGTGCTGTTCATCGACGAGCTGCACACGCTGGTGGGCGCCGGCGCCGCGGAAGGCGCCATCGATGCGTCCAACATGCTGAAGCCCGCCCTGGCCCGCGGCGAGCTGCAGTGCGTCGGCGCCTCGACGCTCAACGAGTACCGCAAATACATCGAAAAGGACGGAGCCCTCGAGCGCCGGTTCCAGACGGTCATGGTGGAGCCGCCCACGATCGAGGAAACGGTCGAAATCCTGAAGGGGCTGCGCAAGAAGTACGAGGACCACCACCGGGTTTCCGTGCCGGACGCCACTCTGCAGGCGGCGGCGGTGCTCTCCGACCGCTACATCACCGACCGGTTCCTGCCGGACAAGGCGATCGACGTGATCGACGAAGCCGGTGCCCGGGCGCGGCTGGCCTCGCAGGCGCCCCCGGCCGAAGTGGCCGAGCTCAAGCTGGAACTGGACAAGGTGAACCTCCAGAAGGAGGACGCCGTCCGGGACCAGAACTTCGAGCGCGCGGCCTCGCTCCGTGATCGCGAGCGCGATCTGCAGAACCAGATCCGGCTCAAGCAGGAAGACTGGGAAAAGGAGCGCCAGACCCGCCGTCCCGTGATCGACGAGGAAGCCATCGCGTTCATCGTTTCCCGCTGGACGGGCATCCCGGTGACCCGCCTGCAGGAGGCCGAGGCTTCCCGGCTGCTCCGGATGGAGGATGAGCTGCACAGCAGCGTCGTCGGTCAGGACGAGGCCATCAAGGCCATCAGCCGGGCCATTCGCCGCTCGCGGGCCGGCCTCAAGGATCCCAACCACCCGATCGGCTCGTTCGTCTTCTGCGGCCCGACCGGGGTCGGCAAGACCGAACTGGCCCGGGCGCTGGCCCGCTTCCTGTTCGCCGATGCCTCGGCCCTGATCCGCGTCGATATGTCGGAGTACATGGAGAAATTCTCCGTCAGCCGGCTGATCGGCGCGCCGCCCGGCTACGTGGGGTACGAGGATTCCGGGGCGCTCACCAAGGCCGTCCGGCGCAAGCCCTACTCGGTGGTGCTGCTCGACGAAATCGAAAAGGCGCACCCCGACGTGTTCAACATCCTGCTCCAGGTGCTGGACGAGGGCCGCCTGACTGACAACTATGGCCGGGTCATCGACTTCAAGAACACGGTCGTGATCATGACCTCCAACGTCGGCGCCCGGGACATCATGCAGGGCAAGACCCTGGGCTTCCAGGGCAGTGACGTGAAGACCTCGTTCGACAAGATGTCGGACAAGATCCGGGAGGAACTCAACAAGGTGTTCAACCCGGAATTCCTCAACCGGCTGGACGATGTCATCATCTTCCACCCACTGAGCCGGGAGCACATCGCCCAGGTGGTCACCATTCTGCTCAAGGAAGTGCAGCGCCGCCTCGGCGACGAAGTCCGCCTCACGCCAGCGGCCATCGATTTCCTCGTGGACAAGGGATACGATCAGAACTACGGCGCCCGCCCGCTCAAGCGCTCGATCCAGAAGTACATCGAGGATCCCCTCAGCGAGCGCATCCTCTCCGGTGATTTCGGCCGCGGCGAGGAGATCGAAGTCGATCTTGCTCCGGAGGGCGACAAGCTCGCCTTCCGGGCGCTGACCGGCTCCAAGGCCTGACGCGCTCCGGGCGGCTCCCGTACCGGGGGGCCGCCCGCGTCGTTTCGTTTCCTCCTTGATGCTCCGCCGCTTCGCCGCCGCATTCCTCGGCCTGCTGCTGCCCGTCCTGCTCCAGGCGCAGCAGCCGGCGCCGCCGTCTCTCGACAGTGTCGTGGTCGAGGGCAACAAGCGCCTGACCGAAGGCCAGATTCTCGGCACCGCGGGCCTGGTGCCGCATTCGGTCGCCACCTACCGGGATATCCAGCGGGCCCTGAGCGCGCTCTACCGCACGGGACAGTTCGATGATGTGACCATCGACCAGCGGCCGGGGGCCAGCGGCGTCATCCTGGTCATCAAGGTGAAGGAACGCCCGCTGCTCCAGCGGTGGAGCGTGCATGGCGTCGACCGCCTGTCGGAGGGTTCGGTCAAGGAACGGGTCAAGCTCACCAATGGCCGGCCCATCGACCGGGCCGCGGTGGCGCGGGCGCGGGGCGCCATCGACTCGATGTACCGGGCCCAGGGGTACTACGAGGCGAAGGTGAATGCCGTCGAGGAGACGCAGGAGAACGGCTCGATCCAGGTGGTCTTCGAGATCAGCGAAGGCAAGCGGGTGGCCGTCAGCCAGGTGACGGTGTCCGGCAACGACGCCTTCGACGACGGGGCGGTCGTCAATCACATGGCCACCCAGCCGGAGGGCTTCTGGTGGTGGCAGAATGGCAAGCTGGATGACGACCGGCTCTCGCAGGACCTCCGCGAGCGGCTCCCCCTGTTCTACTCCGAGCACGGCTACATCGATTTCCAGGTGACCCACGACTCGCTGGCGGTGGACTCCACCACCGGCAAGGCATCCCTCGACCTGACGGTCGACGAAGGCAAGATCTACAAGGTCGGCACCTTCGACGTCGTGGGGAACCGCCGTTTCAGTTCCGAAGAGCTGTACACCCTGTATCCCTTCTACAGTTCCGCCCTGGCCGATTCGGTGAGCCAGACCCACCCGGTGTTCAACCGCGGGTCCTGGCAGAAGGCGACCGAGTCGGTCAACACCCTGTACAACAACAACGGCTACATCTACGCCCGGATCGATCCCCAGGAAATCCGGCGGACCGCCCCGGACGGGCAGAACTACATCGATCTCAAATGGATGATCCAGGAGGGCCCCCCGGCCACGATCAACAAGATCGAGATCCTGGGCAACGACGTGACGCACGAGCGGGTGATCCGTGAAGCCATCGTCATGCTGCCGGGCGAGCTGTTCAACCGGGACCGCCTGATCCGGTCATACCAGAACATCTCCAACCTGGGCTTCTTCCAGCAGCCCATGGCGCCTCCGAGCGTGGACCCGACGTCGAACGGGGTGGACGTGAACATCGTCTTCCACGTCCAGGAAAAGCGCACCGGCAACATCAATTTCGGCGCCTCGCTCGGCCAGGGTACCGGCCTGGGCGGCTTTCTCGGACTCCAGGAGCCCAACCTCTGGGGGCGCGGCAAGCGGGGCAGCCTGCAGTGGCAGTTCGGCAAGAACATCAACGACTTCACCCTGAGCTATACGGACCCGTCGATCAACGAATCGCGGGTGTCCGGCACCATCACCCTGTTCAACTCGCGCCAGCGCTACACCATCGGCGACCTGGGCCGCCGCCGGCAGGAGGGCTTCTCCCTCCAGGCCGGGTTCCCGTTCTTCGCCGACCGCTATACCCGCATCTTCACCACCTACGGGCTGCAGCGCATTTCGTACACCGACGGATCCGCCGAGCTCCAGCAGCAGTTCCGCTGCAACGGCTGCGTCCGGTCGACCCTGGGCCTGAGCGTGGTCCGCGACACCCGGATCGACCTCCCGTTCCCCACGGCGGGACAACAGGCTACCGTATCGGGTGAGTTGAATGGCGGCATCCTGGGCGGCAGCGGCAACTATTTCAAGCTCGACTTCGACGGCCGCTGGTACACGCCCCTGGGGGTTCTGGGCGGCAATCCCCAGCTTGGCACCGGGGTGCGCATGGTGCTGGGGCTGACCGCCAAGTCCGGATTCATCTTCGGCGATCCCGGCCCGTTCTATACCGAGCTGTACTCGATGGGCGGCACCCAGTACGGCATTCCGCTCCGCGGCTACAACGAGTTTTCGATTACGCCGGATGGGTTCGACCCCACGGCCAGCGGCAACAACGCCGCCGGGGTGAACAGCTTCGGCAAGTCCTACGCGGCATTCACCGTCGAGGTGGGGGCGCGGATCAGCCAGTCGCTCTATTTCGACACGTTCCTGGATGCCGGCAACGTCTACCGCACGGCGCGCCAGTACGACCCGAGCCGGATGTTCAAGGGTGCGGGCATCGGGGCCGCCGTTATATCGCCTCTGGGGCCCATCGGCCTCGATCTGGCTTACGGGTTCGACCGGACCGATATTTTCGGCCGGCGCGATCCGGGCTGGAAGCTGCACTTCCGCCTCGGCAACTTCTTCTGAGGCCGGCAACTGTCCCCCATTTTCGTGGAGTAGGCATGAGCGCTTTTCGTCGGATGATGATCACGGTGGCCCTGCTGGGTGCGGGCGCCGGATCCGCTACAGCCCAGGCGGCCCCCGCGGCCAAGGTGGCCTTCGTCAACGTCAGGGCCGTCCTGTCGGGGACCCCGGAATACGCCAAGGCGGAGTCGCTCTTCGCCAAGGAAATCGAGGGGTACCGCGCCGAGCTCGCGAAGCTCCAGGCGTCGCTCGATTCGGCCGGCCAGGATTTCGAGCAGGCCTCGGTGCTGCTTTCGCCCAGCGCCCGCACGGCCAAGCGGAAGGAACTGGAAGAGAAGAATCGCCAGCTGGAGGCCCGCAACCAGGAAATTCAGCAGAAGGCCGCGGCCCGCGAGCGTGAGTTGCTGGATCCCATTCAGTCCAAGGTCAGCGTGCTGATCGAGGCCATCCGCGCCGAAGGCGGGTACGCCATGATCTTCGACGTCAGCGGCCAGACCGGGATCGTCGCCGCGGACAAATCGCTGGATCTCACCGCCCAGCTGGCCGCGCGGCTCAAGGCCGCGCAGTAGGCGTGACTCCGCGCCCCGAACTCACCTCAAAGGCGGTCGCCGACCTCGTCGGCGGCCGCCTTGTTGGATCGGGGGAGGTCCGCCTGCAGGGGATCCGGGCGCTGGAAAGCGCCGGCCCCGGCGAGCTTTCATTTCTTGTTTCGACCCGGTATCTGCCGTATTTTCGGGCCTCGCAGGCCGGGGCCGTGCTGATCAGCGAGGTGATGGCCACCGAGGCCGGGGGCCCCGCGGTCCGGGTCATCGTGCCCGATGTGCAGCGGGCGCTGGAACAGGCGCTGCTGGCCTTTCATCCTCCGCGCGTTCCCGTGAAGGGCGTCGATCCCTCGGCCAGAGTCGACGGGAGCGCCACACTGGGGTCCGGCGTGTCCATCGGGCCCCAGGTCATCGTGGGTGAAGGCGCTCGCATCGGTGACCGCAGCCGCCTCGCGGCCGGAGTCGTGGTTGGCGAGGACGTGGTGATCGGGAACGACTGCGTGATCGACGAGAGGGTAATCTGCTGTCCCGGCGCGGTGGTGGGTGACCGGGTCCGCCTCAAGGCGGGCGCGGTGATCGCGGGGCAGGGCTTCGGCTACGCCTCGGATGCGCGCGGCCACCACAAGCTTCCCCATGTCGGCCGCTGCGTGCTTGAGGACGATGTCGAGGTCGGCTCGAATAGCTGCATCGATCGCGGCACTCTCGAGGACACCGTGATCGGCCGGGGGACCAAGATCGACAACCTGGTCCAGATCGGCCACAACTGCCGCATCGGCGAGCACTGCCTCATCATGGCGACGACGGGCATCGCCGGCAGCGTACGGATCGGCGCCGGTGTCATCGTAGCCGGTGGCGTCGGGATCCGGGATCACGCCCGGATCGGCGCGGGGGCGCGGCTCGCGGCGAAAAGCGGAATCTTCGGCGATGTCGCCGAAGGGGCTACCGTGGGAGGGTACCCGGCGCGCCCGCACCGGGAGTTCCTGCGGGCCCAGGCGGCGCTGTACGCCCTGGCTCCGCATGCAGCGGCACTCACCAACCTGCTCGCCGAGCGAGGCGCCCGTGGCCCGTCGAACGATTGAACGAGAAGCCCGCCTGAGCGGCATCGGCCTGCACACCGGGGCCGAGACCACCGCCGTCCTCCGTCCGGCCGCTTCGGGCCGCGGCATCGTCTTCCGGCGCACAGATCTCGCCGGCAGCCCGGAAATCGCCGCGAGGCTGAGCGAAGTCGAGGCCACCGAGCGGCGCACCGCGATCGGCAAGGGCGAGGCGACGATTCACACCGTCGAGCACCTGCTTGCGGCGGTTACCGGACTCGGGATCGACGACCTCGAGGTCGGCCTCGACGGTCCCGAACCTCCGGTCCTGGACGGCTCCTTCAAGCCCTGGTTCGACGCGCTGCAGGGTGCCGGCCCGGTCGAGCATCCCGGCGACCCCGTCGTCTACAAGGTGACGGCGCCATTCCAGGTGACGGAGGGGGACTCCGTCTACGTCCTTTCTCCGGCCAAAGGTCTCCGGATCACCACGATGGTGGAGTGGGCGCATCCGCTGATCGGCCGCCAGACCGGCACCTACGACATCACCCCCGAGGCGTTCGCCCGGGACCTGGCTGGCGCGCGGACGTTCGGTTTCGTGGACGAGGTCGAGGCGCTCAAGTCCAAGGGGCTCGCGCGCGGGGCCTCGACCAGCAATGCGATTGCGCTCACCCGCGACGGGGTGCAGGGCACCGAACTGCGCTGGCCGGATGAATTCGTCCGCCACAAGGCCGGCGACCTGGCGGGAGACCTCGCACTCGTGGGCGGCAGGGTGCAGGCCCACATCGTCGCCACCCGTCCGAGCCACCACGGCAACGTCGCCCTGGCGCGCGCCCTGGCGCGCACCGGCCAGCGCAGCGGCGGTGTCGCCATGGATATCGGGCAGATCCTCGACGTCATCCCGCATCGCTATCCCTTCCTGCTGGTCGACCGGATCATCGAAGTCGAGGGAACGTCGCGCATCGTCGGCATCAAGAACGTCACGATCAATGAGCCGTTTTTCCAGGGCCATTTCCCCGGCCACCCGATCATGCCGGGGGTTCTGATCATCGAGGCAATGGCGCAGGTGGGCGGCATGCTGCTCATGGGAGCGGTGGAGGATCGGGACCAGAAGGTGGTCTACTTCATGTCGCTCGACGGCGTGAAGTTCCGGCGGCCCGTGGTCCCCGGCGATCAGCTCCGGTTCGAGCTGGAGATGATCCAGTTTCGCGGCAAGACCTGCAAGATGAAGGGCGTGGCGCTGGTGGACGGCCAGGTAGCCGCGGAGGCGGAGATGATGGCGCGGGTGGTCGACAAATGACCGCCCGCATCCACCACACCGCGATCATCGATCCCGCGGCCGAGCTCGGCAGCGATGTGACGGTGGGCCCCTTTGCGATCGTCGGGCCCCAGGTCTTCGTCGGCAACGGTTGCCAGATCGGGCCCCGCGCCCTGATCGAGCGCAATGTCCGCCTCGGCGAACGGGTCACGCTCGGGGCCGGAGCGATCCTGGGGGTAGCCCCGCAGGATTTTTCCTACCGGGATGAGGAAACCTGGGTGGAGGTCGGTGCCGGCACCACCATCCGGGAGTATTCCACCATCCACCGCGGGACTCACGCCACGGGGCGCACCGTTGTCGGCGCCGGCTGCTACATCATGACCTACGTGCATATCGCCCATGACTGCAGGGTGGGCGACGGCGTCATCATCGCCAACAGCACGCAGCTCGCGGGTCACGTCACGATTCATGACCGCGCGACCCTCTCCGGCCTGAACGGCGTGCACCAGTTCGTCACGATCGGGGCCTTTGCCTTCGTGGGCGGCGCCACCCGGGTCAATCAGGACATTCCGCCCTACGTGAAGGCTGTGGGCAACCCGATGGAGCTCTACGGGCTCAATACGGTCGGCCTGCAGCGCGCCGGGTTCCCCAACGACACCACGGCCGCCCTCAAGCGGGCCTATCGCCTCTTCTTCAACAGCGAGCTGAACCTCTCGCAGGCCCTCGAGCGGGCCCGGATCGACCTGCCTCCCATTCCGGAAGTGGAGCGATTCATCGCCTTTCTCGAATCGTCGGCCCGGGGCGTGCCGACGTGACCACCCGCCTGCCGGTCGGGGTCGTTGGTGTCGGGGCGCTGGGGCAGCATCACGCCCGGCACCTGGCGACCCTTCCCGACGCCGAGCTGATGGGAGTGTACGACCACAATCCGACCCGGGCCCGCGAGGTCGCGGCGCAGGTGGGCACCAAGGCCTACCACGATCTCGACGACCTTCTTTCCCGGGTTCGGGCGGTCTCGATCGCGGTGCCAACCCCGTCCCACGGGGAGGTCGGCTGCCACGTGCTGGAGCGCGGTATCGCCGTGCTGATGGAAAAGCCGCTGGCGAGTTCGGTGAGCGAGGCAGACACCCTGATCGCGACCGCGAGGAAGAACGGCGTTCCGCTGCAGGTCGGGCACATCGAGCGGTTCAACCGCGCAGTCAGGGCGGCCCGCCCCTGGCTCGAGGAGCCCCGCTATTTCGAAAGCCAGCGGATGGCGCCCTTTCAGCCGAGGGGCACCGACGTCGCCGTCATCCTCGACCTCATGATCCATGACCTGGATCTGATCCTCCACCTCCTGGGCGGCCGGGAGGCAGTTGACGTCCGGGCGTCGGGGGTCGCGCTGCTTTCCCCGCACCTGGACATGGCGAATGCCCGGGTCGAATTCGCCGGCGGCGCGGTCGCCAATGTGACGACCAGTCGCGTAGCCCGCGACCGGATCCGCAAGCTCCGGATCTTTCAGCCGACCGGCTACCTCTCACTCGATCTCGCCAGCGGCGGGGGACAGTTCCTCCGCCTCCGCAGCGGCTGGCAACCAGGGACCGGCGCCAGGCTGGACGATGTGGTCGAGGCCATCGCGCTGGAGGCCCCGGAGGGCGACGCGCTCCGGATGGAGCTCGAGAGCTTCGTGCATGCGGTGCAGGGTGGACGCGAGACCGTGGTGACCGGTGAGGAAGGCCGCGCGGCGCTCCGCCTGGCCCTCGAGGTCGGCGACGCGGTGGCCCGGCAGCCGGTGGTGTTGCGGCCCCGCTGATGAGCGGCGCCGCCCCCCGGATCTGGATTTCAGCCGGTGAACCGTCGGGAGACCTGCACGGCGCCCGGGTGGTCCGCGCCCTGAAGCAGCGATTCCCCGGCGCGGTCATCGGCGGTGTAGGGGGGCCACGTATGGCGGCTGAGGGCGCTGAGCTCAGCGCCCGGATGGAGGGGCTCTCGGCGTTCGGCTTCAGCGAGATCGTGGCCAAGATTCCCGCGCACCTGCGGCTGCTGCGGGAAATCCGGCGGGAGTTCGCTGTCGGGAAGTGGGACCTGGTCATCCTGATCGATTATCCGGGATTTCATCTCCGGGTCGCGCGGGCGGCCAAGCAGGCGGGGCTCAAGGTGCTGTACTACATCGCCCCGCAGTTGTGGGCGTGGGCACCGGGGCGCGCAGCCAAGTTCCGGCCCGTGGTCGACGAGATAGCCGTCGTGCTGCCGTTCGAGGCGGAGTTCTTCGCGGGTGTCGGCATCAGGGCGGAGTACGTCGGCCACCCGCTCGTGGATCGCGAGCCTTGGCCGGATCGGGTAGCCGCGCGGGCGGCGCTGACTCTCCCGGCGGATGCCCGCGTCCTGGGTATCTTTCCGGGCAGCCGGACCCAGGAAATCGAGCGCATCTGGCCCCTGTTCCGGTCGGTCGCGCAGCAGATGCTGAAGGAGGGGCGGTGCAGCCACGCCGTCGTGGCCGGCACGGCAGATGGCCGGTATCCGAATCCGGGCCCGATCACCATCCACAGGGCCGATCCGATACCGGTTTTCGTTGCCTCCGACGCGGCCCTGGCGAAGTCGGGCACCACGACGCTGGAAGCGGCCTTGGCAGATACCCCGATGGTGGTCGCGTACCTGACGAGCCCGGGCAGCTATCTGATCGCCCGGGCGCTCATTTTCTCGAAGTGGATCAGCCTGGTGAATCTGGTGGCCGGGCGCGAGGTCGTCCCGGAGTTCTGGAGACGGCCGGTGCGCGGGCAGGCACTGGCCGATGCCCTGAGACCACTCCTCGATCCGGATTCGGCGGAAGCCCGGGCGCAGCACCAGGGACTGGCGGAGGTCAGCCGGCGCCTGGGCCAGCCGGGCGCCGCGGGTCGAGTCGCGGCGATCGCGGCCGACCTGCTCGGGGCATGAACGTACCTCCGGTCGTGGTCCGCACCGCGGCCATCCCGCTGGTGCGGATGCTGGCCCGGAGCTGGCGCTATCGCCTCGAGGGCGAAGGGTGCGGGCTGGCCCGGTCGAAGCAGCGCAGCCGGGTCGCCTTCGTGGTCTGGCACGAGGCACTGCTCCCGCTCATGTGGCTGCACCGGAACGAAGCAGTCGCGATCGTGGTGAGCGAGGCCAGGGACGGTCAGTACCTCGCCGATTTCGCGGACGCGGCCGGCTATGAGCTGCTGCGCGGATCGAGCACCCGCGGTGGCGCGAAGGCGCTGCTCGGGGCCGTCCGGGCGCTCGAAGCGGGCGGCACAGTCGCCATGACACCTGACGGACCCCGCGGCCCGAGGCGGGAACTCAAGCCCGGGATCCTGGCCGCCGCCGCACGCAGCGGTGCCACGCTCATCCCGGTGCACGCCGAAGCCGACCGGGCATGGCGGCTGCGTTCGTGGGATCGCTTCATGATCCCCAAGCCGTTTGCCCGGGTCCGCGTGGTGTACGGAGAGCCGTTTCCCGTGACGGCGGGGCCCGACGCCGAGGCCCGGGCGATGGACCGGATGCGGGAAAGCATGGACCACGTCGCACGAAAGGCCGCATGGCCCGGGCAAGCCGAGATTCCCACCGCCTGATCCGCTGGCTGTGGACCAGCCGTCGGATCGACGCACGCATGGCGCGCCTGATGCTGCTGCCGCTCTCTGCGTGCTATCGCGTGGCCGTGGCAGCCAGGGCCTGGGCCTATCGGGCCGGGTGGTCCGAGGTGAAGGACCTGCCCCTGCCTTCGGTCTCGGTGGGGAATCTCACGGTCGGCGGCTCGGGCAAGACGCCGATCGCGACCTGGATCGCGCAGCATTACGCCGCGCGGGGCCATGTGCCCGGCGTGCTCCTCCGCGGGTATGGCGGCGGGGACGAGGCCAAGGTCCACGAGCGACTGGTGCCGGAGGCCCGGGTGGTGGTGGATCCGGATCGGGCGGCCGGAGCGGAGCGGGCACTGGCGCGCGGAGCCCAGGTGCTGGTGCTCGACGATGCCTATCAGCGGCTGGACGTGCGTCGTGATCTCAATCTGCTCGTAGTCAGCGCCGAATCCGCGCGGGCGGTGCGCTGGCCGCTTCCCGCCGGGCCGTGGCGGGAAGGACTCGGCGCGATCGACCGGGCCGATGCGATCATCGTGACCCGGAAACGGGCTACGGCGGAAGTCGCCGCGGCGCTGGCCGGCGAACTCCAGGCGCGGCTCCGGGGCCCGGTGGCGGTGGCCCACCTGGGCGTCGCACGGTACGAAGGCCTGGTGAGCGGGCGCGTTACGGATGCCGCGGCGCTGCGCGGCCGGCGCGTAGTGGCGGCCTCGGCGATCGGCGACCCCGAAGCCTTCGTGGCGCAGACCAAGATGACCGGCGCCGCCGTGCAGGTGGCCACCTGGAAGGATCACCACGAGTTCCGGGATGAGGACGTGGCCTGGCTGGCGCACGCGGCCCGAAAGGCCGATCACGTGGTGATCACCGAGAAGGATGCCGTGAAGTTGCGCGACCGCTGGCCGGCCAGCGTGCCCGAGCCGCTGGTGGCCGTGCTGTCGATCGAGTGGGAAAGCGGGGAGGACCGTCTCGTCGCCGCGCTGGACGCGGTGGTCACGCCCGCGGAAGGTCTCTGAACACCGGTACCGCATTCATCGCCCTTTTGGAGAGGACAATGACCGTCAGCAGCCAGAACATCATCAGGCCCGACAAGGACCGTTTCCTGAGCGAGGAAAACCCCTTCGAGGCCATGATGTCCCGTTTCGACTTCGCCGCCAAGGCGCTCGATCTCGAACCCGGGCTCTACAAGATCCTGCGCCATCCCGAGAAGCAGATCATCGTGTCGGTGCCCGTGCAGCGGGACAACGGCGACGTCGAGGTCTTCACGGGGTACCGCGTGCTCTACAACACGTCGCGCGGCCCCGCCAAGGGCGGCATCCGCTTCGACCTGCAGGTTACGCTGGATGAGGTGAAGGCCCTCGCGGCGTGGATGACCTGGAAGTGTGCCGTCGTGAATCTGCCGTTCGGCGGGGCCAAGGGCGGAGTCATCTGTGATCCCTCCACCATGTCCAACGCCGAACTCGAAAAGCTGACCCGCCGCTACACCTCCGCCATCATTGACACCCTCGGTCCCGATTCCGATGTGCCGGCGCCTGACGTCAACACCAACGAGCGGGTCATGGCGTGGGTCATGGATACCTATTCCATGCACAAGCGTCATACCGTGACCGCGGTGGTGACAGGCAAGCCCGTCGAGATGGGCGGCTCGCTCGGACGGCGCGAAGCGACGGGACGCGGCTGCATGATCGTCACCCGTGAGGCGCTCAAGCTGCTCCAGATGCCGCTCAGCGGCACCAAGGTCGTCATCCAGGGCTTCGGCAACGTCGGCTCGATCGCGGCCCAGCTGATGGAGCGGGAGGGCATGACCATCGTGGCGGTGAGCGACAAGTCGGGCGGGGTCTACAATCCGGCCGGCCTCAAGGTCGACGCTCTCCTGGCCCACGTGAAGCAGCACAAGTTCCTCAAGGGCTTCCCGGGCGCCAAGGCCGTGAGCAACGAGGAAATCCTGGAGCTGCCCTGCGACGTGCTGGTGCCCGCCGCGCTCGAAAATGTGATCACCGCCAAGAACGCCGGCAACGTCAAGGCGAAGATCGTCTGCGAGGGCGCCAACGGCCCCACGACCCCGGGAGCGGACAAGATCCTGAACGAAAAGGGCATCTTCGTCATTCCGGACATCCTGGCCAATGCCGGCGGGGTGACCGTCAGTTACTTCGAATGGGTCCAGGACCGGGGTGGCTACTTCTGGGATGAGGAGACCGTCAACAACCGCCTCGAACGCATCATGGTGCGGAGTTTCGAGGAAGTCACCTCTATGGCCCGCAAGCACAACCTCGACAACCGGATCGGTGCCTACATGCTGGCGATCGACCGGGTTGCGGCGGTCCACCGCCTGCGCGGCATGTATGCCTGATGGAGCTCGTCCTCGCGGCGGTGGGGCGCCTGCGCCCCAGCTTCCGTCAGGCCGCTGACGAGTACCTGGAGCGGCTGGCCCACTATGCCCGGATCGCAGAGACCGAAATCCGGGAAGCCAGCCGCGCGGGAAGCGTCGAACGACAGCGGGCCGAGGAGGCGGAGCGCCTCACGGCCCGCCTGCCGTCTGGGGCGGTGCTCGTTGCCCTTGCCCGGGAAGGGGAAGCCTGGAGCAGCATGGAGCTCTCCCGCAAGCTCGGGCGCTGGCAGGAACAGGCCCGCCCGGTGGCCCTCGTCATAGGAGGATCCTGGGGACTCGATCCCGCGCTGATCGCACGCGCGGCTCACCGCTGGAGCCTCGGACCGCTTACCCTTCCTCACGAACTGGCCCGGGTCGTCGTGCTGGAACAGGTCTACCGGGGCTGCACGATTCTGCGCGGCGAGCCCTATCACAAGGGCGCAGGCGGACGATAGGCGGAGGCAGTCGGCGCATGGCGGAGTGGTTCCAGGAATGGTTCGGCGAGGAATACCTGCAGCTTTACCCGCATCGGGACGCCGGCGATGCGGAGCGGCTCGCCGCGCTGATCGAGGCCCGGGTGCCCGGGCGACGCGGAGCTCGCCTCCTGGATGTCGGATGCGGCCCCGGCCGGCATCTCGCGGCCCTCGAAAAGCGGGGCTACCGTGGCATCGGGCTCGATCTCTCGGCCAGTCTGCTCCGCCGCGCCCGGGCAGCCACCCTCGCCCCGCTGGTGCGGGCCGACATGCGCTGGCTGCCGGTTCGCCCGGCCACGTTCGACGTGGTGGTCAACCTCTTTACCAGCTTCGGTTACTTCGCCACCGACGATGAGCATGGGCAGGTGGTCGCCCAGATGGGGGCCGCACTCAAGCCCGGTGGCTGGCTGGCGATGGATTTCCTGAACGCGCCGGCGGTGGAAGCCGGCCTGGTTCCCGCCGAAAGCACAGTGCTCGGGAACACCCTCGTGCAGATCCGGCGGCGCATCGAGCGCGGCGCCGTCATCAAGACGATCGAAACCGCCGATGGCCGCCGTTTCGTGGAGCGCGTCCGCCTGTTCCGGGAGGACGAGTTGAAAGGGATGATGCGCGAGGCAGGTCTCGCCGTGCGCAGTTCCGCCGGCGACTACGCCGGCAGTCCCGTCACGAGGACGAGCCCTCGAGTCATCCTGTTCGCCGAGCGCCAGTGAACCGCTTCCTCGAAACTCCCCTGCCGTTTCCGTTCGAGCCCCTGGCCAGCCGGGGCCCTTCCGGATTGTCGCGCCCCCTGCTGGATGCAATCATTCCCGCCCCTGGCATCGAACAGGTGATTGCCCGGCTGTCGCAGCCGGGTACCCTCCTGGTGACCACGGGGCAGCAACCCTGTCTCTTCCTCGGACCGCTGTACACGGTTCACAAGGCGCTCTCCGCCGCTCGGCTGGCCACGGCGCTCGAGGCCAGGTGGCGATGTCCAGTCGTTCCGGTCTTCTGGGTCGCCGGGGACGATCACGATTTCGCCGAGTCCTCCGTCGCCGCCTGGCTCAATCCGGCAGGCGAAGTCGTCATCCGCGAGTTGCGCCAGCGGGACCCGGCCGCCCCCCTCGTCCCGATGTACCGTGAACCCCTGGGGCCGGAACTTCCCGGCGCCCTCGATGCGCTCGCGGCCGATCTGCCGCAATCCGAATTCCGCGAGGCCACGCTCGACTGGCTGCGGCGTCACTATCGCCCTGAGCAGACGATCGCGGGCGCCTATGGGGCGGCGCTCGCCGAATTGCTGGCACCACTCGGCATTCTCTGCCTCGACAGCACCCACCCGGCCGTCAAACGAGCCATGGCCCCGTTGCTGCTCGAATCGCTTCGGCGGCACCGCGATCTCGACACGGCTCTCGCAGCCGAGGACAGACTCCTCAAGTCGCAGGGGCAGGATGCGGGCATTGCGACAGGGGAGGGGGCCTCGCTGGTCATGCTGGAGGCCCGCCTGGGCCGGGACCGGCTGGTGGCCGAGGGCGCGGGGTTCGTGACCCGGCGTTCCGGAGAACGGTTCGCGCTGGCGGATCTCGAGCGCATCGCCAGTTCCGAGCCGGAGCGGCTGTCACCGAATGTGCTGCTCCGCCCGGTCGCCGAGAGCGCGATCCTGCCGACGGTGGCCTACGTCGGCGGCCCCGGTGAGTTGCGCTACCTCAAGCTCACCCCGCCTCTATATCAGGCACTCGGAGTGGCCCGCCAGGTGCCGGTGCCCCGCTGGTCCGGCATGGTGATCGAGTCGCGCGTCGACCGGGTACTGGAAAAGTTCGGCGCTTCGGTCGAAGAGCTGCTCGCCCCCCCTCCAGGGCTGGAAGGCCGCGTCCTCAAGGCACAGTTGCCCGCCTCCGCGACGAGTGCCCTGGCGGAATTCGCCGCAACTGCCGATCGGACGTTTCAGTCCCTGGGGGCCGCCGCGCACGAGATCGACCCGACGCTCGACCGCCCGGTGCAGAATGCCCGCAACCAGGCCCTGTCGGCAGCGCAGGACCTCGAGAAGAAATTGGTGTCGCACCTGCGGAAACGGAGCGAAACGGAACTGGGTCAGATTGTCCGCAGCCGCACGGCGCTCCTGCCCGGCGGCAAGCCGCAGGAGCGGCTGCTCGGCGTCAGCGGCTTCCTGGCGCGCTACGGCCCGGCATTCCTCTCCGAGCTGTCCACGGCGATGGAGCCCTGGGCCGCACGGGCCCTTGAAGGCGCCGGGCGCCCGGCATAGACTCGGCCATGGTCCTCCTCGGTCTCATCATCCTCGTGGTGCTCATGATTCCCCTGCTGAGCATCGTGCTCGACTCCCCGGTCGGGCGCGCCCTCGGACGCCGGCTGGAGGGCGGGGAGGCCGCGCCGACTGGCGTGGCCGACCTGGTCAAGCGGGTGGAACTGCTGGAGGGAGAAGTCGACGACCTGCACCGTTCGCTCACCGCCGTCCAGGAAGAGAACGCCTTCCTGCAGCGATTGATCGAGGATTCCCCATCCCGCGGAAGCCTCCCGCCGCCCAAGACCTGAGGCCGGCTCCTTGAGCGCACCAGATCCTGCTCCTCCCTCCGGCAAGCCGCGGCGCTCCGGTGGGGCCGCCTTTTTCGTGGCGCTCGGCATCCTGCTCAGCCGGCTCATCGGCCTCATCCGCCAGCGGATCTTCGCCAAGTACCTGGGGCTCTCGGACGCGGCGGACGTGTACACCGTCGCCTTCCGGATCCCGAACTTTCTGCAGAACCTCTTCGGGGAAGGGGCACTCTCCGCCTCCTTCATTCCGGTGTACGCCGGTCTGCTCGCCCAGGGTCGCCGGGATGAGGCTCGCCGCGTCGCGGGCGCCGTGGTCACCATCCTCGGATTCGTGGTCGCGCTTATCGTCCTGGCCGGGGTGCTCGGCACGCCGCAGCTCATGAGCGTGATCGCACCCGGATACACCGGTGCGAAGCGCGAGCTGGGCATCACCCTCGTGCGGATCTTCTTCCCGGGCGCCGGCCTGCTGGTGCTTTCCGCATGGTGCCTGGGAGTCCTCAACAGTCACCGCAGCTTCCTGGTGCCGTACGCGGCGCCGGTGATGTGGAACCTCGCCATCATCTTCGCGCTGATCTGGCAGGGGCCCAACGGAGTTCCGGAACAGATCGCGATCTGGGCCGCGTGGGGATCCGTCATCGGAAGCGGCCTGCAGCTCCTGGTGCAGCTTCCGCTGGTCCGCCTGCTGGCCGGCTCCATGGGACCCGGGCTGGGCCGGGGCAATGCCGAGGTCCGCTCCGTCGTCGGCAATTTCCTGCCCGCCTTCATCAGTCGCGGCGTAACCCAGATCAGCGCCTATGTCGACTCGATCATTGCCACGCTGCTCCCCACGGGTGCGGCCGCCGCGCTGGGCAGCGCGCAGATGATCTACACACTTCCGGTGAGCCTGTTCGGCATGTCGGTTTCCGCGGCGGAGCTCCCCGCCATGTCGGGGGCGGTCGGCAGTGCGGAGGAGGTGGCCGCCCACCTCCGCCGCCGCCTCGATGCCGGACTCCGCCGCATTGCGTTCCTCGTCGTGCCATCCGCGATGGCGTTCCTCACGCTCGGCGGAGTCATTGCCGCCGCGCTCTTCCAGTCGGGGCATTTCACCGCTGAGGACAGCCGGTATGTCTGGGGCATCCTGGCCGGTTCGGCGGTCGGCCTGCTGGCCGGCACACTGGGCCGCCTCTACGCCTCGGCCTCCTACGCCCTGCGGGATACCCGCACCCCGCTGGCCTTCGCCATCATCCGCGTCCTGCTCACCGTTGCGCTCGGCCTGGGGGCGGCGCTCTGGCTGCCTCATCTCGTCGGCGTCGAAGACCGCTGGGGGGCGGCCGGTCTGACCGCGTCGGCAGGAGTGGCGGGCTGGGTGGAGTTCGTGCTGCTCCGCCTCGCGATCAACCGGCGGATCGGCCGAACCGGAATTCCATTCACCTATCTGGTCCGCCTCTGGTCGGCCGCGCTCGTGGCGGCGGGCGTGGCGTGGGGCGTCCGCTGGCTGCTGGGTCCATTTTCCCCGATTCCGCAGGCCATCCTGGTGCTGGGTGTGTACGGCGTGAGCTATCTCGCGCTGGCGCTCCTGTTCGGGGTCAGCGAGGTGAGTGAGGTGACCGGTCGGGTCTCCTCGATTATCCGGCGGCAATGACGATTCCCCCGGTTCCTGAACTGCTGCGCCGGAAACTCGACACCCTTCCGGACGACCCCGGTGTGTACCTGTGGAAGGACGCCGAGGGCGGGGTGATCTACGTCGGCAAGGCCAAGCGCCTCTCCAGCCGGGTGCGGAGCTACTTCAACGCCGACAACGACCCGACTCCCGGGAAGCTGCTGTTGCTGCGCCAGATCGCCGACGTCGAGACGATCGTGGTGGCCCGGGAAGCGGATTCTCTCCTGCTGGAAAACAATCTGATCAAGGAGTACCAGCCACGGTTCAACGTCCGCCTCAAGGACGACAAGAGCTATCCCTCCATCGCGGTGACGATGCAGGAGCCGTTTCCCCGGGTGCTGGTGACCCGGCGCCGCGACCTGGCCGGCGCGCGCTACTTCGGCCCCTACACCGACGTCACGGCGCTGCGCAGGACCCTGGCGATCATCCGCCGGATCTTCACCGTGCGGAGCTGCGTTGATGACATCCCGCGGGAGCGCCGGGAGCGCCCCTGTTTGGACTACCATATCGGCCGCTGCAAGGCGCCCTGCGTCGGCTGGCAGAACGAGGCGGACTACCGGGGCATGATCGCGGAAGTGCTGGCGTTCCTCGAAGGCAGGACAGTTGACGTGCGGGAGACGTTGCGTGCCATGATGCACACCGCGAGCGACCGCACGGACTACGAGCGCGCCCGCGACCTGCGCGATACCCTCCGCTGGGTCGAGCAGTTCGAGGCTCCCCCGGCCACCGAAACGGTCGGCACCGGGGATGCCGACGTGATCGGCTATGCCCGGGACCGGGATGATGCGGTCGGCGTACTCATGCGGGTCCGGGAGGGAAGGGTGGTTTCCCGCGACCATCGATTCCTCGAGAACGTGGAGGAGGAAGCGGACGAGGCGGTGCTGAGCACCTGGCTGGTTCGCTGCTACCTCCCTGCGGACGACCGGGTACGCCGGGTGGTGCTCCCCTTCGCGCCGGCGGACCAGGAGGAACTGGCCGCGCTCCATCCCGATCTGCAGTGGACGATTCCGCAGCGCGGTACCGCGTGGCGGTGGCTCAGCCTCGCCGAGCAGAATGCCCGCCACCTGCTCGAGAGCCTTCGCATCGAGTCCTTCGAAACCGACGAGCGGTCCGAGGACCCCGTCTACGCCCTCGGCCGGGACCTGGGCCTGAGTGCCGTCCCCCGCAGCTTCGTCTGCATCGACATCTCGACCAACCAGGGACGGGATACGGTGGGTTCGCTGGTCTGGTTCGAAGCGGGGCGCCCCCGCAAGGCGGAATACCGACGGTTCAAGATCAAGGGCGTCGGCCAGCAGGATGACTTCGCCGCCATCCATGAGGTGGTGACCCGGTACCTGACCAGGCGCAGGGAGGAGAACAAACCGGTTCCCGATCTCCTCGTCATCGACGGCGGCAAGGGCCAGCGCAACGCCGCGGCCGAGGCCGCCGCAGCGCTGGGTTTTGGCGCGTTGCCGATCGTGAGCCTGGCCAAACGGGAAGAGGAAATCTTTCTGCCCGGCCACAGCGAGAGTCTGCGCCTGCCGCGCCGGAGCCCGTCGCTCCGCCTGCTGCAGCGCGCCCGGGATGAGGCGCACCGCTTCGGTGTGGCCTACAATCGCAAGCGCCGAACGGCACGTACGATCACCTCCGAGCTGCTCAGCATTCCCGGCGTAGGCCCCTCGCGCCGCCGGGCCCTGCTGGAAAAGTTCGGCAGCCTCGCCGGTGTCCGCTCGGCGAGCGCCGCTGAAATCGCCAGCACCGCCGGCTTCTCGGCCGTACTGGCAGAGCGGATCCACGCTCACCTCAAGGCCCACTCTCCAACCGCCTAGCGCGGCAAGCCCGATATCATGGACTGGATTCTCGAATGTTCCGCCTGCGGTGCCACCCGCGGGTCCGATGGATTGCCAGGCGTCTGCAACTGCGGCCAGCCCTGGCTGGTGCGCTATCCCACCCGCCGGCCTGACCCCGGAGCAAGGGCCCGCCTCGAAGGCCTCAGCATGTGGCGCTACCGCGCCTGGCTACCGGTTGACGAAGGAGAGGTGCCAGTCACCCTCGGCGAGGGTGGAACTCCCCTCCTCGAGGCTGCCCGGACCGGCAGTCAACTCGGCCTCCAGGATCTGTGGATCAAGAACGAGGCGGCCGGACCGACAGGCTCCTTCAAGGCGCGCGGGCTGAGCGCTGCCATTACCCGAGCAGCCGCGGCAGGGGCCCGGAGCTTCGTCATACCGACAGCAGGCAATGCAGGAGTGGCGGCTGCGGCCTACGCAGCCCGGGCGGGGCTGCCGGTTCGCGTCTTCGCGCCGGACCGCACCCCGGCCACGATATTGAGCCAGATCCGCGCGTTCGGTGGTGACCTGACAGTTCTCGCGGGACACATCGGCGACTGCGGCAGGGCCGCCAAGGCTTGGAGCGCCGAATCGGGAGCGATTGACCTCTCGACCCTGAGAGAGCCCTATCGGCTTGAAGGGAAGAAGACGCTGGGGCTCGAACTCGCCGAGTCGTTCGGCTGGCGCCTGCCGGACGCGATCTTCTATCCCACCGGTGGCGGGACCGGCCTCATCGGCATGTGGAAGGCGTTCGGCGAACTGGCGTCGGCCGGATGGCTCTCCGGCCCTATGCCGAAGATGTTTTCGGTGCAATCGGCCGGCTGCGCCCCGATCGTCCGTGCCTTCGAGAAGGGACAAGACCGGGCCGAACCCTGGGCCGATCCCGAGACCGTGGCCAGTGGCCTGCGCGTGCCCGGACCGCTGGGTGACCGGCTCATCCTGGAGGCCGTGCGGGCGAGCAGCGGCGCAGCCATCGCAATCGAGGATGGGGACCTGGCAGAGGCCGCGCGTGCCGCAACCGCCGCCGAAGGGATCGACTTCTCTCCTGAGGGTGGTGCAGCACTGGTGGCGGCGAAGGTGGCGGCCGAGCGCGGCCTGATCCGGAGAGAGGCGCGCATCGTGGTCTTCAATACCGGGGCCGGGTGGCTGTACCGCGACCCGGATCATTTGCCGCGAGGGTGACGCCCGGCGATATTCCGCGCGATGAATATCCGGCCGATAGCGATCCTGGACCCCTCGGCGGGGATCAGCGGGGACATGCTGCTCGGCGCCCTGCTCGCCGCGGGCGCTCCCTCGACATGGCTGGATGGCCTGCCGGGGCGTCTTGGCCTGACCGGTGTCCAGATCCGGGCGACGCGGGTCATGCGCTGCGGCGTGGCCGCGATGAAGGTCGATGTGGTGATGGCGGACGGATCGACCGAAGGCCCCCACGACCTTTCCGAAGCCGATCGGGCCGAGGCCGAAGGGCATCATCATCATCACGAACATCACGGCCCCCACCACGGTCATTCGCACGATCACCAAGACCACCAGCACGGACACGCGAGTGCTGAGCACGCGCACACTCCCCACCGACATGTTGGGGAACTGATTGCCCGCATCGGGCGCGCGGCGCTGTCCGACTGGGTGAAGGAGCGGGCGGTCCGCGCGTTCCGGCTCCTCGGTGAGGCGGAGGGGGCCATCCACGGGGTCCCGGCCGAGCAGGTGGCCCTGCATGAGGTAGGTGCAATGGACGCCCTGGTCGATATCGTGGGCGCCATCGAGGGGTTTGAACAGTTGGGCATCACCCGGGTCCACCACCGCCCCGTGGCGCTGGGCTCAGGATGGATCAAGGCCGCTCATGGGACCATGTCGGTACCCGCTCCGGCGACGATGCGCCTCCTCGCAGGGATCGAGATCGCGCCGGACGGTCCGGTCAGGGGAGAGGCCACCACGCCGACCGGAGCTGTCCTCCTGCGTGTCCTCTCGGAGGGACCGGTGCCGGATGGCTGGAGGCCCCTCCGGGACGGTTGGGGAGCTGGTGGTCGGAATCCCGAAGATTACCCGAATGCCCTGAGGCTTATTGTCGCGGAACCGGCCAGTGAATCGTCCTCGCTGGTGATGCTGAGCACGGATATCGACGATCTGAGCCCCGAGTACCTGGAGCCACTCAGAACCGCCCTTTTTGCGGCCGGGGCCCTGGATGTGCAAATGTGGTCCACGGTGGCCAAGAAGGGCCGTATCGGATTCCGCATCGAAGCCCTGGTGGTCGCCACTGACGAAGCAAGGCTCTGCGAGGCATTTTTTCGGCACAGTACCACGGCGGGTGTTCGTCGTTCCACGGTGACCCGCCGGACCCTGCCTCGGCGCGAGCTTGTTGTATCGGATCCGGGCGGTGACGTCCGGGTCAAGATCCTGGAGACCGACGACGGTGTCCGGGCCAAGCCGGAGTACGAGGACGTGGTAAGGGCGTCGGCCCGGAGTGGCCGGCCGGCCCATGAAATCGCGCGGGAAGTGCAGGCCCGCGCTCTGACAATGCTGGCAGGGCAGTCGGCCCGGCCGGCAGGGACCCAGAATCAGGAGCAGGCATGAATCGAATGGTGTGGTGCGCGCTGGCGTCGATGGCGATTTCGCAGGCGGCGGCCGCGCAGGATCCGGTGACCGCGGCGCTGACGGCTACGGCCAACGGAGCCTTTCTCGAACCGACCAGGCAGTGCTCCGACCAGATCAAAGGCGGCGACTTCCGGGTGAGCAGCGGCAAGTCATACTACAAGACGGCCATGGGACAGAACGACACCCAGAACCGCCTGCGCATCCTCAAGCAGGCCCGGGACAACCTGAACGACGCCGTCGCAGCGGGCCAGGATAAGCTGGCAACGACGTGGTACTGGATGGGTCGGACCAATGCTGCCCTCGGCAATGTTCCCGGCGCGGACAGCGCCTGGACCAGAGCCGTGGCGCTCGCGCCGATGTGCAAGGACGACATCGATCTTCACCGCCAGCAGCTCTGGTACCGGCTGCTCACCCTCGCGGGCGACAAGCAGAAGGCGAATGACCTCCCGGCGGCCCTCATGTTCTACCGGGCGGCCAACACGATCTACCGGGATTCGCCGCAGGGATACTTCAATACCGCGGCGACCTTCGCAGGCACGAAGCAGCTCGACAGCGCCGAGCATTATTTCGACCTGGCGGCCAAGGCCAAGTATCAGGCGACCGATACCAACGCGGTGGCCGTGCACAACCAGGCGCTCTACAACACCGGCGTCATCCAGCTCAACGCGCAGGAGTGGCCCGCCGCGATCGCCACGTTCCACACCTACCTCAGCCAGAGTCCCGCGGATGTCGACGCCAAGAAGGGGCTGGCGCAGGCCTTTATCGGCGCCGGAATGCAGGACAGTGCGCGGGCCGTCATGGCCCAGCTGGGGATGGGGCCGGCCGTGAGCCCGGTCGATTCGCTGTTCAATGCCGGCGTTTCCCAGTTCCAGGCGGGGGATTACAAAACCGCTGAGGCGACCTTCGCCAAAGTTGTCGAGATGCAGCCGTACATGCGCGAAGGCCTGCTCAACCTGGCCAACACCCAGATGCACAACAAGAACGGGCCTGGACTGCTCAAGACCGGCAAGACGCTCACCGGCCTCGAGCCTCTGAATGAGCAGTATGTCGGCCTGCTGGCCGCCGGCTTCCGTCAGACCAACGCGACGGCGGATCTCAACAAGCTCGGCACCGCAGTCGCGGGGTGGCCGATTGCAGTGACGATCGAGAAGTTTACCCCCTCTGACTCCGGCGCCACGATCTCCGGTACCGCGACGGGGCGTGATCCCAAGGACGCGGCCGGCAAGGCGGTCAAGGTGGTACCGGTGACCCTGGTGTTCGAGTTCATCGACATCAAGGGCGGGGCAGTGGCCACGCAGGAAGTGACCATTCCAGCGCTCGCCAACACGCAGACCAGCCCGATCGAGGCCAAGGCTTCCGGCGCCGCCATCGTCTCGTATCGCTATCACATCAAGTAATTCTTGACTTCGGGGCGGAGTGGAGGTCACATTCCGCCCCAATCGCGGGCGTAATTCAGTTGGTAGAATGCCAGCTTCCCAAGCTGGACGTCGCCGGTTCGAGTCCGGTCGCCCGCTCTCTGCATACCAGGCCCCTCTGCCACCGGCGGGGGGCTTTGTGCTTCTGAGAGGCGTCCCCATCGCTGCCCTGATCCACTTCACGTACTTTGTGGCTCGGGTTGTGCAAATGCTGACAGGGCACTAACTTCGGGCATGGCTGGATACCCAGCCGAGGAGCCCGCCAATGGGCGGATCCCCGGGTTGGCGGCGGTTCAAGTCACATCTCAAGGAGATGGCGATGCGTAAAGGGATCGTGGCGGGCGGACTGGCAGCACTGCTGGGAATCCTGTGGGCGGCTCCGGCTGCAGCCCAGGGTCTTCCGGCCGGCGTCACCAAGGAATCCATTGCCAAGGGCGACGAGATCTTCCATGGCTCCGGTCTCTGCTTTGCCTGCCATGGCAACGATGCCAAGGGTGCCGTCGGACCGAACCTGACCGACGACCAGTGGCTGCACAGCAAGGGCACCTACGACGATATCGTCAAGCAGATCCTCTCCGGCGTGCCCAAGGAACAGTCGAAGAGCGGCAATATCATGCCTCCGAAGGGCGGCTCCAGTATTTCCGATGACGAGGTGAAGGCGGTAGCCGCCTACGTCTGGTCGCTCAGCCACAAGGTGAGCTGAGGCAGGCCCGGCCGGGGAGTCCGCATGATTCGCGTTTCCGCCGTCCATCCGGGGACGGTGGCTGATGAGCTCGGTCTCCAGGTGGGGACCGAGCTCATTACGATCAATGGCCGGCCGCTGGAGGACTTCCTCGACTGGGAGTTCCTCACCGCCGACGATCAGTTCCTCCTCCACGTCAGGCAGCCGGATGGCGAGGAGATCGAGTTCGACATCGAGCGCCCCGACGACGTGCCGATGGGCGTTTCGCTCGATCCGCCGCGCATCCGCCGCTGCGCCAATCGCTGCGATTTCTGCTTTGTGGACGGACTCCCGCAGGGCCTCCGGGAAACGCTGTACATCCGCGACGACGACTACCGGTTGTCGTTCAAGTACGGCAATTTCGCCACCCTGACGAATCTCAAGCCCTGGGACGTCGAGCGGATTCTCGAGTACCGCCTTTCGCCGCTCTACGTCTCGGTCCACGCCACGGATACCGCCATCCGGCGCTACCTGCTCCGCAATCCCCTGGCCCCCGACATTCTCGAGCAGCTCCGCCAGTTCGCGGCGCGGGGCATCGTGTTCCACACCCAGATCGTGATGTCCCCGGGCGTCAACGACGGCCAGGTGCTGCGCCAGACGCTGACCGACCTCTACCAGTTCGGCCCCGCCGTCCTCAACGTCTCGGTCGTTCCGGTCGGGCTCACCGAATACAGCAAGCACTCGCTGGTCCGGGAACCGACCGCCGAAGAATGCGGCGCGGCGATCGATCTCCTGTCCGAATTCGCCGACCGTGCAGTCCTCGAGCGAGGTATGACCTGGGCCTTTGGTGCGGACGAGCTCTACCTGCGCGCGGGGCGGGAGCTCCCGCCCGCAGACCGCTATGACGGGTTCCAGCAGGTCGAGAACGGCGTGGGGTCTGTCCGGTTCCTGCAGCAGAGGATTGCCGACGAGGCCCATGAGCTCACGGGACTCAGGGGACTCCGGGTCGGCGTGCTGACGGGAACTTCCATGGCTCCGCTCCTGCCGCAGGTGCTCGGGCCGTTGACGGCCGCAACCGGGGCCTCGTTCGAACTGCTTCCGGTCGTCAACACCCTGTTCGGTGCCACCGTCACCTGCGCCGGCCTGGTGCCCGGAACGGGATTCCAGGGCGTGCTCAAGGGACGCTCGGATCTCGATCTGGCCCTCATCCCGCGTGAGTCGCTCAACGATGATGGTCTCTTCATGGATGATCTCTCCCTGAGCGTGCTGCAGGCCAGCGTGCAGATCCCGATCCGTCCCTCCTACGATTTCGTCGACGCCTTGTCCGATTGGGGAACCCGTTGAGCCAACCTACCGTGGCCATCGTCGGCCGACCCAATGTGGGCAAGTCGACCCTCTTCAACCGCCTGCTGGGCGGCCGGCGTGCGATCGTCTCGGCGGAGGCCGGTACCACTCGTGACCGGAACTTCGGCGAGGCCGAGTGGGGTGGTCGCCGCTTCTGGCTGATCGATACCGGCGGCCTGGTGCCGGATTCGGACCAGTCGATGGATCGTGCTATCCGGCGCCAGGTGGAAATGGCTGTCGAGGAATCCGATCTGGTGGTGCTGGTGGTGGACGGGAGCGACGGCCTCAATCCCGTCGACAGCGAAATCGCGGCGCAGCTGCGCAAGTCCGGTCGCCCCGTGCTGGTGGCGGTCAACAAGCTCGATGATCTCCCGGACACCACGGGGCACCTGCCGTTCTACGCCCTTGGCCTCGGTGATCCATGTCCAGTCTCGGCCCAGGTGGGGAAGGCCAGTGGAGACCTGCTTGATGCCGTAATCGAGCGCCTGCCGCCTCGCAGCGCGGCCGAGGATGAAGCCGCGATCCAGGTGGCGGTGGTGGGGCGCCCCAACGCCGGGAAGAGTTCCTTGATCAATCGCCTCCTCGGGGAGGAGCGCCATGTGGTGGCTCCCGAGGCAGGCACTACCAGGGACTCGATCGATTCCCCCTTGCGGTATCACGGCAAGGTCCTCAACTTCATTGATACAGCGGGGTTACGCAGGCGAGCTAAAGTAGAAGATGATATCGAGTTCTACAGCACCCTCAGAACTCGCCGAGCCATCGATCGGGCGCAGGTCTGCGTGCTCGTCGTCGATGCGAAGCTCGGAATGCACAACCAGGATCTGCGCATCGCCACGGAAGCGTGGGACCATGGCTGTGGATTGATCGTCGTGGTCAACAAGTGGGACCTGATCGAGGAGAAAGACGCCAACACCGCACGCCGGGGCCAGGACGAACTGATCGTGAAGGCCCCGTTCCTGGCGTACGTGCCGTTCCTGTATACGTCTGCCGAGAGTGGACAGCGGATCCACCAGCTCAAGGACCTGATCATCCAGGTGGCAGAGGCGAGGGAGCAGCGGATCGGAACCGCCGAGGTCAACAAGGTGCTGGAAGCGCTGATCCAGCGAAGCGCGCCGCCGCAGCAACCGGGAGAGGAAGTGAAGCTGCTCTACGCTTCACAGGTGGCCGTGGCACCGCCGACGATCGCCGTGATCTGCAACCGGCCCGACGACGTGCCGGAGTCCTACCAGCGCTACCTCGGCCACGGATTCCGCCAGGAATGGCCGTTCCTGGGCAGTCCGCTGCGGCTCAAATTTTCCCGGCGCGGGTCCGGCAGAAAGTAGGCGATCGGTGCCCCTGGTCTGGCTGGCCGCATCGTATCTCCTGGGTGCCATCCCGACCAGCTACCTCGCGGGTCGCCTGGGCCGCGGCATCGATCTCCGGGAACACGGCAGCCGGAATCTCGGCGCGACGAACGTGTACCGGGTCCTCGGCTGGAAGTACGCGATTCCGGTGGGACTGTTCGATGTGGCCAAGGGGCTGATCCCGGTGGTGCTCTTCGGTCCGCGAAGCACCGTGCTGCCCTACTTCCCGCTCTGGTGCGGGGCGCTGGCCATCGTGGGACACGTCTTCTCGGTCTTTGTGGGCTACAAGGGAGGCAAAGGCGTCGCCACGGCAGCGGGGGTGATCCTCGGTCTCGCACCGCTGGCACTGCCGGCAGTCCTGGTGATCTGGGCCGTGATCGTCCGCGTCACCGGATACGTATCGCTGGGATCGATCGTGGCGGCGGTGCTCTTTCCGCTGGCGGACTGGCTGTTTCATCCGGCGCGGCGCGGACCGGTCACCCTCGCGTTCGACGTGACCGTGGCGGGCTTCATCGTCTGGAAGCACCGGGCGAACATCGGGCGGCTGCTGTCGGGCACGGAGAATCGTTTCGGCCGTCACCAGGCCGCGGCTCCGCCGAGTCCATGAGCCGGATCGGGGTGCTGGGCGCCGGCAGCTGGGGCACCACGCTGGCGGACCTGCTGGCGCGGAACGGTCACGAAGTTTGCCTCTGGGCCTATGAGCCGGAGGTGGCCGAATCGGTCAACGCCCGCCGGGAGAACCCGGTTTACCTGGCGGGGTGCCGGCTCGCGGAGGGCTTGAGCGCCACCTCCAGCGCAGCGCACGCGGTACGCGGCGCCGACCTGGTGCTCTGCGCCACTCCGAGCCATGCGGTCCGCGCGGTGCTGAGCGGCGTTGCCGCAGCAGTACCGGCCGGCGTGATCTGCGTGAGCGCGACCAAGGGCCTCGAGCCCGGCTCGCTCAAAACCGCATCGGCGGTGATTGGCGAGGTCTGGCCGGAGACGAGGGTGGTGGTGCTGTCCGGACCGAGCTTCGCCCTGGAGGTGTTTCAGGGGCAGCCCACCGCCGTCTGCGCCGCCTCGCGCGATGAAGCGGCCGCCGGCGAGACGCAACGGCAGTTCTCCAATGCGCGGTTCCGGGTGTATGGCAGCCGCGACCCGATCGGCGTCGAGCTGGGCGGAGCGCTCAAGAACGTGATCGCGATCGCTGCCGGGATTCTCGAGGGGCTCGGGCTGGGCCACAACCCGCGGGCGGCGCTGATCACCCGGGGATTGGCGGAAATCACCAGGCTGGGAGTCGCGATGGGCGCCGACCCGATGACGTTCGCAGGGCTGGCGGGCATGGGCGACCTGGTCCTGACGGCCACCGGCCAGCTGAGCCGGAACCGGACCCTGGGCGTGGCACTCGCGAAGGGGCAAACCCTGGCGGAGTACTCCGCGGCCCACCGCACCGTGGCGGAAGGTGTCGGGACGGCCCAAGCCGCCGTGGCCCTGGGCGAGCGGTACGGAGTGGAATTACCGATCTGTCACCAGGTGAGCCGGATCCTCTTCGAGGGGAAGCCCCCGGCCGAGGCGGTCAAGGACCTCATGGAGCGAGCGCTCAAGATGGAGCAGTGGCGGTGACCATGTCCCGGCCCGTGCAGGAATTCTTCTCGATCGGCGAGGTCTGCGCGCTCACCGATCTCAAGCCGCACGTGCTGAGGTACTGGGAGAGCCAGTTCCGTTTCCTCAATCCCGCCAAGAATCGCTCCGGCAACCGGGTCTACAAGAGCCGGGAGGTCGAGCTGATCATGTTCGTCAAGCACCTGCTCTACACGGAAAAGTTCACCATCGACGGAGCCCGGGCCCGGATCGAGCATTACCGGCGCACGGGCGAACTCCGCATCGCGGCGCACCGGGCACTGGAGACCGAGACGATCCAGGACCTGCGACTCGCGCTCGAGGAGATCGAACGGGTGCTGGACGGCAAGACCCCACTGCCGCGGCCGGAGCGCGATCCCGACCCCCGTTAGGGCCTCTCAAAGGCGGCGCCCGCCGCTATCTTCCAGCCAATCCATGCAGATACTGGTCAGCAATGACGACGGGATCCTGGCCCCGGGACTCGCCCTCCTCGCCGATGCGTGCGCCGAGGTGGGGCAGGTGACCGTGGTTGCCCCGGACCGCGAGCAGAGCGGCACCTCGCATTCGCTGACCATGCACCGGCCACTCCGTCCGAGACGCCGGCCCGACGGAAGCTGGCAGGTGGACGGCACCCCGACAGACTGCGTACTGCTCGCCCTCGGCGCGCTGATGCCGCAGCGCCCCGAATTCGTCTTCTCCGGGATCAATCACGGGCCCAACATGGGGGAGGATGTCCTCTACTCCGGCACCGTGGCTGTGGCCATGGAGGCGGTGACGCTGGGCGTGCCCGGGGTGGCCCTGTCATTCGCCGGCGGCTCATCCGACTTCGAGACTCTTGCGACTTATCGGGTACTGCTGACCAGCCTCATCCGGCGGATCGTGTCCGTGGAAAACTTCCCGCGCGACACGCTGCTCAACATCAACCTCCCGCCTGTACCCGCGGCGGAGGTCAAGGGCATCCGCGTCGTCCCCCTGGGCAGCCGCTACTTCGAGGAGTCGCTCACCCGGATGAAGGATCCGTGGGGCCACGAGATGTTCTGGATCGGGGGCGGCACCATCCACTACACGGGCGGCACGGACACCGATCACCATGCGGTGGACGAGGGGTTCATCGCGATCACGCCGCTGCACATGGACCTGACCAACTACGATCTGCTCGAGACGGTGCGGGGATGGTCGCTCGAGGGGTAGGGGAGGGGGACTCCTACGGCGGGTACCGCAGCCGCCTGGTGAGCGAGCTGCAGCTGAAGGGCATTCGCGACCTGGCCGTGCTCAACGCGATCGCCCAGGTGCCGCGCCATCTCTTCGTGCCCGCCAGCGTCCGCCATCGTGCCTATGAAGACTCGGCGCTGCCGATCGCCGGGGGCCAGACCATTTCGCAGCCATGGGTGCAGGCCCGGTCACTCGAACTGGCGCGCCTCACCGGCAAGGAAAAGGTCCTCGAAGTCGGGACCGGCTCCGGGTACCAGACCGCACTCCTCTCCCTGGTCGCCGGCAATGTCTTCAGCGTCGAGCGGATCCCGCAGCTGGCCCGCGAGGCCAGGGCCGCTCTCGACCTGGCGGGCATCCGGGGCGCTTCGGTGATGGTCGGAGACGGCACGCTCGGGTGGCGCCCCTACGCACCGTATGACGCCATCCTTGTCGCAGCCGCTTCCCCCCAGGCGCCAGAGCCGTTGCTCGACCAGCTCGCCGAAGGGGGCCGCCTGGTCATCCCCCTGGGCGATCGCGACACCCAGCGGCTCACTGTGATCCGGCGGAACGGGGACCGGTTCGAGCGGGAAACCCAGAGTGATGTCCGGTTCGTCCCCCTGATCGGCCAGTTCGGCTTCGAAAGCTCCCCCTGATGATTTACGCGTTCTTCCAATGGCTCATCGACACCATCGGGGTCCTGGGCTACCCCGGGATCGTGGTGCTCATGGCCATCGAGTCGAGTGTGCTCCCGCTTCCCAGTGAACTGGTGATGCCTCCGGCCGGATACCTCGCGGCCAGGGGCCAGATGGATCCGGTGCTGGCCGTCCTGGCCGGGGCCGCCGGCAGCATCCTGGGAGCGCTGGCCAATTACGGGCTGGCCATCTGGCTGGGGGAGCCGTTTCTGCGCCGGTTCGGCCGGTACGTGCTGATTTCACCGGCAGCTCTCGACCGGGCCGAAGCATTCTTCCTTCGTCACGGTGAAATCGGCACCTTTCTCGGCCGCCTGGTTCCGGTGGTGCGGCACCTGATTTCGATCCCGGCAGGGATGGCGCGCATGAACCTGCGGCGGTTTGTAGCCTTCACGGGCCTCGGGGCGGGGGCGTGGTGCGCCGTGCTCGTCTACATCGGCTGGCTGATCGGTCAGCATGAAGCTGCACTCGGCGAGGCCGCCCGCCAGGCGTTCACCACCGAGGCGCACGCCTGGGTGGTCTACCGGGTCCTGCCGGCGGTAGCCGTGATCCTGGTGGCTTATGCCTTCTGGTACCGGCGCAGGGGTCCCGAGCCGAGGTGACCAGACGCTGGCTGGTGGCCGGACAGGTTCAAGGGGTAGGGTTCCGGGCCTTCGTGGCCCGGCGGGCAACTGAATTGGGCGTGACGGGGGAGGTCAGAAACCTTCCGGATGGGCGGGTGGAAGTGATCGCCCAAGGCAGCGAGCAGGCCCTGGCCGCACTTCGCGAGCTCCTCGGGACCGGACCGAGAATGGCCCGGGTCTCGAGTGTGGAAAATACTGAGATATCAGTTGATATGACAGAGTATAAAGCATTTGCCATCAAGTGATTGGAGAATTCACACCCAATGTTGCAATCTTCATGATGAACCCCCTTGCCGATCGCGTCAGGCAGGCGCTCCGGGCCGTGCCGAACTACCCCAAACCGGGGATCATTTTCCAGGACATCACTCCTCTGCTCGCGGACGCGGAGCTGATGGCCGGGGTCGTTCGTGAGATGGCCGCCCCCTACAGGGACGCCGGGGTTTCCCACATCCTTGGGATCGAAGCCAGGGGCTTCATCTTCGGCTCGGCAATGGCTGTCGAGATGGGGGCAGGGTTCATTCCCGCTCGCAAACCAGGCAAGCTGCCCTGGGAGACGGTAAGGGAGACCTACCAGCTCGAATACGGCACCGATGCGCTCGAGGCCCACCGCGACGCCTGTATCGGAGGGGCGAGAGTGCTGGTCGTCGACGACGTCCTGGCCACGGGGGGGACCGCGGTGGCCGCAGGGGAGCTGGTCCGGCGCCTCGGGGGAGACCTGGTTGGGTGGTCTTTCCTGCTGGAACTGGGGTTTCTGCCCGGCCGGAAGCGGCTGACCGGGGCCCCAGCGACCTCTATCATCACCTTGAACTGAGCCCTTCATCCAAACTGCGGCACGGGCTATACTTCCGGGTTTGGAGACCTGCCCCCGTAGCTCAGCTGGATAGAGCAGCGGTTTCCTAAACCGTTGGCCGGACGTTCGAATCGTCTCGGGGGCACTTGTTGCTGTCCCGAAGGCTGGCGCGACCCGACGACCACATCCGTTTCGTGAGATCATGACGAGCATGACCCCAACTGTCCCTGCAGCCGGCTCAACCCCCGCACCCCAACCGGCCGCGCCCGCGGCCCGGTCACCCAGCAAGCTGGGGGAGTGGCTTTCGGTCCGGCAGAACCAGTACACCGCCGGAGTGGGCGCCGCGCTTGTGGTGGTGCTGGCCGTCGGGCTGGTGGTCTGGGGCGGAAAGCGGAAGCAGCAGTTTGCCATGCGGGCACTGGATGAGGCCCGCGGAACGGCCGAAGCGGGGAACCTGCCGCTGGCAGCGAGCCAGTTGCAGAGGGTGATCAGCAGCTATGGCGGGACGGACGCGGCGGCAGAGGCCACGATCGCCCTCAACCAGGTCCGGATGATCAATGGCCAGTCCGAACTGGCCGTGACCGGCCTGCGGGACTTCCTCAAGACCAATCCCGCGCCCAAGTACCTGTCCACCGCCCAGTCAATGCTTGGCACCGCGCTGGAGAACACCGGCAAAGCGGCTGATGCCGGGGCGGCGTTTCTGTCCGCCGCCGAATCGGCCGAGTTGCCGTTCCTCAAGGCCGAGTACCTGGTTGATGCGGGTCGAGCGTTTTCGAACGCCGGCAAGAAGGACGACGCGATCAAGGCATACCGCCAGGTGGTTACAGACCTGAGGGATCAGCCCGCGTATACCGAGGCGATGGTCCGGCTATCGGAGCTGACGCAAGGGAAGCTCTGATTCCCGGGTTCGATTGGCAGCAAGGCAGGAGCACGGCTCGAGCGAAGGCTCGGGCCGTTTTGTTTGAGTAACTGGCGCTGATAGAGGCGACTGGTCGGCAATCTGTCGCGCCAGTGATATGTCGTATAATATGTATTATGTTAACTAATAATCTGGAAAGATGTGGAATACCCGGGAAAACCACCCATTCAAGCGATATTTTGACTGTTTTTGAGGCAAGTCAGGCAGGTTACCCACATTTGCCGCTCAACCGGGCCAGACACCTTCGAACACCAATCGCCCCTCCCCCCCAAGCCAGAGGTCCACGGCCGATTCGCCATCCAGACGGGCAGAAACCCGCAGGGGCATTCCACTCCGGGTGCGGAACTCCGCGGGCAAGCCGGTCCGCCCTGCCATCGCGAGCACGACGCCAGCTGCCACCGTCCCGGTGCCACAAGCCAGGGTCTCGCCTTCGACCCCCCGCTCATAGGTCCTGATCCCGATCGGACCGGAGGGTGGCAGCGCAACGAAGTTCACATTGGCGCCGGCCGACCCGAGTTCCGGGTGGAACCGGAGCTCCCGGCCACGCCCCATCAGGTCGATAGCCTCAAGGTCCTCGACATCAACAACCAGGTGAGGTACGCCGACCACACCGAGATGCATCGACCGCTCCCCGGCCAGGAGCGGGACCCTCGAAATCACTTGAGGCAAGGGGACGGGAGTCAGGTTGAGCGCGGCCTGGTCGGGACCAGCTTCGGACCGGGTTCGAAACCTCCCCGCCCCGGTGACCAGCGTCATCCCTTCCGGCTGGCCGAGGCCCAGCCTGGCGGCCAGGCGGGTGCTACAGAGGGCGGCATTGCCGCACATGGCTGCCACGGACCCATCGCAGTTCCAGAAGTGCATCCGGACCACGTCGGGCCCTTCCTCCGCCAGGACAACGAGCCCATCGGCCCCGACCCCCATTCTCCGGTCACAGATGGCCCGGATCCGCCCGGCACTCCACTGGGAGGCCGGGCTCTGCCGGGCGTCCAGCATGACGAAGTCATTGCCGGACCCGGTCATCTTGAAGAACGGCGTCCGATTCACCGCGGGCGGAGCCTCACTTCATCTTACCCATGGCTGACTGGAGGCGGAGCCACCAGACCATCCAGACCGCTTCCCGGACGATGCGCTTGTTCATCTTGCTCTGTCCCTCGACCCGGTCGTGGAAGATGATGGGCACTTCCACGATGCGGAAACCCTTCTTCCAGGCCCGGAAACTCATTTCAATCTGGAAGGCGTAGCCGTTGGACCGGACCTGGTCCAGGTCGATGGCGGCGAGCACCTGGCGGCGGAAGCACTTGAACCCGCCGGTGCTGTCAGTGAGCGGCATCCCGGTGATCCACCGGGCATAGGCATTGGCGCCGAGGGAGAGCAGCAGCCGTGACACCGGCCAGTTGATGACGTTGACCCCGGTCTTGTACCTCGAGCCAAGAACGAGGTCGGCGCCGGAGGCGGCCGCGAGGAACTTGGACAGGAAGGTGGGATCGTGGGAAAAATCGGCGTCCATCTCGAAGATGAGATCGAACCCCTGTTCCAGCGCCCAGCGGAACCCCGCAATGTAGGCGCGCCCCAGCCCTTCCTTAGCGCTGCGGTGCAGGCAGTGGATCCGCGGCTCGGCCCTGCCCATCTCATCGGCCAGCCGGCCCGTCCCGTCGGGGCTGTTGTCGTCGACGACCAGGATCTCGATGCGGGAGTCCTGCGCCAGAATCGCGGGAACGATCTGGGGGAGGTTCTTCGCCTCGTTGTAGGTCGGAACAATGACCAGGACGCGCTCAGCCACGCCGCCTCCGGCGGTCGAGGGGCGGTACCACCATTCCAACCAGCACGAGCGCCAGGCTGACCAGGGAAATTGCCTTGCCGCGCTCGAAGGCCGCGCTCCGGACGGTGAGCTCCACCGTGCGCGCCCCGGCCGGGAGCGGAACGGTGATCATCGAGACATTGCCCCGCTCCACCTTTACCGGCTGGCCATCCACCAGTGCCTGCCAGTCCGGGTAGTAGTTCTCGGCGACGACCGCGTAAGCCGGCACCGGCGTCGGCTGACTGAGGGTGAACTTCATCCGGCCGGCCTCATACGCCTCGAAGGTGATGGTGATGCCCAGGGGAGCCGGCAGCTGTTTCAGCGGCTCGGGATTGAGCTTCGAGGCGCTGTCGAGCAGCACGAGCTGGTCGTAGAACGGCTGCGAAGACACGATGGCCTTGGCCGCCTCATCCTCACCGAGCTTGACCGCACCCGGGACGACCCGGACGAACGGCATCGGCTGCAAGCGCTCGAAGATCGTGGCGGGTGTCCCGGTCGAGGTTTCCGCGCCCCGCACCAGCACCCGGAACCCGGGAATACTGTCGGGCGCCCCCTGTCCGCTGGGCAACGCGAGGTAGTTGAGCCCCCACATCTCCCATAGCACCCGCGATCCCTGGTTGCTGTAGCGGCCGTTGCGGCCTCCCCAGAGGTGATCCCATGCCCTCAGTTCGTTGCCGTGCTCCCCGAACAGGTTACTGATGCCGAATGCCATGAGGTGGTCGCTCGGATACAGCCCGGCCTCGATCACCCGGTTGGGCCTGGGAAGCGCGGCCAGCCGGTTGGTCACGCTGTCGGGCCGGAAGATCTCCTTGTCGGCCCGGCTGTAGATCCAGAACGGTCTGGCGTTGAGGCAGAGGTCTGTGCCGATGATGGCGGCGACGCCGAGGACCAGGGCGGATGCAGCCAAGCGGCCCCGGGTGAAGGCCCACGCCACTAGCCCGAGGAGGACGAGCGCGGCCCCGCTGGTCGCGGCACCGGAACGGATGCCGGACTGTGCCGCTTCGGCCGCGTGACCGAGGGTGCGTCCAGCTTCTGCCTGAAGCGATACCGCCCAGCCCATGGCCATCGAACCGAGCGCACCGGTCACGGCCAGCAGCACCACGGCACCGCCGGTCACGAGCCAGACGAGAGGCGCCCGTGACAGCTCCCTCTTCTCGAGGCGCTCGACCCCGAAGGCGGCGAAGATGGCCACGACCAGGGTGACCACGAAGAACGCCATGCCCGGTGCCCGGATCTGTCCGGCGTACGGGACCAGCCGCCACCAGACCTGGTAGAGCGGTGTCGACGAGGCGAGGGCCACGATCAGGAACAGGGCGCCGATACCGCCGAGCCAGTACTTGAGCCGCCCCTTCGGGGCCAGGGCACCCACGACCGCCAGCGCGACCACCGGAAGTCCGAGGTACTCCGAGTGGAGTTTGAGTCCGTTGGTGCTCCAGTACGTCTCGCGTGAGCCGACGAACCGGGAGAAGACGAACTCCGGAACGTGGGACCACGGAATGCCGTAGCTCGTGGCCCAGTCGAAGCCCAGGTCGCTGCCCTTCGACCGGAGCGAGTACGGTGCGTAGGCGAACAGCGGCATCATCTGGATCATCGTGGTACCGACCCCGACGGCCACCGCCACCCCTGCTCCCGCCAGCCATGGCAGCATGGCGACCGGGCCACGGCCCGATTCATCGGCGAACGTGAGATAGAGCGCGAACAACCCCGCCGCGATCAGGGTGTAGTACCCGATCTGCGGATGGCCCAGCAGGGCGCAACCCACGGCCGCGGCGACGACGGCATACCCTTCGAGGCGGCGGTCCCGCATTCCCATCACGAGACCGAGCAGGAGGAGTGGCAGCATCGTCGAGGCGAACAGCTTCCCGTCGTGTCCCGGCGACGGGTAGGAGCCCACCAGGCCCGTGAGCTGGTACGCCAGCCCGCCCGCCAGCGAGGCGCCCCAGGTCAGGCGGAGGCGTCTGAGAAGCAGGTAGACGAACAGCCCGGCCAGGATGAAGTGCAGGAAGAACCCGAAATTCATCACCGGCGGCATGGGCCAGAGAAGCCGGAGGAACGACGTCGGGTAAAACACGTCGCCGTGCATGGCGCCAAGGAAAGGGATGCCACCGAGGAGAGTCGGATTCCAGAGCGGCACATGCCCGGTCCGGTGCCACTCGGCGGCGCCCCACGTGCGGAATGCGTAGCCTGCCGAGTACTGGTCGCTCCAGGGGCCGGCCAGCCACTGGCCGGAGAGCATCGGCAGCGAGAGAATGGCCACCCAGATCGACAGCACGCCGAGCGCGGCCAGCGTGGGCCATGAGGGCTCGTAGGGAGCGGATCCCGTTTCCGGGGCCGGCTGATTCACCGCGATTCTCCTTGAGTAGGACGGCTCCAGACCAGCGCCGCCACTCCGCCGGCGGCCTCGGTCAGGGTCAGAATCAATCGTGAGGCCAGGCTCAGGCCGATGGCCGGCCCGGCCCCCAGCGCGGGCG
>DATEHG010000121.1:0-44200 GCA_035279705.1 Gemmatimonadales bacterium
GCTGCGCTCCGCCGGCATCGACTGGCTTGACCTGGGCGGCAAGAGCCGGTCACGCGGAGGAAGTCCCCTCACCGAGGAGCTGCACACCTTCTTCGGGCGCTACGGGATCAGGCTCATCCGCGACTGATCCCGGAGCACCGAGCCTCCTGCTCGATCATCTGACGAAGTCGACCCACCCCGATTGGTTCGCAATCACGCCGACCTTGCCATCCGCGCTGAACGCGATCCGCATGGGAAGGCCATCGGTCTGTATGGAGTCGATCACGGCACGGGTCGACGTGTTGATGATGTACACCCGCCCCAGATCCGGCGCGCTCACCCAGGCCTGCTTTCCGTCGGGCGTGATGGCGAGACCGAAAGTCGCGGCCGGCATGGGCACCGTGGTGATGGTCGTTCCGGTCGCCGTGTTCCAGATCCCCACCCCACCTGCGACATTGGCGACATAGAGGTTGGAGCCGTCCAGAGTGAGCGCGATATCCTGGGGAGCTCCCCCCACTGGATAGCTGCTCGTCACATCAAATGTGCTGCGCGACACCAGATCGACAATACCGCCGCTGAAGGTCGCCACATAGAGCCGGCTGCCATCAGGAGAAAAGGCGAGGCCGTTGGGATCCGCTCCGACCGTGACGCTATCCAGCTTGGCGACAGTTGCGGCATCGAGGACATAGACCGTCGCCGCGTTGTCGGTCACAAAGACTTTGGTTGACCTGGCCCGGACCCGGAAGGTGTTCCCTCCGAGCACCGTGGTGCCGGACGCGGTGTTGGTCGCCACGGCAATGCGGGTGACGGAATTGTCGCCCTGGTCGGTATCATACGCCGTCTTGCCGTCGGGAGAGAACGTCACGTCCGTCGGTACGCTGCCAACGGCCACTGCCGCGATCCAGTCTCCCGACAGGTTAAACCTGGTGACCTGGGCCGAATCGAGCTGGGTGACGTAGACCGCCCCGCCGGAGGAGACCGCGATCCCGAACGGACGCGCCCCAAGCGGAGACGTATGCGCGATCGAAGCTCCAGGATGAGTTACCGAGGGCCCAGTGTCATCGCTGCAGGCCGGACCGGCCAGGAGTGCGAGCGCCAGAGCGCTCCCCACGAACTGATGGGTGCGGTTCATGATCGGGGCCTCTTGGATGAGAGGCGAACTGTGTGGAAGGGGAATATCACGTGCAGGCGGTGGCATCGCCACTGCCACGGATGGTAGGGCCGCTAGTCCTTCCGGTTCTGCCGCGCCAGCTCCAGCATCTCCTCCCGCATTCCCGCGATCATCTCACCGACAAAACCGAAGCCGAACAGCGCAATCCCGCTGATGACCATCGTTTCGACCAGGTTGAGGAACGGCCGGAAGCCGAAGTCGAACCCGAAGCGGAGCACCAGCGCGACGATCCCGGTCACGAACCCGATGGCGAACAGGAACGCCCCCGCCATGCCGAAGAACAGCATCGGCTTGCGGCCGAACTTGAGCTGGAACCAGACCGAGATCAGATCGAGCACGCCACCCGGAATCCGCCGCCAGGTGAACTTCGAGATCCCGGCGCGGCGCGGATAGACCGGCACCGGCCGCGATGTCAGGCGAAAACCATCGGACACCGCGATCACCACCATGTAACGGTGCCAGTCGGGTCGCAGCGGGACGCCCAGCATGATCTCCCGGCGGTACGCCTTGACCGAGTTGAGGTCGGTGGCGTCCACGCCGAAGAGAAAACGGCACAGCCGGTTGTAGACCCCCGAGACGAATGCCTTCTCGTACTTCCCCTGCTTGGTGCCGGTGACGATGTCCGCCTCGCCCTGCAGGATCGGATTGACCAGCGCGGGAACATCCTCCGGCAGGTACTGGAGATCGGCCGGGTAGAAGACGAATACGTCGCCCTGGGCGACGTCTCCCGCGGAACGGAGAGCGTCGGCGATGCCGCGCTGGCGCCGGTGGGTGACGACCCGGAGGAAAGGATACTGCTGGGCCAGCTGGCGCAGCACCTCCCCCGTGGCGTCGCGGCTGCCGTCGTTCACCACCACCACTTCGAAGGTGAAGGACTGCTTCCCGAGCGATTCCTGGCAGAGGCGGAGGAACTCGGGGAGATTCTCCGCCTCGTCCTTGGCCGGAACGAGCAGGCTCACATCCACCGCCTGCGCCGTCGGGAGCTGGTTCATACCCGTTTCCGCATCCGCGCCGACAGGATGCCCAGCTGGTCCCGGTACTTGGCCACGGTCCGGCGGGCGATCTGGATGCCCTGCTCCTTGAACAGCTGCACGATCTGCTGATCCGTGATGGGCGACGCGGTCGATTCCTCGGCCACCAGCTTCTGGAGCTTGGCCCGGATGGACCGGGCGCTGGCGTCTTCGCCGCTCGAGGTGGACAGCGCGCTGGAGAAGAAGAACTTGAGCGGCAGCACCCCGCGGGGCGTCTGCACGTATTTCTCGTTCGTCACCCGGCTCACCGTCGACTCGTGCATGTTGATGACCTCGGCCACCTCGCGCAGCGTCAGCGGCTTGAGGTACTCGATGCCCTTCTCGAAGAAGTCCCGCTGCCGGTCGACGATGAAATTCATCACCTTGAGCATGGTCTGGCGGCGCTGCTCGATGGCCTGCACCAGCCAGTTGGCGCTGTTCATCCGGGTGGCGATGAACTCCCGCTGCTCGGTGGTGAACCGCTTGCGGTCCCGGGCCAGCTCCTGGTAGCTGCGGCTGATCCGCAGCCGCGGCATCCCCGTGTCGTTGAGGAAGACGAGGTAACGGCCATCAACTTTTTCCACAACCAGGTCCGGCGTGATGTACCCGTCGCTCTGGGAGGAATACTTGAGCCCGGGCTTGGGATCGTACCGGGCCAGCAGGTCGGCCGCCTCCTGGACCTTCTGCGGCTCGACGCCGAACCGCCGACCCAGGTCGTTCCAGCGATGGGCGATGAGGTCGCTGAAGGCGTCGCTGACCAGCCGCCAGGTGAGACTCCCGGTGTCACCGAGGTCTTTCATCTGCAGCAGCAGGCATTCGCGGAGGTCCCGCGCGGCCACCCCGGCCGGGTCGAGTTTCTGCATGACCCCGAGCATCTCCTCGACCTCGGCCATCGTGAAGTACGGGATGTTCTCGGTGATGCCCTGGCGCTCGGCATGCTCGGCCACCAGCTCATTGGCCGAGCCGAGCAATTCCTCGAGGTTGGCCGCCAGGTACCCGTCTTCCTTGATGTTGCCGATGAACTCCTCGGCCAGGAGCATCTGGCGCGGCGTGAGCTCCAGCATGGTGAGCTGCTCGCGCAGATGGTCGTCCAGCCCCTGCCGCTCCACCGAGACCGGCTCGATGTATTCCTTCGACTCGAACTCTTCGCGCGCTCCGCCAGGCACATCGAAACCGTTGAGCAGGATTTCCTCCCAGTCGGTCTCGTCCTTCCGCTCGGACTCCTTCTTTTCCCGCTCCTTCTGGTCCTGGGTGCTCTCGACGTTCGACTCTTCCTCTTCCGGCTCGACCAGCTCCAGGAAGGGATTGCTCAGCAACTCCTGCTTCAGGTGCTGCTGCAGGTCCAGCATGGGCATGTACAGCATGTCCATGGCCTGGTAGAGCCGCGGATTGATCCGCAGATCCTGGCGGAGCGAGACCTGCTGCGAAAGCGATGTCTTCATGCGACCGGCTCCAGCCGGGCCCGGAGGCGCGCCGCCAGGGTGGGCCCGAGATACAACTCCGCCACCCGGTCGTCGAAGACCAGGTCGCGGACCGGGCCGGAGACCTGCACCCGGCCCTCGAACATGATGTAGGCGCGATCGACGATGTCCAGCGTCTGCTCCACGTTGTGATCGGTGATCAGCACGCCGATGCCCCGGTGCCGCAGGCCGGCGACGATGGTCTGAATGTCGTGAACGGCGATCGGATCCACTCCGGCAAACGGCTCGTCGAGCAGCATGAACTTCGGATTGGTCACCAGCGCACGGGTAATCTCGAGCCGCCGCCGCTCGCCACCCGAAAGGGAGTAGGCCCGGCTCTTCCGCAGGTGCTTGAGCGAGAGCTCGTCCAGCAGCTGCTCCAGCCGCCGGCGCCGCTCCTCGCGGCCGATCGGCAGCAGCTCGAGGATGGCGAGAATGTTCTCCTCGACGGTGAGCCGACGGAAGACCGACGGCTCCTGGGCCAGGTACCCGATACCAGCCCGGGCACGCTGGTACATCGGGGCCGTGGTCAGATCACGATCGTCGAGCCGGACCTCTCCCTCGTCGGGCTGGATCAGCCCGGTGATCAGGTAGAAGGTGGTCGTCTTGCCGGCTCCGTTGGGGCCGAGGAGGCCGACGATTTCGCCCTGCTGAACCCGGACGCTGACATCGTTGACCACGCGGCGCCGCCGGAAACTCTTCACCAGTCCAGTCCCCTCGAGAATGCTGCCGGAGGGAACGACCCGGCGTTCAGCGGCCGGCGCGGCCGCCACCTCGGGCGCCAGGAACCCCTGCTCCGCGAGCCCGAGCAGCCGGGCCCGCACGCCCTGGCGGTCGGTCCGGCTGTGGATCCACCATTCTCCCCGGCTCCGGACCAGGGCCCATCCATCGGCTCCCTGCGGTTCGATCCATCCTTCTTCCGCCAGCCGCGGCAGCACGGACGCGAGCAGGTTTTCGCGCACCTGGTCGCCGGTGAGCTCGGGATCGGCCCCGCCGTAGGCTGAGCGGTAGCAGACGAGGAACGCCTCGCGGTAGCCGAGCACGAGCTCGGCAAAGGCAAGGCTGCCATCATCCGCGGCATCCCGGGCCAGCGCGGCCAGCGCCAGCGGCACGGACGGGTCCCGCTGGCCCAGGCCTTCGAACGGATCGCCGCTCACTGGGACGCCCGCGGCTTGCCCGTGCTGTCGGCTGCAGTCGTGTCCGGGCGCGCCTCGACCGGGTCGAGCTGGACGCCCTCCACCTGGCCGCGGACGTCGACGCGGGCTACCCCCTCCACCTCTTTCTTCATCTGAATGAGGATGTGATTGCCCCTCACGTAGCTGATCGAGCGGCGGCCGCCCTTCTGCTTGGGGGCCAGTCGGTAGTAGGACCGCGCGTTGTTGCTCGCCTCGAGTTCGTGAACCCTGGTCCGCTGGGTGCCGGCGGAGTCCTCGGTGCCGAACCGGGCCACGAGGGTATCGCCCCAGATCTGGTCCCGCTCGCCTCCGATGCTGTCGGGCTGTCCACCGGCCCATGCCTTGCCGAATGACCGGGTTTCGGTGAGACGTTCGGCGGGAGTGTCAAACGCCATCGAGTCACCCCGCAACCGATAGTCGGCGGAGAACGCATCGGGACGCAGACTGTCTCCCCAGGCCAGGGTCTGCACCAGCTTTTCGTTCTCCAGGTCGAGACCGATCGTGTCCGCCTTGAGGTCGAGATTGGCGCTGACCGCGTGGCCATTCCCCTTGGCGGTCACGTAGTCGAGCGAGCGATTGAGAAAGCGCAGATCGATCCGCACCCCGGTCAGGTTGAACGAGTCGCGCCCGAGGCCGCGCAGGACCGGATCGCCGATCAGTGTGCCGTCGTTGCCGGCCCCGGTGTCGAGGCGGAGGGAATCGCTCCGGGCGGCAAAGTCGCTCCGGTCGATGGTCACCTTCCCGCCGGCCCACACCCGGTCATCACCCTTCATTCGCACCCGGTCCGCCACGATCACATAGGGTTCGCGGCTTTCGCCCGACCTGCCGGTGGGTACGAAGTGGATCGTCGGGCGTGACACCGCATACAGCTCCGCCGTGTCCCGGACTCCCTTGACCACCCGCAGGTAGTCGAGCGAAGGGCCGGTCAGCGTCGAGCCACTCTTGATGGTCACGGTTTCGACGTGGCCCCTGGCTTCCCAGCGGTCGGCATCGCGGAAGTACGTGCCGCGATCGGCCTTCATCACGATCGAGCCGGTGTCGGTGTACACCACGTGGCCGATGAATTCGACCGTCCGCGTGGCGCCGTAGGACGCCACGCTATCGCTGCGCATCGACGTCGTGGTACCAAGGCAGTACAGGAACACATCGCCGCCGGCGAAGTAGTTCACGATTCCGGGCGCTACCGTGAGCTGGGTGCCGGTCCGGTCCACATGGCCAATCTGGAACCGGCATTTCGCGTCCGGCGTCGGGGCCTGGGCCTCGACCTGCCGGCTCAATCCCAATGCCAGCGCGAACAGGGCGACGATTGCGGTGCGCACGGCCTGTCACTGTCCCGGGAGCGCGATGCCGCCGCCCGGTTTGCCCTTCTTCCGCTCGCCGCCCTTGGGCTGCTGGGTCACCACGTTCACGAACGACGGATCCGTGGTAAACCCGTTCCCCTCCAGGTGCTCGGCGCCCCTGTCGTAGATGAAGGGTGTGTCGGACGAAATCTGGTTGCTCTGCTTGACGTAATTGAGCTTTTCGGTGTGCAGCAGGCGCCCATCCGGCGTGCGCGCCACGACGTGGCCCGTCGCTGTCATGGTGCCCTCGAGCGTGTGGTAGATGCCGCGATCGCCGGTGATCACGGAGCTGGTATCGCCGCCGGAGGTGAAGAAGACCACCCGCACCTTGCGCATGTCGATGACGTGGGTGGCCTCATAGATATAGGCCGTGTCAGCGAACACCACGCTGCGCCGCAGCCCGTCCTGGCCGAGATAGTGCTGCATGTTGATCAGCACCTGGTCGGCGCTGTCGGCGGCCGTCGCGGTGGTGGGCGGCTTGGCGCCTTGATCCGCACAGGCTGACAGGGCGGACAGGGCGGTCAGGACGATCAAGGCGGACAGGTTCGTCCCGAACTCGTGACGGGCATCCGACTCGTGTGTCGTCTGCCCCGCTGCCCCCCTGCCCCCCCGCGCGAAGCGCCTCATACCGCCCCCGCCCGCATCAGATCGTGCAGATGGACCACCCCCGCGACCCGGCCTTCGGCGTCCACGACCGGCAGCGCCATGATGCCGAACCGCTCCATCTTCCCCACCGCCGAGGCCGCCAGGTCGTCGGGGGCCGCGGTGCGGGGCGTCCGCGTCATGACATCCGCCGCCTTGAGCTGGAGCAGTTCGGACTTGGCCCCCGCCAGCCGGGAGAGATCGCCGGCCGAAAGTACGCCGGCCAGCCGGTCGTGTTCGACGAGGATCGCAAGACCGCGCTGGTGGGCCAGGGCCAGGATCACATCGCGCATCGTGACGGAGGCCTGCAGCGGCTGGGCGGGGATCATGACATCCCGCACCTTGAGCAGCAGCTTGCGCCCCAGCGCCCCGCCAGGATGGAGCGCCGCAAAATCGTCACGGCGGAATCCCTTGACCTCCATCAGTGCCACGGCCAGGGCGTCGCCCAAGGCCAGTGCCACGGTGGTGCTGGTCGTGGGGGCCAGGTCGTGCGGACAGGCCTCCTCGGTGACCGAGCCGTCGAGGGTTACCCGGGCCAGACGGCTCAGCATCGACTGCTCACCGCCCGTGATCGCGATGACAGGCACCGCCAGCCGCTCCAGCGCGGCGAGCAGGCCAGCCAGTTCGTCGCTTTCGCCGCTCTTGCTGAGCACGATCGCCACATCGTCCCGTCCCACCATGCCGAGATCGCCGTGCAGGCTGTCGACCGGATGGAGGTAGGTGGCGGGGGTGCCGGTCGAGGTCAGGGTCGCGGCGATCTTCCGCGCGATGAGGCCCGACTTCCCGACCCCTGACACGATGACACGCCCCCTGGCCGCGGCCAGCAATTCGACCGCCGCACCGAAGCTCTCTCCCAGCCGCTCCGCGGTCCGGGAAAGTTCGGCGGCTTCGAGCCGGATGACCCGGCGGCCGATCTCAGCCGGCGAGGGCCCCGGCATCCGGATCTCTCTCCCTGAGATAGCGGCGGACTCCTTCCTCCCACTCTCCGCGTGCGGCCAGCAGCGTCTCGACGACTTCACGGACCGCACCCGAACCGCCCGGGGCCCGCGTGACGTGCATGGCCAGCGCCTTGACCTCCGCCACCGCATTGGCCACCGCGATCGGCACCCCGACCCGGCGCAGGATCGGCGCGTCGGCGAGATCATCGCCGACGAAGGCCATCTGAGACCAGTCGAGCCCGCGTTTCCTGAGCATTGCCTCGATGGCCGGCAGCTTCCGGGCGCTCGAGTCCTGCACCATCTCGATTCCCAGTTCGGCGGCGCGGACCGTCGTCGCGGGCGAGCTGCGCCCGCTCACCCAGACGACCTCGAGTCCCATGAGCCTGGTGACGGCGAGACCCAGCCCGTCCTGGATGTCGAATCGCTTGAACTCCACCGATTCGCCGGCGACTGTGCCCATGTAGACGCCGTTGTCGGTCAGGACCCCGTCCACATCAAGGCCGAGCAGACGGACCGCGCGAGCCCGGGCCGGGTCAATCATGGGAGGATGCCGCCGCCTGCCGGATTTCGAGCGTGCGGGTCAGCAGTGACTCGAGGCGGTCGAGCGGCCACTGGGTCGCCGCGTCGCTCAGGGCCTTGGCAGGGTCCGGATGGGTCTCGATGAAGAAGCCGTCCGCCCCGGCGGCGGCCGCGGCACAGATCAGCGCCGGGATGTGCTCGCGCGCGCCGCCGCTGCTGCCGCCCTCGCCCCGCCCGGGTTGCTGGACGCTGTGGGTGGCATCGAAGATCACGGGCGCCGCGGCCGCCTCACGCAGGCGGGCGAAGTTCCGCATGTCCACCACCAGGTCACCGTAGCCGAAGAAGGTGCCTCGTTCGGTCACGGCCACCTCGGACGCACCGGCCTGGCGGGCCTTTTCCGCGGCGCCGGCCATCGCGTCGGCGGCCATCCACTGCCCCTTCTTGATGTTCACCGGGAGGCCGGTCCGGCCGGCGGCAAGGAGGAGATCCGTCTGCCGGGAGAGAAACGCCGGGATCTGCAGCGCATCGACAACCTCGGCCGCAGGCGCCGCCTGGTCCGCTTCGTGGATGTCGGTGAGGATCGGGAGGCCCGTCCGCTTGCGGATCGCCTCGAGGGCGCGCAGCCCCTCCTCGAGTCCGGGACCTCGTTCACCGGAGGCTCGGGCGCGGTTGGCCTTGTCGAAGGAAGCCTTGAAGCAGATGGGAAGCGACAGCCGCTGGCTGATGGCCGCCAGCCGGTCCGCCACCCGAGGGAGGACGTCTCCGGGCTCGACCATGCACGGGCCCGCGATCAGGAACGGAGCCCGCGCAAAGGTCCAGGACATCAGCTTCGGGAAGTGGCGAGCGCGCTGGGCGCCGCGTGCGGCGTCACGTCACGGTCGGCCCGGTTTTTTCTTAGTGCCGCGCCGATGAAGCCCGCAAACAGTGGATGGGCCCGGTTGGGCCGGCTCTTCAGTTCCGGATGGAACTGGCAGCCCAGGAACCAGGGATGGTTGGGCAGTTCGATGACCTCGACGAGCCCGCCATCCGGTGACTGCCCGGACAACCGGAGCCCATGCTCTGCCAGCACGTCCCGATAGGCGTTACTCACTTCCCAGCGATGGCGATGGCGTTCGCTGATATCCGTGCTGCCATACGCCTGGGCCGCGCGGCTGCCCGCCCTGAGCCGCGCGGGATAGGCGCCCAGCCGCATGGTACCGCCCATGTCCGTCACGTTCTTCTGCGAGGCCATCAGGGCGATGACCGGGCTGTCGCACTCGGGCTCGAACTCGGTGCTGTTGGTGCCGGTCATGCCGCAGACATGCCGGGCAAATTCGATGATCGCGATCTGGAGTCCGAGGCAGATCCCGAAGAACGGCAGGTCGTGCTCGCGCGCCCAGCGGATGGCCTCGATCATCCCGTCGATCCCGCGCACGCCGAACCCTCCCGGGATGAGCAGTCCGTCGTGACCCGCCAGCAATTCGCCCGCGGCCTGCTGATCGGTGAACTTGTCGCTGCTGATCCAGTCGATGTCGACCCCGACTTCGTGCGGGATGCCGCCATGGAGCAGCGCCTCGGCGACCGACTTGTAGGCGTCGTGCAGGTCGGTGTACTTCCCCACCACCGCGATCTTGACCCGCTCCGCCGGATTGAGGATCCGCTCGGTCATCATCTTCCAGCCGCGAAGATCAGGCTCCTTGGTTTCCAGCTTGAGCCGCTGGCACACCTCGCGGTCCAGCCCCTGGTCGAGGAACCGGAGCGGAATCTCGTAGATCGAGCGAACGTCGGGACTTTCCACCACGCAGCCGAAATCGACGTTGCAGAACAGCGCGATCTTGCGCTTGATGTCCGCCGAAATGGGGCGCTCGCTGCGGCAGATCAGGATGTCGGGCTGGATTCCGATTTCCATGAGCTCGCGGACCGAGTGCTGCGTCGGCTTGGTCTTCACCTCGCCGGCCGCCGCGATGTAGGGCACCAGAGTGAGGTGGATGAACAGCGAGTTGTCCCGCCCCACTTCCTGGCGGAACTGGCGGATGGCCTCGAGGAACGGCAGCGATTCGATATCGCCCACGGTGCCGCCGATCTCGGTGATGACCACGTCGTGGCCCGGCGCGGTGCGCCGGATGCAGTTCTTGATCTCGTCCGTGATGTGGGGGATGACCTGCACCGTGCTGCCGAGGTACTCGCCCCGCCGCTCCTTGTTGATCACCGCCTGGTAGATCCGGCCGGTGGTGATGTTGTTCATCTGCGAGAGGGAGCGGTCGATGTACCGCTCGTAGTGGCCCAGGTCGAGGTCGGTTTCCGCCCCGTCGTCCGTCACGAACACCTCGCCGTGCTGGAACGGCGACATGGTCCCGGGATCGACGTTGATGTAGGGATCGAATTTCTGCATGGTCACGCTGAGTCCCCGCTCGACGAGCAGGCGGCCCAGCGAGGCCGCGGCGATGCCTTTGCCGAGGGAGGAGACCACGCCGCCGGTGACGAAGATGTACTTGGTGCCGGGGTTCGACGGAGCAGGAGACATCAGATTACCTCGCAGGAGCGTGCCATTGCGCCTCAGCCCGGCGCAGATCGTCAGGAGTGTCGATGCCGGGCAGGGCCGGCTCGGTCAGGCGCGCGACGCCGATGCTCATGCCATCCTGCAGCGCGCGCAGTTGTTCGAGTTTCTCGGCCAGCTCGGCGCTGGAGGGGGGCAAGGCCACCCAACGGGCCAGCGCCGGGCGGGTATAGGCATAGACGCCGAGGTGCTGCCAGTAGAGCCCCGCGGCGGACTCACCGGCGTCCCGGCGGAATGGAATCACCGCCCGGGAAAAGTAGAGGGCCCTGCCCCTGGCGTCCGTCACGACTTTGACCCGGGCCGGATCCTCCACCAGGTCGGGATCCAGCGGCGCCGCGGCCGTGCCGACATCGTCGCCCTGACGGACGCGGGCCAGCGATCCCGACAGCGCCTCCAGCGTGACGAAGGGTTCGTCCCCCTGGATATTGAGAATCGTGTCGAAGCCGGCGAACTCGGGTTTCGAAGCCACTTCCGCCACCCGTTCGGTGCCGGTCAGATGGCGATCGTGCGTCATGACCGCTTCGACCCCGGTGCGCTCCACCACCCGGGCGATTTCGGCGGAATCGGTGGCCACCACCAGGCGATCAACCACCGCATGGTCGCGCACCCGCTCCGCCACCCGGTTCACGAGCGGCTCACCGGCCAGAAGTTGCAGGGGCTTGTGGGGTAGTCTGGTCGAGCCGAGCCGTGCGGGAATCACACCGAGGACGGGCATCACACAACGTAATAAGGGACCGCGCCCGTGTCAAAACTCATGCCTGACTTTTCAGGAGCGAGGGCGATTGCTTCCTATGTCATAGAGAGGCAAGGACTTAGAATGGAGTTTCGAGGTGGGCTCAAGTGGTTTCTCATCGCGGTCTCGCGGCACCGCGAACACGCTTCACCCAGGTTCTGAAGTCACCCCCGACGCCAGTACGCCGGAGGCGGCCGCGCCGGCGAGGTTCAGAAAGTTCCTGAGGAGGGTCCGGCCATGCTCGGTCGCGATGGACTCGGGGTGAAACTGGACCCCGTAAATCGGCCGCGCGCGGTGCTGCACCGCCATGATTTCGCTTTCGGCCGGGCGATCGGAGGACCAGGCGGTCACGGCCAGGTCGGCGGGGAGAGATTCCGATTCCACTACGAGGGAGTGGTACCGCATGACCGTGAGCGGGGCCGGAATCCCCTCGAAGAGGCCCTGGCCCCGGTGGGCAATGGCGGTGGTTTTGCCGTGCATCAGCCGTCCCGCCCGAAGCACCCTGCCCCCGAAGGCCTCGCCGATGGCCTGGTGGCCGAGGCAGACGCCGAGCAGCGGGATCGAGGCGGCCGCGGCGGCGCGGACGAGCGGGATCGAGATTCCCGCCTTGTCCGGGGTACCCGGCCCCGGCGAGATCACGATCGCTTCAGGGCCGAGCGCCAGGGCCTCTGCGACCGTCAGGGCGTCGTTCCGGTGGACCACCGGCTCGACCCCGAGATCGCCGAAGTACTGGACGAGGTTGTAGGTGAAGCTGTCGTAGTTATCGAGAACCAGGAGCATGCGATGCCTACGGTGTCGTCGGCGCGGGTGTGGCCTTGGCCGCCGGCCGCGCCGGAGGCTTGGGGGGCGACACCTGCACCGCAGTCGCACCCCGCTTCGATCCCGCCTGCACCTTCACGGACGTCCCACCTGACTTCCGCATCGCCGCGTCCGCCAGCGAATCCGCCAGGTGCTCGGCCGCATGCTGGAGCGAGTCCGAGCGGTGCTCGGCGAGATCGTTCAGCGAGTCGAGGATCGCCTCGTGAATCGAATCCCGGACTTCCTGCAGCGAATCAGGCTCCTGATCCACCGAGACTCCGTTACTGTTGAGTCTGAAGGAGATGCGCTGAATGTCCTCGACCGCCTTGGCGGGCATCAGCAGCGGCAGGGTATCCTCGCTCCCGCCCTTGAAGGCGATCTTGCCGAACGGAACCAGCGTCTGTCCGGCCGTGTCTGCCGCATTCTGGCAGCGGAAGGTGCTCTTGTCGTTCATCTGGTCGACGTTGTCGACGGTCAGGAGGCACTGAGTGAGGCCGTCCCGCAGCGAATCGGCGAGGCTCAGGACCACCGTCACTCCGGCGATGTGCTGAGGGTCGTTCCGGAGCAGCACCACCCGGCTGATCTCGCCAAGCTTGCGGCCATCGAGCCTGAAGTCGAGGAACGGGATCGGAAGGGAGATCGGGTCGGTGGATTCGAAGGTGGAGACAACCGAATGCTTGGCGTGCCGGAAGAGCGACACGAGGGTGAACCCCACGAGGAAGACGCCAAAGGCGCCGAAAACGATCTTCAGCCAGTAGTTGCGCATGTATCCGCCGGCAAGTTGAAGTGTTTCAATAAGTAACGAGCCGGCTCCCAAGATAGTTTCAGCCCGGTCCCGGAGGAGAGGGCATGCTGGAAGTCGAAGGCCTGACAAAGCTTTATGGCGACCGCCCGGCGGTGCAAGGCCTCACCTTCCGGGTCGGCCCCGGGGAGATCCTCGGGCTGGTCGGTCCCAATGGGGCCGGCAAGACCACGACGCTGAGGACGATCGCGGGCATCCTTCCGGCGACATCGGGCAAAGTGGTGGTGGCCGGCCACGACTTGGGTACCGATCCGCTCAAGGCCAAAGGCGCGCTGGCCTTCGTGCCCGACGAACCTTCGCTCTTCGAGTATCTCACGGCCGAAGAGCACCTGGAATTCACGGCCCGCCTGTACGGCTGCCCCGACGATCCGAAGCGGCGTGAGGCGCTCCTTGACCAGTTCCAGCTGCTCCCGAAGCGCCGTTCGCTGGCGGACGAGCTGTCCCGCGGCATGAAACAGAAGCTGACCCTGGCCTGCGCGCTGATCCACGACCCCGCGCTGCTGCTCATGGACGAACCGCTCACGGGTCTCGACCCCGTCGGGATTCGCCAGGTCAAGGACTTGCTCCTGGCCCGCGCCCGCGCGGGCGCCGCGATCGTGCTTAGTTCGCACCTGCTCCCGCTGATCGAGGAAATCTGCAGCCGCCTCCTCTTCCTCCATCGGGGAGCGATTGCCGCGGCCGGCACCCAGCAGGAACTGGCCAAAGCGTACCCCGGACTCAACGGGCTGGAGGCGATCTTTCTCTCGGTCACCGGCGACGGCGAAGCCGGCAAATGAGCGGTGGCGCGCTCTGGTTCCTCACCCGGGCCCGGTTCCGCAACTGGTGGCGCGCCTTCCGCCGCCGGGCCTCGGGGCCGCGCTACCTGATCGTCTACCTGCTGGGCGCAGGGTACATCTGGCTGGTCTTCGTGGGGCCGATCCATGTGGCGCAGGCTTCGGCCCGCACCTCGAGCCACGCCCTCGACGTGATGGCGGCGATCTTCACCCTGACCGCCCTGCGCTGGTGGATTACCGAGAAGGACCGGGGACCGCTCGCCTTTACGCCGGCGGAGCTCACCTTTCTCTTCCCCGCCCCGATCACCCGCCGGCAGCTGCTCCTCTTCAAGCTGGCCCGGGTCCAGTTCCTCCTGTTTCTCAGCGCCCTCCTGTCGAGCCTGCTGGCGCGGCGCACAGGCCTCGGAGCCACCACCTGGGTGCTCCGTGCCATTGGATTCTGGGCCTGCTACGGCACCCTCTACCTGCATCGTCTCGGTGCGGCGCTCACGCGCGCCGCCCTCGCGGAACGGGGTTCGGTCGGCCGGTGGCGGCGGGCGGCGCTCATCGGGTTCACAGCCGTGGCACTGGCGATTCCGGCGCTGTTCGTGATCCAGCAGTGGCCGGTGCTCTCCCTGGCCTGGCGGATCGGTCTTCCCGCGTTCCTCGGCGCCCTGGGGGAGCTCGTCAATCAGCCCGTCGTTGCCGCCGTGACCTGGCCCGTCCGGACCCTGCTCGCCCCGACCATTGCCCCTGATCTGACCAGCTGGGCCCGGCTCATGGTCCCCTCCCTCGGGCTGCTGCTGCTGCATGTGTTCTGGGTTACCCGGGCGGACACCCGCTTCGAAGAAGCCGCGGTGGAGGCCTCGAGCCGCCGGGCGCGCCGGCTCGCCAGGGAGCCGGGCCGGGAGGCTGCGCCGCCGCCACGAGGGCTCAAGCTCCCCGCCCGGGCGACACCCGCCGTCGCAGTGGCCTGGAAGAATCTCCAGGCACAGTTGCGCTCCCTTTCCCGCCCCACGATTCTCGCCCTCGGCGTGCCCGTCATGGGGACCCTGGTGTTCGGGGTGATGGAGCCGGAAGGGAGCCTGCGGGAGGTCGTCGGGTGGTTCGCGCTGTTCTGGGCCGGATTCCTGGTCGTGATCGGGCCGCAATGGGTACGATACGATCTGCGGCGTGATCTGGCCCGGATCGATCTGCTGCGGAGCTACCCCGTCCGCGGCAGCTCAGTCGTGGCCGGGGAGATCCTGGCCTCTGCCGTCATTCTCAGCGCCTACCAGCTGTTGTTGCTTGCCGTGGCGGCCTGGGGCCTCTGGGCCGGGGCCGTCAACGCGGAGGTGCCTGGCGTGCTGCTCGTCGCCGGCTGGTTCGCACTCGTCCTCGTGCTGCCACTGCTCAACTGGCTGGCCGTCGGGATCTACAACGCGGGGGCACTGCTCTTTCCGGAGTGGGTGCGCCGCGGGCCGAGGGCGCCGGGCATTGAAACCACGGGGCAGAACCTCATGGCGCTGCTCTCGACGGTGATTCTGCTCGGCGTGGCTGGAGCCATTCCCCTGGGCACCGCGGCCAGCGTGATCTATGTCGGCATCGACAGGATCGGTCCGGCGATTCTGATTCCGGCCGCCATCCTGGCCGCCCTCGGACTGGGGCTCGAGGCCCGCTGGTTCGCGGCATGGCTGGGACGGAGATTCGACGCCTACGACCCGTCCGCCGTCCGGCTCAGGATCGAGGGATAGACGGGACCTCCGGCCGTGCACCAAACCGGCCGAGTGCCAGCGCAAGGACCGGCAGGACGAAGAGACTGAGCAGGGTCGACGTGACCAGTCCGCCGAGGATCACGATGGCCATGGGACCCTCGATCTCCCGTCCAGGATCGCCGCTGCCGATCGCGAGCGGCAGGAGGGCAAGGCCGGTCACCGCCGCCGTCATGAGGATCGGGCCCAGGCGCTCGATGGCGCCGCGGAGCGCAGTCTCCCTGCCCCAGCTCATCCCCTCCCGAGCCACCAGGTGTTCATAGTGCGAAATCAGCATGACCGCATTCCGGGTGGCGATGCCGAAGAGCGTCACGAAGCCGACCAGCGAGCCGAGCGACAGTACGCCCCCGGTAGCGAACACGGCCAGCACCCCGCCCACCATCGCGAACGGCAGGTTGGCGAGCACCAGCATCAGGCGTGAGCCTTCGCCGAATGCGAGGCTCAGCAGCATGATGATGCCCGCACCGGCCAGCCCGCCGTACAGCATCAGCTCCCGCACCGCCTCCTTCCGCGCCCTCGCCGTTCCACCGATTTCCGCATACACGCCCGAAGGGAGGACCACGTCGCGCCGCAGGCGGCGCTGCACTTCATCGGCGAAGGAGCCTTCGTCACGGCCCTGTACGTTGGCCGTCACCGTCACCAGGCGGCGTGAGCCCTGGTGCGCCACGACGAAGCGCCCTGACCCGGGCAGCAGATCTGCCACCTGGTGGAGTTCGACCATCCGCCCGTCGGTATTGAACAGCGGCAGCCGGCCGAGCGCCGCGGCGCCGCTGCGGGATGCCGAGTCGAGCACGACGACCAGCTTCGTGGTTTTCCCGCCCTCGTAAACCTGGCCCACTTCAGTGCCCCGGGTGGCGGTCTCGATCGCCGACAGGACCTCATCCGACCGGAGGCCGGTCCCGCTGACATCGGCCGGCCGGAGGCGAATCGTGAGGCCGGGCACGACGGGCGGCGGATCGTACTGCACATCCGTGGCGCCGCGCACCGTGCCCAGCATCGCGGCGCCCCGGCGTGCCGCGGCATCGAGACTGTCGAGGTCATCGCCGTAGAACTTGAGCACCAGCGAGGCGGTCGAACCGGTCAGGGTCTCCTCGATCCGCTCGGCCAGGAAACCGCGGATGGCGAAGTTCACCCCGGGAATCTTCCCCAGGCGCTCCCGCAGGTCCTGCTGCAGGGTTTCGGATTCGCGGCCCTTGAGCGGCCGGATATCCACTTCGAGCTCGCTGTAGTGGGTGCCCCAGGTGTCCTCGGACAGCTCGGCCCGTCCGGCGCGCTGCGCGACGCTGCGCACCCGCGAATCGGCGAGGAGTGCCGCGGTCACGATGTTACCAAGCCGCACCGATTCCTCGAGCGAGCTGCCCGGCACGAGCGACATGTGAATCTGGTAGTGCCCTTCCCGGAACTCGGGCAGAAAACTGGTGCCAAACCACGGGATCGTGGCCGCGGCCCCCAGGCAGAGGATCAGGGCCACTACGCTCACCGTCCGTGGATGGGGCGCCATGTCTTCCAGGGCGGCGCGATAGCGCGCCTTGAGCCAGGCCAGGACCGCGGGGTCGTTCCGCCGTCGTTCGCGACGCCCCAGCACCAGCAGGGTCAGCGCGGGTGTGACGGTCAAAGCGACGAGCAGTGAAGCCAGCGTCGCCAGGATGTACGCGAGGGCCAGCGGGCGGAACAGCGCTCCCTGCACGCCGGAAAGGAGCAGCACCGGAAGGAAGACAAGGGCGACCACGAAAGTCGCGTACGTCACACTGCTGCGCACCTCGACCGACGCCGTGAGCACGACTGCCGCGGGCGATCGCGGTTCCGCCAGCTGGCGGTTGATCCTGAGACGGCGGGCGATGTTCTCGACATCGATGATGGCATCATCGACCACCTCGCCGAGCGCGATGGCCAGGCCGCCGAGCGTGAGGGTGTTGAGCCCGAAGCCGAACTGGCCCAGCACCGCCACCGCGGCAAGGAGCGAGAGCGGAATCGCGGTGAGGGAAACGGCGGCGGCGCGCACATCGCCGAGGAAGAGGAGCAGGATGACCGACACGAGGACCGCGCCGAGCAGGAGCGAGCGGGTCAGGTTGCCGATGGCCAGGTCGATGAATTCGGTGGGCCGGAAGAGCCCGGGATGGAGTGTGAGTCCGGCCGCGGCAATCGCCGGTGCGAGATCGGTCAGCGCCGCTTCGGCGTTCGACTGCGCGTCCCGCGTGTTGGCGCCGAGCTGGGCGGAGACCACGATCACGCAGCCGCGCCTGCCGTTCACCGTTCCGTCGCCAAAGGGAGTTTCCGGAGCCGCCACGACATCGGCGACGTCCCGCAGACGGACCGCACTGGCCTCTCCCGGGCGCAGCACGCTGGCCCCGATGGCTTCCGGCGTCGTGAGCTGGCCCTCCGCCCGGACCACGATGCGCTGGCTCGCATTGTCGATGACGCCCGTTCCCCGGACGCCCGTGGCGCGCCGGGCCGCCTCCACGACTTCGGGAACCGAAACGGCGAGCGCGCGGAGCCGGGCGGGGTGGACCTGCACCTGGAACTGGCGCACCTCCCCGCCGAATACCGCCACCTTGGCCACGCCCGGTGCGGCGAGCAGCCGGGGCTTCAGCGTCCAGTCGACGAAGCTCCGCACCTCCTGCAGCGAACGGGTCTCCGAGGTGACGCCCACGACCAGGATCGTGCTCGAAGAAGAGGTGAGCGGACTCACGACGGGAGGTTCCACGCCCGCCGGCAGACGTCCCGTGACCTCTCCCAGTCGCTCCGCGAGCAGCTGCCGGGCCTGCCGGACATCGATGTCTTCGCCAAGGACGGCCGTGATCAGGGAAAGTCCCTGGATCGACTGGGACCGGAGCACGGCAAGGCCGTTCATCCCGTTGAGCACGGACTCGATCGGGCGGGTGACCAGCACCTCGACCTGCTCGGGTGAAAAACCGGGTGCTTCGGTCTGGATCTGGACCTGCGGCGGGGCAAACTCGGGGAAGATGTCCACCTTGGCGCGGCTCAGCACGTTGAGCCCGAAGATCACCAGCGCCGCGGCGAGGCCGGTCACGATCCCGGGCCGCCCGACCGCGAAGGCGATGAGCCGGTTCAGCACCGCCTATTCCGCCACTTCGTCGCCGACGGTGACCCGCGCCCTGAATTCCTCCGAGAGGAGCTGCTCGGCGCCCGCGGTCACGACCGAATCGCCCGCCTGCCAGGGAGCGCCGGCGAGCCAGCCTCCGGCCACCGGCCGGTCGGTCGGCACACGCATGCGCTGATAGCTGCCGGCCTCGCGGCGCACCCAGGCCCACTCGAGGCCGTCCCACTGCACGACGGCGGACGCGGGGATCAGCACACCCCGAACCTGGCCCTTCCCTGATGGGACGCTGACGCCGACGAGCATGCCGGGACGGGCCGAGCCCCAGGAGCCGTCGAGGCGATAGAGATAGGCCGCGGTGTGGGTCACGGGGTCGGCTTCAGCTGCGGGGCCGAGGAGAGTGGCCCGATACCCGGGTGGTCCGCTCCCCTGGTGCACGGACACTTCCCGGGCTGGCTGGGCCGGCGCCTCCGACGTCCAGGCGACTCGCACGACAGGGCGACTGAAGTCCGTGAGCTCGAGCAGGGGATCACCGGCCTGCACGATGGCCCCGGGGCGGGCGAGTAGCCGGGTGACGGTGCCGCCGCGCGGAACGGTCAGGGGCCGGGCATCCGAGACCACCGCCACCTCTTCACCCGTGGCGAGGCGATCGCCGTACACCGGCCAGGCGCGACCCTCGCCTGCAGCAAGCCGGCCGGATACCGGCGCCCGGATCACGGTGATCGCATCGGGATCCGTGGCGATTTCGCCGCGCAGCTCCACGGCATCCGCGCCGCTTGCCGTTCGCAGGGCGGCGAGCTTGAGCGAGGCCAGCCTCGCCCCCGCCGAATCCAGGCGGACCAGCACCTCTCCGTTCGACTCCACCAGCCGGGACGGCGCTACTACGGGAGCGTCGTCACCACCGCGGCTGGATCGGAGGTGGGAGCGGTAGGCATAGAGCACGCCGGCCGCCACGACGAGCAGCACCCCGCCAAGGACAATATTGCGGTTCACGGCGCCTCCTTGGGTTCCTGCCGGACAGGCTGGAGGGTCACGTCTGGCCAGCGTACGGGCCCATCCACCGGCCATACGCCGATCGCCGCTTCGAGGCGTGCCCGTGCGAGACGCCCGCGCCGGATCGACTCGTTGTGTGCCACGGCGGCCCGCACCGCGGCCAGGCTGGCAAATCCCACCTCGAGGCGGGTCACTTCTCCGCGCTGGTACGCGGCGCGGGTCAGTTGCTCCCTGGCCCGGGCCGCCGCCTCTACCGAATCGGCCGCGGCAAGCTCGCGGGACAGACCCTCGCACTGATCCAGTGCGGCATCGGCCTCGATCAGCACCGCTTCCTGGACGACCGCGACGTGCGCTGCCGCCGTGCGCCGGGCCGCCTCCGCTTCGCCGATCGGACCCGTGTTGCCGCCGGGCAGCGCGGGCAGGGCGAAATTGATGAGGAACCGGGTGATGCCGTGGTCGAAGAAGAGCCCGGGACCCAGTTCGAGATCCGGGCGCTGCCTGGCGATTTCCAGCCTGAGCCGCCCTTCAGCCACCTGGTACTCGGCCAGCGCCTGGGCGACCGGCCACCGGGAACCGAGGACGAGATACTGCAGCGAGTCGCGGGAAAGGTCCACCATCGGACCACACCCGGCCACGGATTCACCGGAGAGCGAAACCGCGCGGAGCCGTTCCGGCGGCATTCCCGCCTGGCCTGCCACCTCTGCCTCGGATTGCCGCCAGCGGATCTCGAACTGCTGGCGCTCCAGCCGGGCGGACTGGACATCGGTTCGGAACTGGGCCACGTCCGCCTGGCTGGCCGCGCCCTCGCGGTAGCGCGCCTCGAGCAGCGGGAGCAGCGAATCGCCGGTGCCGAGTTCGCGGCCGGCATCGTCGTAGCGGCCCCGCGCCGCTGCCGACTCCAGCGCCGACTGGCGCGCCGTCATCGCGAGGTCCCACGCCGCGCCTTTGAGCGAGGCCTCCGCTGCGACCGTGCCGGCGCGGGCGATCGCCTGCCTGGCACCGCGCTTGCCGCCAAGTTCGATCGTGAAGGTGCCGGTCAGCTGCGCCCCCCAGGGCGAGTCTTCCGCGCTCGATTCCAGGTTTCGTTCAAGCGAACCGCCGAGGCCCGGACGGGGCCGGGCACCAGCGGTGACTTCGGCAGCTTCCGCCGACTTGAGACGAGCGCGGGCCTCATCGAGCGACGGCTGGAAGTACAAGGCCGCGAGGGCCACGTCCGAGGGCGACCATACGCTGCTGACGGGAGATTCCCCCGTGGCGGCACGGAAGGCGAGCAGCCCCGAGTCGGTCGTGCTCCGCGCGTTGTAGACCCGCGGCCGAGCCGCCGGGTCGAGCGGCGCCGCCTGATAGGTGGCGCACGCGGCCACGAGGCTGCCGACGACGAGGCCGGCCGTGGAAATCCGGCTCATCCGCGAGGGTGGTATTGCTTATGGACCGAGCGGAGGTATTCGCGGTCCACGTGGGTGTAGATCTGCGTAGTCGAGAGGTCGGCGTGCCCCAGCATCTCCTGCACCGCACGGAGGTCCGCACCACCCTCGAGCAGATGGGTGGCGAAGCTGTGGCGAAGGGTATGGGGCGTCACCCGCCTGGTGATACCCGCCGCCCGGGTAGCCCGTTTGACGATGCCCCAGGCCCCTACCCGGGAGAGTGGGGTTCCGCGGGCATTCAGCAGGAGACGGTTGCGCGACTTTCCCCGGTCGAGGTTCGGCCGGGTCTGCTGCAGGTACACGGCACAGGCGGAAATCACGCTGCGGCCAATCGGGACCAGGCGCTCCTTCGACCCCTTGCCGAGCACCCGCACCAGTCCCTCCCCCATCCACAGGTCTCCGACCGACAGGCCGCACAACTCCGATACCCGGAGCCCCGCGCCGTATCCCAGCTCGAGCAGCGCCCGGTCCCGCCATGCGAGCTTCTGTTCGATGTCGGGGCTCGTCACCAGCGATTCAACCTCCGCCACGGTGAGCGTCGATGGGAGCCGGCGGCCCTTTCGGGGAGTCTCCAGGCGGTCACTGGGATCCCGCTCGACCAGCCCCTCGCCCACCAGGAAACGGTAGTAGGTGTGTACCGCGCTCACCTGGCGCCGGATGGTCGCCGGGGAAAGGCCCAGGTCCTTGAGGGTAAACACGAATTCGCGGAGCTGGTGCGCCGTGAGATCGGCCGGTCCCTTCACTCCCCGGCCGCCGGCGTATTGGGACAACCGGGTCACGTCCCTGAGATAGTTCTCCACGGTGTGCGGGCTGTGGCCCGCCTCGAGGGAGAGATGATCCCGAAACGGCTCCAGCAGGAAGGCCCGCGCCAGCGCTTCCGTCATTCCGCTCAGTCCGGTTCGGTCACACCGAGCAGTTCCGCGGCCCGCCCGAGCAGCCGCTGCTGGTGGGGCGAGAGGCGACTGTCGGCGTGGAACAGCTCGCGCAGGCGGGCCAGGGCGGCTGCCCGGGTGGCTTCGGGGTAGCGATCGAGCACTGTCGCGGCCACCTCACTCGTGGTTGCAGCCGGGGGAAGCTCGCCGGTCGGGACTCCTGGAACGGGGTTGGCGGCCCATTGTTCCCTGAGACAGGCCTCGATGTCGGCCAGTTGCGCCCGGCCCAGGGTGCGATCGGCGCGGGCAATCTCGGTGAGCAGTGTGGCGGCCCCGGCCTGGATCAGCCCGGCTTCACCGCCTGCCTCCTCGCGGAGCACCGCGTGGAGGGCCTCCTGGAGCTGGGCGCGGCGCCGCTTCCGGCGGGCGGCCATTCGCCACGCCACAACAGCCGCCACCACCAGCGCGCCGAATATGCCGAGGCCGAAGTTGAGCCGGCCCACGACGGCGACGATCGTGTCCCACTCGGTGCCCAGCGCCACACCCACCCAGGTGAGGCCGATGTACCAGAGCCCGGAGGCGAGGGCGATGGGAAGCAGGGCGCGGGTCGGCGGAAGATCGACGAGCCCCGCAAACGGCGCCACGAACGTCCGCACACCGGGAATCAGCCGGGCCAGGAAGAGTCCGCCACTGCCGAAGCGGAGATACTCCCGCTCCATCGCAGCCACGGCTTCCGGCGGGAGGAGCCGCCGTCCGAGCGGCCCGGCGAAAAACTGGCGGCCGTGGCGGCGCGCGACACCATAGACCGCCGCCGACGCCACCATTCCGCCGCCCCAGGCGGCGGCAAATACGGCAACCGGTTCCGTGACGTGATGATGCGCCAGGAACCCGGCTATGGCCACGATGACGTCGGAGGGTGTCGGGGGAAAGACGTTTTCGAGCATCGTCGCCACGAAGACGGTCAGGTAGACCAGCCATCCCGGCAGCGACAGCAACCACTGGAACAGCGCGTCGCTCAGATCGCCTCCACGCTCGCCATTGCGATGGCGGCGATGCCCTCCCCTCGGCCGATGAAACCCATCCCCTCGTTGGTCTTGGCCTTCACGCTCACCGCACCGGGCGCCACGCCGAGGGCTCCGGCGAGGGTGGCGATCATGGCGGCCAGGTGCGGAGCCAGCCGGGGACGTTCAAGGATGACGGTGATATCGGCGTTGACCGGCCGGAAGCCGGCGGCGCGCAGGTGTTCGCAGGCCGTACGGAGCAGCACGATGGAATCGGCGTCCTTGAAGCGGGGATCGGTATCGGGAAAGAGGCGGCCGATATCGCCGGCCGCGGCCGCGCCGAGGAGGGCATCGGTGAGAGCATGCGCCACGACGTCCGCGTCGGAGTGGCCGGCCAGCCCCAGATCGTGAGGGATCCGCTGGCCCCCGAGAATCAGCGGGCGGCCGGAGACGAGACGGTGGGAGTCATAGCCGATGCCGCTACGCTGCTGAGGGGGGCGGGGGGGCAGCGGGGCAGTGGGTTCGGACCCGGACGACACCTCGCCTGGCATCAACCGGCGACAGCCAGATCGGCGCTGTGTCTGCCCCCCTGCCCCTCTGCCCCACCTTCGATGATCGAATAGTCCTGCCGCCGCCGCTTCGCCGTGTACCCGGCGTCGCTGATGACTCGTTCCATCTCGGCGATGGTGGCGCGGTACGTCGTCCCGGCCGAGGACACGACGTTCTCTTCCATCATCAGGCTGCCGTAGTCGTTGGCACCGAAGCGCAGCGCCACCTGCCCCACCTTGTGCCCCATGGTAACCCAGGACGATTGCAGGTTGGGGATGTTGCGGCAGATGATCCGCCCCATGGCCAGGGTGCGGAGGTAGCTCACCGCATCGGTCTTGGGCTGGTCCGCCATCTCGGTGCCCTCCGGCTGCAGCGGCCAGCAGATGAACGCCGTGAACCCGCCGGTCCGATCCTGCAGGTCGCGGATACGGATCAGGTGTTCGACCCGGTCGGCGCTGGACTCCCCCAGGCCGTACATCATCGTCACGGAGGTTTTCATGCCCTGGCGGTGGGCCTCCTCCTGGACACCCAGCCATTCCTCTGTCTGCGCCTTCTTCTTCGCGACCCGCTGGCGGACCTCGTCCACCAGGATTTCCCCGCCGCCACCCGGAATGCTGTTGAGGCCGGCCTCACGGAGCTGCCGCACGACGTCCGCCACCGGCATGCGGAATCGCTCGCTGAAGAAGACGATTTCCGATGGCGAGAAGCCGTGGATGTGGATCGGGTGGTGCGCCTTGATGTACCGCATCAGGTCGAGATACCACTCGAAGGGGATGTACGGGTTGTGTCCCCCCTGGAGCAGGATCTGGACGCCGCCGATGGCGCGGCACTCATCGATCTTCTTCCCGATCTGCTCGAAGCTCAGCACGTACCCCTCGTTGTGCTTCGGGCGCCGGTAGAACGCGCAGAACTTGCAGTCCGCCACGCAGACGTTGGTGTAGTTGATATTCCGGTCGATGATGTACGTGACCACGCTGTCCGGGTGGTGCCTCCACCGCTCGGCGTCGGCCAGCTGGCCGAGTTCGAGCAGCGAGGCATTCTCGTACAGGTCGAGATAGCCGCGGAATTCCTGCGATGACCGATCGACGTAACTCATGCCGTTGCCGTTGTAGTGAGCCGCGGAATAACGCGGAAACGAACTGCCGCGGAATCACGCGGAAAAACCAGATGACTGCACAGGTTTGTCAAAGACAACCCAACAAATCCGGCCGGACACACTGATGCGCGGTAGTGTCCTGGAGCTATCCGCGACTTTCCGCGTACTTCCGCGGCCCCAGGAAGTTCAGGCCGCGGTGATAAACGACAGTGAGCCATCCGGCACCAGCCCGTCCTGCGCCAGCCGGCGGAAGAAGTCGGTGAGGCCCGCCAGGTGGCGGTACGTCAGGCCGTAGTCGAGGTCGCCCAGGTACTCGCGACAGACGCGGCGCTCGATCCCGGTGGTGGCCCACGCCTGGTCCGCCAGGAGGTCGAGATGGTCCAGCCCCCAGCGGCGCGATTCGCGCAGCCGCTCGTGCACGGTCCGCACCCGGGTCTGGTCGGCATCGCGCCGGGCGGCCCAGACCGCGAACACGAACGGCAGGCCGGTCCAGCCCTTCCACTCCTCTCCGAGGTCGGCGGTCACCGGATAGCGGTCCCGGGCGGCCAGGACGAGCGCCGCGTCCCCGATGACCAGCACCGCCTCATGCGGGAAACCCGCCAGCGCTTCGAGATCTGTCGCCTCGGCGCGCACGGTGGCAAAACGCGGACTCACACCCCAGCGGTGCCGGCAGAGCAGTTCCAGCAGCAGCACCGAGGTGCGCGAGCTGGCGGTGACCAGCACCGTGGCGTCGTTCAATTCGTTGACCGGCCGCTTGCTGAACAGCTTCACGCTGTGCACGGGTCCATCGCACGAGATCGCCAGGTCCGGCAGCAGGTGATACGCCGCCGCGTTGCGGGCGTATTCCACCGCCGAGACCACGCTCAGATCGAGCTCGCCGGCGGCGAGGAGATCGTTGAGCTCACTCGCCGTGCCGCTCACCAGAGCGGCCGGCGCTGTCACCAGGCCGCGGTCGATGGCGCCATACACGGGATAGCAGTTGATCCACGGGATCCGGCCCAGCCTGAGGGTGCTCATGCCGCGTGCACTCCCGGCGCCATGGCTCCGGCGTGGACCGGCTCCGCAATGAGGTCGTCGAAATTGTCGCGGACCGTCTCGTAGAGGCTGTTCCGTTCGACCGGCCGCTTCCCGGCTCCCTGGATGAGCCGCACCAGGCCGCTGTACGGCATGTGCATCTGGGTCTTCGACCCGGCCTCGTGATAGATCCGCTCGTAGACGACCGTGCCCTCGACGTCGTCACAGCCGAAGTTGAGCGCGATCTGCGAGAGGAACGGTGTCACCATCGGCCAATGCGTCTTCACGTGCGGAATGTTGTCGAGGAAGAGCCGCCCGATCGCGATGTTCTTGAGATCCTCGTAGCCGGTCGTCGCACTCCCGACCCGCCCCAGCTCCACGCCAAGCTCGTTGTTGTCCGGATGATAGGCCAACGGGATGTAGGTCAGGAAACCGTTGGTATCGTCCTGCAGGGCCCGCAGCATGGCCAGGTGCTCGATCCGGTCGTCGGCCGTTTCGACGTGGCCGTACAGCATGGTGCAGTTCGTCGGAATGCCCAGCTCGTGCGCTACGCGGTGCACCCGGATCCACTCCTCGCCTGTGAGCTTCCGCTCGGCGATGGTGGCCCGGACCGCGGTGCTGAAGACTTCCGCGCCGCCGCCGGGGAGGCTGGTGAGTCCGGCCTCCTTCATCGCGATCAGCACCTCCCGCTCGCTGGTCTTCTCGATCCGGGCCAGGTGGGCGATCTCGACGGCGGTCAGCGCCTTGATGTGAATGTGGGGATAGCGTTCCTTGAGGCCCCGGATCATGTCGGTGTAGTAACTCAGCCGGAGCTTGGGGTGCAAGCCACCGACGATATGGAACTCGCGGGTCGGCCCGCCCTCGGCCTGCGCGGCTTCAGCGTACACCTCTTCCAGCGAACGGGTATAGTGCCCGTCCTCCTTCGGCATCCTGGCAAACGAGCAGAAGGTGCAGGTGTTCCGCAGGATGCAGACGTTGGTGGGGTTGATGTGCTGGTTGGCGGAGAAGAACACCCGGTCGCCGTTGGCGCGGTGATTGGCAAAGGCGGCGAGTTGGCCGAGGCCGAGCAGATCCGCGGTGGCGTAGAGCGCCCGGGCATCGTCGGCGTCGAGCCGCGTGCCGGCCAGGACCTTGGCGGCGACGGGTCGCAGGGCCGAGTCACGAATCTGACCGGGATCCAGCGGGGAGTGCATCCTATCTCCTTGGCGGTAAGCGACTTAGTGCTGGGGCCCTAATCTACCCCCGGAGAGGTCCCGGAGGCCAGTCGGGGGGGGCCGGCGAGGGTCTGATCCATTGCCGCGAGGGAGTCCGGGCGTAGTTTAGCGGCATGGCGCCTTCAAGCATGGCCAGCCAGTCCGCCGCGGAACATGAAGTACACCGCCCCGATGAGGCAGAGCGCGGACCAGAGGAAGTCGAGCCGGAGCGGCTGCCGCATGTAATAGACGGCGAACGGCACGAAGACGCTCAGGGTGATCACTTCCTGCAGCATCTTGAGCTGGCCCAGTGACAGCGCGGTGTAGCCGATCCGGTTGGCCGGCACCTGCACCAGGTATTCGAACAGGGCGATGCCCCAGCTCACCAGCGCGGCCACCAGCCAGGGGCGCCCGGCCAGGTTCCGGAGGTGCGCATACCAGGCGAACGTCATGAAGACGTTGGACACGATGAGCAGCAGGGTGGTCCGGAGGATGACGGGCACAGGCCGAAGGCTCCAGTGTGAGTGGTAAGACTGTCGAACGGTCGCCGGCCGCTAGCCGCCCGCGCCCGGGGTCGAGTATACTCCCCGAATCTATTCCCGGAACAGGGCCAGGAAGACTGATGCTGCGCCTCAGGCTGCCCTCTGGCGAGGAAGTCGTCTTTCGCACCTCCGAGGAGTTCGCGCTCGCCGTGCGCCAGGGCAGCGTGGACGACTCGGCCACGATTCTGCACGTCCGCAGCGGCCAGTGGCTTCCCGTTACCAGCCATCCGATCTACCGGAGCGCCTCCAACTCACACGAGCCGCCAGTGGCCCCGCTCGAGGACGAACTGCGCCCCGTCGCGCCAACCGCCCTCCTGGCCCCGACGCCGCACTATGCCGAGCCTCGCCGCCAGACCCCACGCGGCGCGGAAGGGCTGGGCCGGCCCGCCGATGCGCGGAGCGATGGCCTGGTCGTGGTGCTCGCGGCCCTGCTCGTCGCCGGCCTGGTCTTGCTCGCGCTGAAGCGGCCCTTCGAACAGCGCCCCTCCGACGACCCCACGCCCACCCTGTCCTGGACGGGGCTCGGCCATCCCGGGAGCCTGGCGGTCAAGCACGGCAGCGAGGAGCAGCGGATGGTGGCCCAGCTGATCGAGAGCCTCCAGGGCATGGGAACAGTCCGTGCCCTGCTGCCAGACGGGGTCGATGCCCCTGAACTCATCGATCAGGCCGCCGTCCGGATCCGCTCCTCGCTCGACACCATCGCCGACTATCGTCGGCGGGCCGCGCAGCTCGACCGTCAGTACGCTGACACCGCGGGGAGAGTCGGGCAGAACGAAGGGCTGGCCACCGTTCCCGTAGTCGACGCCCAGGATTCGCTGTATTCGCTCGGCCTGGCACTCGCCCAGCTGCTGATCACCGAGCGCGGTCACCTTCACGCGGGGGGAGAATCGGTCGTATTCGACCGCCCCGCGCCGGCCGGCGAATATGAGCGGCTGCGGCTGGCTTTGGCAGGCGAAGCCACAGTGATCAAGCGGAGCCCCCGGACCGCGCGCCTGGTCGAGCCATTCCCTCCCCTCCCCTCCGGCAGCCGGGCACCCTGAGGTCCGAAGTCTCTCTAACGACGAGCGCCCCGGCCGGTTGGCCGGGGCGCTTCACGTTTCGGGGCGACGACAGCTCGACTAGGGAACGAAGTTCCTGACCGCGAGGGTGGCGTTGTGGCCGCCGAATCCGAACGAGTTGGAAATGGCGACCTCGACCTTGCGCTCCACCATCTTGTTGGGTGCGCAGTCGAGATCGCACTCGGGATCGGCCTTGAACTGGTTGATGGTGGGCGGAACCTTGCCGGTCCGTACGACCATCATGGAGATGGCAAACTCCAGCGCCCCTGCCCCGCCCAGCAGGTGGCCCGTCATCGACTTGGTCGAGCCGAAGATCAGCTTCCGGGCGTGATCGCCGAAGACCTTCTTCACCGCCTGGGTTTCCGCGATGTCGCCCTGCGGCGTCGAGGTGCCGTGGGCATTGATGTAGCCCACCTCCTCGGCGCGGATGCCGCCGTCGGCCAGGCACATTTTCATGGCCCGCTGGGCGCCCTCCCCCTCCGGCGCCGGGGCGGAGATGTGATAGGCGTCCCCGGTCAGCCCGTAGCCCACGATCTCACCGAGAATGGTGGCGCCCCGCTTCCGGGCGTGCTCGAGGCTTTCCAGAATGATGACGGCCCCGCCATCGCCCAGGACGAAGCCGTCCCGGTCCACATCGAACGGCCTAGACGCCGTCGCGGGATCATCGTTGCGGGTGGACATCGCCTTCATGTTGGAAAAGGCCGCCACGGTGAGGCCGGTGATCGCCGCCTCGGAGCCACCCGCGACCATCGCGTCGGCGGCGCCCGACTTGATCAGCTTGTAGGACTCCCCGATGGCGTGCGCCGAGGAGGCACACGCGGACACCGTCGCGAAGTTCGGCCCTTTCAGGCCGTACCGCATCGACACCAGTCCCGGCGCCATGTTGGGGATGAACATCGGGACGAAGAAGGGAGACACCCGGTCGGGGCCCTTGAGGACGTACGCGGCGCAGTTGTCCTCGTAGGTCTGCATCCCGCCGATGCCGCTGCCCAGGACCACGCCGGTCCGCTCGGGATCGGGAAAGCCGCCCTCGAGCCCGGCCTGCACCACCGCCTGGTGGGCCGAGGCCAGCGCGAACTGGGCAAAGAGGTCGTACCGCCTGGCCTCCTTGCGGTCGATGTACTGCAGCGGGTCGAACCCCTTCACCTCGCAGGCGAAGCGGACCGACAGCTTGGCGGGATCAAACTTGGTGATGGGCGCCGCCCCCGGCCGTCCAGCCAGCAGCGCTTCCCAGGTAGCCTCGACCGTATTGCCGACGGGGGACACGATCCCCACGCCGGTCACCACGACGCGCTGCACCCGGTTACTTGCCCATCTTGTCGTGGAGGTACTTCATCGCGTCCCCGACGGTGCGGAGCTTCTCGGCGTCCTCGTCCGGGATATCGATGTCGAACTCCTTCTCGAACGCCATGACCAGCTCGACCGTGTCGAGGCTGTCCGCGCCGAGGTCTTCCATGAAGCTGGCCTCGCTGGTCAGCTTTTCCCGCTCGACCCCGAGTTCCTCGACGATGATGTCCTTGACCTTTTCTTCGATGTCGCTCATGTCGTCCTCGAAAGTGTGATGAAGAGTCGGGGGGTCAGAAGACCATCCCGCCGTCGACCACCAGGACCTGCCCCGTGATGTAGCCGGCGAGATCGGAGGCCAGGAAGAGTACGGCCGCGGCCACCTCTTCCGGACGGCCGGGCCGGCCCAGCGCGACGCCGTGTAACATTGCCGCCCGCGCCTCCTCCGGCAAGCTGCCGGTCATGTCCGTCTCGATGTACCCGGGGGCCACGCAGTTGACCAGGACGCCCCGGCTGGCGTACTCCTTGGCGGCGCTCTTGGTCAGGCCGATGAGGCCCGCCTTGCTGGCCGCGTAGTTGGCCTGCCCCTTGTTCCCCGTCAGGCCGACCACGCTGGCCACATTGATGATCCGGCCGCTGCGCCGCTTCATCATGCCCTTGGTGACGGCCTTCATGGTGAAGAACGCGCCCTTGAGGTTGGCGTCCAGCACCGCATCCCAGTCGGCTTCGGACAATCTGAGGAGCAGGTTGTCCCGGGTAAGGCCGGCGTTGTTGACCAGGATGTCGATCGGCCCCAGGGCGGCTTCCGCGGCCGCGAGGGCGGCCTCCACCTGGGCCCCGTCCGCCACATCACAGGCCACGCCGGTCGTTCCCTCGCCCATGCCGGCGGCGACGGCCTGGGCCTTGGCCAGATCCCGCCCGACGATAGCCACCCTGGCCCCGGCCTGGTGCAGTGCCGCAGCGATGGCGTTGCCGATCCCCCGGGTGCTCCCCGTGACGAACGCCACCTTGCCGGTCAGGTCCATTGACCGCGGCACCCCGCTCACCCCGCCGCCATGAAGGCTTCGACTTCCGCCGCCGTGCCCAGCGAGACGCAGCTGCTGCCAGGCACGATCCGCTTGACCAGCCCGGACAGCACCGCACCCGGTCCGACTTCGATAAACGTTGCCCCAGGGGCCAGAGCCGCCGCCGCCTGGACTGAAGCCACCCAGCGCACCGGCGCCGTCAGCTGGGCCGCGAGCTGGTCCCGCGCGGCGGCGGCGCTCCTCACCGGCGCCGCGGTCGCGTTGGCAATGACCGGGAAGCGGGGATCGGTCACGGTGGCCTGGTCCAGGGCCGCGCGGAGTCCCGCAACCGCGGGCTGCATCAGCGGCGAGTGAAAGGCGCCACTGACCTTGAGTGGCAGCACCCGCTTGGCGCCGCGCGCCTTGCAGCCGGTCCCGGCGCGCTCGACCGCGGCGGGATCGCCCGAAATGACGGTCTGATTGGGGTCGTTGAGATTGGCCGCGACGGCCACTTCCGACGCGGTGCTCGCCTCGGCGCAGGCCGCCTCCACCTGGGCGGTGTCGAGACCCAAGACCGCCGCCATGGTGCCCGGCCGCGCCTTCCCCGCCTCGAGCATCAGCTCCCCGCGCCGGCGCACCAGCTTTGCTGCCGCCCTGGCGTCGAGCGCTCCCGCGGCCACGTAGGCGCTGTACTCGCCGAGGCTGTGGCCCAGCCCGGCCGCGGCGCCCGCCAGCCGGTTCCCGACCACCGCCAGCACCGCGGCACTATGGGCCAGGATCGCCGGCTGCGCATTGTGGGTCAGGGTGAGTTCTTCCTCGGGGCCTTCCCACATCAGCTTCGAAAGCGGAACACCAAGCGCCTCATCGATGGCGGCAAAGGCGTCCTTGGCGGCCGGAAAGCGCTCCGCGAGGTCCTTGCCCATACCGACCTTCTGCGACCCCTGGCCGGGGCACATGACGACTACCACCGGATCACCGCGCTGCCCCAGGTGAAGCCAGCCCCGAAGGCGACCAGCAGCACCAGCATTCCCGGCTTGAGACGCCCTTCCTGCTCGGCCTGGGCCAGCGCCAGCGGAATCGAGGCCGACGAGGTGTTGCCGAACCGGTCGACGTTGACCATCACCTTTTCCATCGGCATCCCCGCGTGCTTCGCGGTGGCTTCGATGATCCGGATGTTGGCCTGGTGCGGGACCAGGAGGTCGATCTGCTCGGCGCTGATGCCGGCGCGGGAGAGCGCCACGTCACACGCCTCGGCCATGGTGAGCACGGCGTGCTTGAACACTTCGCGCCCCGCCATCTTCATGAAATGGCTGCGTTCGCTGATGACTTTTTCGCTGATCGGATCGGAGGAGCCGCCGCCCGGACGATACAGCAGCGGCGCCAGCCGCCCGTCCGACTTGATGAAGGACGAGAGCAGCCCCCGGTTGCCGCCGTTGCTCCTGCGGAGCACCGCGGCCCCGGCCCCATCGCCGAAGAGAATGGCGGTGGAACGGTCGGTCTGGTCCGTGATCGTGGTGAGTTTTTCCGCCCCGATTACCAGCGCAATCTCGGTCTGCCCCGACGCGATCAGGCCCTCGGCCACGGTCAGCGCATAGACGAACCCGGGACAGGCCGCGCTCACGTCGAAGGCGGCGGCGTTGGTGGCCCCCATCAGCGCCTGGAGGTCGCACGCGGTGGAGGGCAGCAGGCGGTCGGGAGAGGCCGTGCCCATCACGATGACGCCGAGATCGGTCGGCGTGACTCCGGCCCTGTCCATCGCGATGCGGGAGGCCGCGAGCGACAGGCTCGCGACCGTCTCGTCGGGGCCGGCGATGTAGCGCTGCCGGATGCCCGTGCGCTCCACGATCCACTGGTCGGAGGTGTCGAGCCGCTTCTCCAGGTCGGCGTTGGTGACGACCCTGGTCGGAACGGCGGTGCCAAGCCCGGCGATGTAGGCGAAGGGCCGCTGCATCAGGCGCCGGCGGCGGTAGCGGACTGGGCCATTTCGGCCCCGATGTGCTGGCTCAGCTGGTGGGTGACAGACTGGACCGCCACGCGAATGGCATTCTTGAACGCGTGCGGCGTGGAAGAGCCGTGGCAGATGATGGACACGCCTTTGACGCCCAGCAACGGGGCGCCGCCGTACTCGGCGTAGTCCAGCACCTTGAAGACCTGGCGGATATCGTCCCGCTCCAGCACCTCGGGAGCGCGCTGCTTGACCAGCCGGACGATCAGCCGGGCCACCGATTCGTAGAACTTGAGCACCACATTGCCCACGAACCCGTCGCACACGACGATGTCGATCGGGCCGTGCTTGGCGTGGCCGGCCAGGATGTCGCGCCCCTCGATGTTCCCGACGTAGTGGAGGCCCGGCATCTGCTTGAGGATCTGGTGGGCTTCCTTGGCCGCGGCGTTCCCCTTCTCGTCCTCTTCCCCGACGTTGAGGAGCCCAACCTTGGGATCGGGGCGGTCCAGCACGTCCCGGACATACACATTGCCGAGGCGGGCAAAGCACGCCAGCTCCCGCGCCGAGCAATCGACGTTGGCGCCGGCATCGAGGACGAGAACGGGAGCGTCGGCGGTGGGAAAGAGGGTGCCCACGGTGGCGCGATCGACGCCATCATGGAGCCCGAGGATGACAGTGGAACCGGCCAGCACCGCACCGGTGTTGCCCGCGGAGACGAACGCGTCCGACTGGCCCGAGCGCTGCAGGTTCAGGCCGACCACGACGGAACTGTCGGGCTTCTTGCGGATGGCCGAGAGCGGCTTGTCATCCATGCGGATGACGTCGCTCGCGGCAATGATCGGCAGCCGCGAACGGTCCACCCCCGGATGCCGCGCCAGCTCGGCCTCGATGGCGTCGGGCCGCCCAACCAGCTGGATGACGAACTCCGGCGGCAGCTTCTGGAGCGCCAGCAGCGCTCCGTCAATCTCCGCTTGCGGGGCATGATCGCCCCCCATCGCGTCCAGCGCGATGCGGATCACGCTCAGGCGTCCTCGACCTCGAGCTGCTTCTTGCCCTTGTAGTAACCGCAGGTGGGGCAGACCCGGTGCGCCAGCCTGGGGCTGCCGCAGCGGGGACAGGCCTGGGTCGCCATGCTCGCGGCCTTGTGGTGGCCCCGGCGCAGCCGCTTGCGCGACTTGGACATCTTTCGCTTCGGTACAGCCATCGCTTCCTCAGACTGGTTCGGCAGGAGCCGTGCAGCGGCACGGCCCCGCGTTCAAATCCGCCCCGCACCGCTGGCAGAGGCCGCGGCAATCCTCGCGGCAAAGAGCGTAGGTGGGCGCCGCCAGCGCGATCTCTTCGCGCACCGCCGGACGCACATCCACATGAGTTGCTGGCGCCGGGACCAGGTAGACACTGGGGTCGTCAGCGGCGTCGGGATCGGCACTGAAGAGCACCCCGACTTCGGCCCGGAGGGGCAATCTCAGGTCGGTCAAACAGCGCCGGCAGGCGGTCCGCACCTGTCCGGTGAGCTCGCCCCGCCAGAGGAATTCGTCGACTCCGGTAGACTGCAGCTGGCCCCGCACTTCGACCGGCCCGTCAAACTCGAGACCCAGTCCGTCAAAGACCGGATCTCCGCTTTCCAATTGCGCCGTGGTCTCGACCGGACCGGCGTCGAGATCGCGGATATCAACCCTGAGCATAGCCCGTTAAGCTAGTCGGGACAACGACTTGGGTCAAGTGAAGATGCTGGGCCAGATCAGCCCCAGAGCCCTGCCAGCTCGGCCTCGGTGAAGAAGAACGCCACTTCGCGGCGCCCATTCTCGACGCTGTCCGACGCATGGATCGCGTTCCGCCCCTTCGACTCGGCGTACAGCTTCCGGATCGTCCCGGGCGCCGCCTCGGCGGGGTCCGTGGCGCCGATGGTGGTCCGCATGAAGGCCACGGCGTCGTTCCGCTCCAGCGCCATCGGCAGGCAGGGGCCGCTGGTCATGAACTTGACCAGTTCATCATAGAACGGGCGCCCCTTGTGGACGGCATAGAAAGCCGAAGCTTCCGCATGGGACAGCCGCACCAGGCGCGCGGCCCGGAGAGTGAAGCCGGCCTGCTGGAGGTGAGCAACGATCAGCCCGGCCTTGCCGCCGGCCACGGCGTCGGGTTTGACGATTCCGAGAGTCAGTTCCGCCACGTTTTCCTCTTGATTGGTTGGTAACGCCCTACTTCTTGCCGAGCCGGGCCCGGACCTGCTCGACCACATCGATCGGCCGCCGCATTACGCCGATCCCGGCGGCCTCGAACGCGGCAATCTTCTCTTCCGCGGTGCCCGACGAGCCGGAGATGATCGCGCCCGCGTGCCCCATGCGCTTGCCCTTGGGCGCCGTCTGGCCGGCGATGAAGCCGATCACCGGCTTGGTCACCTTGGCCTTCACGAAGGCGGCGGCATTCTGTTCGTCGGTGCCGCCGATCTCCCCCATCATGACGATGGCATCGGTATCCTTGTCGGCCTGGAAGGCGGTGAGGACGTCGATGAAGTTGGTGCCGATGATCGGGTCGCCGCCGATGCCGACGCAGGTGCTCTGGCCGATCCCGTTCTTCGTGAGGTGATTGACGATTTCATAGGTCAGCGTCCCGCTGCGCGACACGATGCCGACCCGGCCCGGAGCGCAGATATTCCCCGGGATGATGCCGACCTTGGCGGAGCCGGGCGAGATCAGTCCGGGGCAGTTGGGACCAATCAGGCGCACCCCGCGTTCACGGACGAACGGCATGACCTTCGTCATGTCCATCACCGGTACCCCCTCGGTAATGCAGACGACCAGGCGGATCCCCGCGTCGGCGGCTTCATAAATGGCGCCCGCGGCGCCACCGGGCGGCACGTAGATGACCGAGGTGTTGGCGCCGGTCGCCGCGACCGCTTCGGCCACGGTGTTGAAGATCGGCACCTTGTCCTCGAACTTCTGGCCACCCTTGCCCGGCGTCACCCCGGCGACGACGGCAGTGCCATACTCGATCATCTGGCGGGAATGGAAGGAGCCGTCGCGACCGGTGATGCCCTGCACCACCAGGCGGGTGCCCTTGTCGACGAAGATGCTCATGACTTCCCTCCCGCCAGCGCCACCACCTTGCGTACCGCGTCGTCCATGTCGGAGAGCGCGGTCATTCCCACGTCGCTCAGAATCTTGAAGGCCGCCTGCTCGTTGGTGCCGGTCAGCCGGATCACGATCGGCACGTTGACCTTGAACTGCTTCGTGGCGGTCACGATGCCGTTGGCCACGTCATCGGTCCGGGTGATCCCGCCGAAGATGTTGAACAGGATCGCCTTGACGGCGGGATCCGCGGTGATGATGCGCAGGGCGTTGACCACCTTCTCGGGATTCGAGCTGCCGCCGATGTCGAGAAAATTGGCCGGCTGCCCGCCGTAGTATTTGACCAGATCCATCGTGGCCATCGCGAGGCCCGCGCCGTTCACCACGCAGCCCACGTCGCCCTCGAGCTTGATGAACGTCAGGTTGGCCCGGCGCGCCGCCACCTCGCTGGGCTCCTCGGCAGATTCGTCGCGCAGGACCGCCAGGTCGGGTCGCCGGTCCAGCTCGTTGTCGTCGATCGACACCTTGGCGTCCAGCGCCACGACCTTGCCGTCGGGCGTGGCCACCAGCGGATTGATCTCGGTGAGCGAGCAGCCGTTGGTGGTGAAGACCGTGTACAGCTGCTCCAGGATGCGGGCCGCCTGCCTGGCCCGGGCGATATCCGGGTAGAGGAAGAAGGCGAGCGAAAGCGCCTGGTGCGGCAGCAGGCCATAGCGCGGGTCGACGGCCAGCCGGCGGATCTTTTCCGGCGTCTTGGCCGCGACCTCTTCGATGTCGATGCCGCCGGCAGGACTCACCATGAAGACCGGGCGCTGCGACTCGCGGTCCATGATCAACCCGGCATACGCTTCTTCGGCGATATCGGCCGTGGGCACGACCAGGACCTTCTGCACCACCAGTCCCTTGATCGTCATGCCGAGGATTCGGCCCGCCACTTCGGCTGCCTCGGCGGAATTCCTGGCCAGCTTCACGCCCCCGGCCTTCCCCCGCCCGCCCGCATGCACCTGCGCCTTCACCACGACGCCACTGCCGATGCGGCGCGCAATCGCCTCTGCCTCGGTCGGAGTCGAGGCGACATCGCCATCGGGCATCGGTATTCCGGCGGCCCGGAAGAGCACCCGGCCCTGGTATTCGTGCAGGTTCATGCAGCCCTCGATCTAGCAGTCGGAAGGGTCCCGCCGGTGGTCAGGCAGCGACAGCGGCGGGACAAGCTAGCCAACGGTGTAACCGATAGCAAGTTCGTCACTTATGAGGTGCCGCCGGGGCCTCGAGGAGACGCCGGAGGGCTTCGAAGGCGCGGCCGAAGGTGGCGAAGTCTCCCCGCTTCAGGGCCGAGTCCGCGGTGGCGTACCAGCGGCGAGCCAGCTCCAGCTGCGCCGGCGGGGTCAGCACCGGAACCCCGGGCGCCGGCTGGCCCAGCAGGCTGCGGAGCACCTCGGAAGGGGTCCGGCCACCACCGATGTGATCGCCGAGCGCGAGGTCGATCCAGAGGAGCGAGAGTTCGCCGTTGGGGCTCACGGCATAGGTCGCCCGCGAGGCGCCGAATGTGCCGCCGGTCCGGAAGTAGCGGATGCCGGCCGTGCGCCAGCGACCCCCACTCTGGCGGACCGAATCGCGCAGGTCTCCCAGCGGAACACTGCGCGCCCAGCGGCCTTCGAGCTCCTGCCTTCCCGGAAGGGCGCCGGCCGAATCGGTCCGCCAGAGGCGCAACCGTCCCCAGCCATCCTCCACCGAGCCCTCGATCAGCCTCGCGATCCGCCCATCGCCGGACCGCGCGAAGGCCGCCGTGCGGACCCGTCCGCCCGAGGACCGCCAGGTAAGCTCGGCGAGCGGGATTTCCTCCGGCAGCGAGTCGGCATGACCGACCGCGCGGCCCATCTGCCAGTGCGTGCGCTCGAGCACCCGGGTCTGGACCCTGAGCAACTCACCCGGGTAGTCGAGATCGGCGGCGAGATCCGCCGGCAGTGCCGACGCCGGCTCGAGCAGCCCTTCGCTCACCAGCGCCCACGTCTCGGCCAGCGGGTCGGGCGCCGGACGAAGATAGATGTGCGGTTCGCCGTTCGAGGCAATGACACCGAGCACCGCGGTGCGGAGCGCACTGATCACCCGGCCATGCCAGGCAAGGCGGGTGGCGAGGGGAAAGGTCGAAGCGGTGAGGTAGCCGTTCGACACCCAGATCAGGTCACCGCGCAGCAGCCGGGGCTCGGCCGGTTCCCACTCGACGAACGGCGCCAGGGCCGAGAGGCGCTGGACGGGGTCGAGACGCCAGGCCACTCGCATCCCCTCCGGCAGCGGACCGAGCAGGGCGCCGGCCTGCAGCCCCCAGGCCAGCAGCAGCCGGCGGCTCCAGCTTCCTGCCAGCGGTCCCGGGGCGATCGTGTCGATGACAAAGGACGGTGCGCCGGGAAAACTCGCGGCCGGCGTCAGCGACTGCCGCACCACCGCCCGCGGATACCCGAAGGTGTCCGCGGCGGCGTACGAGAGCGGCCCGCCGAGTGGAGAGGTGCGATCATCAGCGATGGCGGTGAGTTCCGGGGGCGCCCCGCCGTTGCGGCGCAGCACGAGCCAGGTTGGCTTGAGCACGCCCGCTACCGGAGTGAAGCCGCGCCCGAGCCCAAGCACCCGGGTGGAATCGGTCGCGGCCGCGCTCACCACAGCGAGCGAGTCCCACACTCCGGACGGGAGCAGGCCCGGATCGGTGGGAGCCGGATGAGCCAGTGTGTCCTGGGCACTCACGAGGCCGTAGGCCAAACCGTCCAGCTGGCGGCGCAGCGCAGCGGGAATCTCGGGCTCGCTTGTCTTGCCGGCCGCGATGGCCGGGATGACCAGGTGCCCCGCGATGGAGGCCACCGCGAGGGCGATCCACCCTGCCAGGGCGATCGGCCGGCGCGAGCGCCAGGCCCAGATCGTCGAAAGGAGAGCGGTGGCCGTCGCGAGGCCGGCCAGAAAGGCGGAGATGTTGTGATGCAGAGCGAACAGCCCGTCGCTGCCGCTGTTATTGAGTCCGGCCACCGCCTCATAGGGCTCGAGCAGGTAGCCCCAGGCCAGGCAGAGTGCCAGCGCCGCGAACAGCAGTGCGAGGTGCCGTCGCGCCGGTTCAGCCGCCGCGGGACGGCCCGCTTCCCATCGGAGGGCTCCGATCAGCGCGTACAGCATCGTCATTCCGGCGATCGCCAGGACCACGAGGAGCAGCGCCTGCGTGTGCAGGATCCGCCAGAGCGGAAGCTGGGCCACGTAGAGGCCGACATCCTTGCCGAGGACGGGATCGTTGACGCCGTACACCACGCCGATGAAGGCCAGGACGGCGGCCGGCGCGGCATCGCCGAGGCCGTGCCCCACGGCCACGCCGGCGAGCAGCCCCAGGGCGGAGAGGGTGAGGACGAGGTTGCGGCTGTGCAGCGCCTGCTGGATCTCGAGACCGCCGAGCCGGCGGGTGATGGCGACTCCGTGGACGGCGCGGGAGAAGACGAGGAGATGCCCCACGAACCAGGCCCCGGCCACCGTGATGCCGGTGAGTTCGAGACTGAGGCGCAGCAGGCGCCATTGCCAGGCAAATTCCGCAGCCGCCGGGGAGACGGCGCGGGCCCACCAGAGGTCCGTCAGGAATCCGGCCAGCCACCGGCCGGAGAAGAGCAACACCACTACCGCCGCGAGCAGGAGCCCGATCCGGCGGCCGCGGGGCGACATCGGCTCAGCCCTTGATGCCCTGGCTGCCCAGCCAGTCGTACAGCTCCCCGCGATACTTCGACAGGGACGCTTCGTCGGTGGCCTCGAACCGCAGAACCAGGATCGGCTGGGTATTGGAGGCCCGGAGCAGACCCCAGCCATTCGGATACGTCATGCGCACGCCATCGATCGTGTTGACCGGGTATCGCGCGGCGAAATAGCGGGCCGCATCCTCAACGATGGCAAACTTCCGGTCATCCGGGCAATCGATCCGGATTTCGGGAGTGGCGTACGTCCGGGGCAGGTCGGCCAGGTGCCGGTGCAGCCCCCCGGGTGTGGCGGAAACGATCTCGAGCAGACGCGCCGCGGCGAAGAGGGCGTCGTCGAAGCCGAAGTAGTCGCCGCCGAAGAACATGTGGCCGCTCATCTCTCCGGCGAGCGGGGCATGTTCCTCCTTCATTTTGGCCTTGATGAGGGAATGGCCGGTCTTCCACAGCACCGGGCGCGCTCCCGCCTTGAGCAGCGCCTGGGGCAGTACTTCGGAACACTTCACGTCGAAGATGACCGGAGTGCCCGGGCCGTAGCGGCGCACGGCATCCCGCCCGAAGATCACCAGCAGCTGATCGCCCCAGATGATGACGCCCGACTCATCCACCGCGCCGATGCGGTCGGCATCCCCGTCAAAGGCGATCCCAAGCTCCGCGCCGCTGCGCCGGACCTCCGCCTGGAGATCGGCGAGATTCTCCGCCACCGTGGGATCGGGGTGATGATTGGGAAAGGTGCCGTCGGATTCGCAGAAGAGCGGGATCACTTCGGCGCCGAGTGCCTGCAGGGTCGAGACTGCGATCAGCGATCCCACCCCGTTGCCGCAATCCACCACCACCTTGACCCGGCGGGCCAGCTTGTGGCGGCTCACGATCGCTTCCCGGTAGCGGCCCAGCACGGAGGCGTCGGTGGTCTCCCTGCCCTGCCCGCTGCGCCACGATTCCGCGGTGATCACGTCGTACAGGGCCAGGATCTCGTCGCCGTGCACCGAGTCCCCCGCCAGCACCATCTTGAAGCCGTTGAACTCCGGCGGATTGTGCGATCCGGTGACCTGGAGGCCGCCATCGGTGCCGAGCGCGTGCACCGCGAAGTAGAGCGCGGGTGTCGGCAGCACGCCCACATCGATGGCCGTACCACCCGCGGCCACGATGCCGGCCCTGATCCCGGCCGAAAGCCGGTCTCCCGAAGGGCGGTTGTCCCGCCCCACGGCGAGCACCGGCGCCCGGCCGAGCTTGTGCCAGCCCGCGGAGGCAAAGGCCTGGCCCACCGCGCGCCCCAGCGCCGGCGTGAGCTCGCGGTCCACCAGACCGCGGATGTCATACTGCCGGAAGATGGATTTCGGGACCTGCATGGGGAGTTAGTGCCCGGAGAATGCCGCGGTCATCACGGCCGTCGCGGCCTTGGCGCCGGTGGCGGCAAGGTGGAGGAGTGGAGTCGGCCAGAATCCGAAGACGAGCAACCCCGCGACGCAGACGCTGACCACGAGCACCCCCGCCCGCGGCAAACGCACATCCCAGTGCACCTGGGGGGCCCGCGCCGGGCGCATGTACATGGCCATGATCACGGGGAGGTAGTAGCCCGCTGACACCACGCTGGCCAGCACCAGGATCACCGCCAGGGGGGTGTTCCCTGCCGCCACGATGGCGTAGGCGATGTACCACTTGCCGATGAAACCGAGAGTCCCCGGGAAGCCCAGCAGCGAGAGCATGCAGATGGTCAGGGCCAGCGCCATCAGCGGGCGGGACTGGCTCAGGCCGGCAACGTCGTCGAGCGTGACATCGCGCTCGCCGCCGGAACCCAGCACGGCGAGAATGCCGAACGCCACCAGCGTGGTGAGGGTGTACCCGAACAGGTAGACCTGAAGGCTGGTCACGCCGAACGGCGTGCCAGGTACCAGGGCCAGGAGGAGGTAGCCGGCGTGCGCAACCGAACTCCAGGCCAGCAGGCGCTTGAGTGAGCGCTGCACCAGGGCCACCAGGTTGCCGAACACCATGGTGGCGACCGCGAGGACCGACAGGATGGGTTTCCAGTTGGGGCCCGCGTCCGGGAAGGCCACCAGCAGCACGCGCCCCAGGGTCAGGAACGCCGCGGCCTTGACCGCCGTGGCCATGAACCCGGTGACCGGCGTTGGCGCACCATCGTAGACATCTGGAGCCCACATGTGGAATGGTGCTGCCGCCACCTTGAAACCGAATCCGATCAGCAGCAGCGCCAGCCCGAACCCGCCCAGCATCGGCAGCGGCCCGCCACCGAGCTGGGCGCCGATCAGCGAGAGATTGGTGCTGCCGGTAGCGCCGTAGAGCAGCGCGATGCCGTACAGCAGGAAGGCCGACGCAAAGGCGCCCACCAGGAAGTACTTGAGCCCCGCTTCGGCCGAGGCCGGGCTGCGCCGGTCATAGGCGGCGAGCACGTACACCGACATCGACATCGTCTCGAGGCCGAGGAAGATGACGATCAGGTCGTTGGCTGCCACCATGAACAGCATGCCGATGACGGCAAAGAGCAGCAGCGGATAGTACTCCGGCGCCACCATCTGCTCCCGGACGACATAGCCGAGCGACAGCAGCACCGTGCCGGCCGCGGCCAGGAGGATCAGGAGGCTGGCGAGGTAGCGGTAGGGATCCAGCCCGATCATGCCGCCGATCCCCTCGCTGTGGGCACCGCTCCACCAGAGGTAACCGACGGCGCCTGCTCCGAGCAGGAGGCTCACCAGGGCAGCCCACCCCGACCGGCGCGAATCGGCCGCGCCCTCATGGCGCCAGGCGCCGAGCAGCAGCACCACCAGGGCGGCCACGGTCAGCACCGATTCAGGGAGCACCGAGGCCACGAGGCCGAGCGGCGTGGTCAGATCGAGAGCGCCCATCAGCGGGTCCCCGGCACGGCGGGTTCCGGCGGCAACCCGGGCTTGGCCAGTTCGAGATAGTGTCGGGCCGAGGCCTCGGTGCGCTCCAGCACCGGGCGCGGATAGAGTCCGAGCCAGATCATGCCGGCGAGCAGCGGGACCATGACCCACAGCTCACGGGCGGACAGATCCGGCAATCCCTGGTTTTCGCTGTTGGCCAGTTTGCCGTACAGCACGCGCTGCAGCGCCCAGAGCAGGTAGGCCGCGGCGAAGATGACGCCGGTCGCCGCGATGCCCGTGGCCCAGGGGTAGCGGCCGAAGCTGCCGAGCAGGACCAGGAATTCGCCCACGAAGCCGTTGAGCCCCGGCAGGCCGATGGAGGCCAGCGCCGTGATGGTGAAGACGAGTCCGAAGACCGGCATGACCCGCGCCAGGCCGCCGTAGTCCGCGATGAGGCGGGTGTGGCGGCGCTCATACAGCATACCGATCAGGAAGAAGAGCCCGCCCGTCGAGAGGCCGTGGCCGATCATGACCAGCAGCGCGCCCTGCACGCTGTGCACCGTTCCGGCCCAGATCCCGAGCATGACGAATCCCAGGTGACTCACCGACGAGTAGGCCACCAGCTTCTTGATGTCCGGCTGGACCATGGCGACGAGCGCGCCGTAGATGATTCCGACCACCGCGCAGACGAGCACCAGCGTGGTGACCGTGGACCCGAACGCCACTTCGGGGAAGAACGGGATGGCGAAGCGCAGGAATCCGTAGGTGCCCATCTTGAGCAGCACCCCGGCCAGGATCACGCTGCCCGCCGTGGGCGCCTCGACGTGGGCATCGGGGAGCCAGGTGTGGAACGGGAAGACCGGCACCTTGATCGCAAAGGCGAGCGCAAAGGCGGCGAACAGCCAGGGCGCCGACTCCTTGAGCACGGAGGCGTGGGCGAGCAGGTCCTCGTAGTTGAAGCTGACCGAGCCGGTGGCGCCCGCCACCTTGAAGGTCATCACCAGGATCGCGACCAGCATGAGCAGCGATCCGAAGAAGGTGTAGACGAAGAACTTGATGGCGGCATAGAGGCGGTTGCTGCCGCCCCAGATCCCGATGATGAAGTACATCGGGATGAGCATCACTTCCCAGAAGACATAGAACACGAACAGGTCCAGCGCCACGAACACGCCGAGCATGCCCGTGAGCAGCACGAGCAGCAGGGCGTAGTACCCCGATTCGCGCTCGTGGATGTAATGCCAGCTGCCCAGCACGCTGAGCGGCATGATGCCGGTGGAGAGGAGCACCATGAACAGGGAGATCCCGTCCAGGCCCACGCGGTAGGAAATGCCCCAGTCCGGCATCCAGGGCACGACCTGGACGAACTGCATCGCGGCGCTGCTGCTGTCGTAGGCCCACCAGAGGCCGAGCGACAGCACGAACTCGACGACACTGATGACCAGCGCCGCCCGCTTGGCCCGCTCGGCGGGGAGGCGCCAGACGATGAGCGCCCCGACGAGGGGCACGATCAGGAGGGCCGAGAGGATCCAGCCGTTGTAGCCGATGGACTGCAGGAATGCGTTCATCGCTGCCTAGCGGATCGCCACGGCGATCACGTAAAGCGCGCCCGCCACGAAGAGCGCGACGTAGAAACCGACCTGACCGCTCTGCAGCCGGCTGCCCAGCCACCCGGTGGCCCGGGACACTTCGGCCGCGCCGTTCACCCCCGCCCCGTCGATCAGCCCCTGGTCTACCTTCTTCCAGAGGAAGGCCGTGGAAATGGCCACCAGCGGCTTCACGATGGCCGCGGCATAGATCTCGTCGATGTAGTACTTGTGGTACAGCGTCTTCCAGAAACCCGTCTCGGCCGGCGCATCGTGCGCCGTCGGGATGGGCGTGGCCCGGGTGGCCCGCCATCCCGCCCAGAGTCCGGCGATCGCGACCGCCACGGCCAGCGTGATCAG
>DATEHG010000122.1:0-3815 GCA_035279705.1 Gemmatimonadales bacterium
TCCCGGTCCACCTGCACCGGGCGCTGGTGCCCAATCTCATCCTCCAGCCCCTGGTCGAGAATGCCCTCCGCCACGGGCTCGGCGGCCAGGACGGGGCAGGGCGCATTTCGATTTCCGCGGTGAGCGAGGGAGACGCGCTGCGCCTCGAGGTCTTCAACGACGGTGCGGCCCTCCCCCGCGGCTGGAGTCTGGAACGCGCGGCGGGCGTGGGCCTCTCCAACACCCGGGCGCGCCTGCTGCACCTCTACGGCTCGGCCGCCAGCCTCTCGCTGGTCAACGAGACCCCCACGGGGGTGGTCGCGACCGTTCTCATCCCCTTCCGCCTTCCTCCCTCCTCCCTCTCCCACAATGGCGACAATGGCCACTAGCGCACCGCCTATCCGGGTTCTCCTGGTCGACGACGAGCCTCTGGGCAATGCGGGGCTCCGGGCGCTGCTCGAATCTCACCAGGACATGGAAATCGTCGGTGAGGCGCTCTCGGGGCATGAAGCGGTGCGTCTTTCCCGACTCCTGACCCCTGACCTGTTGTTCCTGGACATCCAGATGCCGAAGCTCGACGGCTTCGGTGTGCTGCGGGAGCTGATGCGAGACCCGCAGACCCGCCTCCCGGCCGTGATCTTCGTGACCGCGTTCGACGAGTTTGCGGTCCATGCCTTCGAAGTGCAGGCGCTCGACTATCTCCTCAAGCCGGTGGCGGAGGACCGGTTCCGGCGCGCTCTAGACCGGGCGCGGATCGCGCTGACCGGTGAGAGTGGGCGCGAGCGGGCGGCGGAGCTGGAGCGGAAGCTTCGGGTGATCCTCGATGAGCTCTCGGAGCGGGCCGCGCAGCGGAAGGCGCCGCCCTCCGGCTTCCGCGAGCGGATCATGGCCTCGGTCGGTCAGCGCGCCGTCGTCGTGGACGTGGCGGCGATCGACTGGATCGAGGCGCGCGACTACTGCGCCGAGCTGCATGTCGGGACCAACAGCCACCTGGTGCGCGAGTCGCTGACGACCCTCGAGGCCGGCCTCGACCCCACGACCTTCGTGCGGGTCCATCGCTCCGCCATCGTGAACCTGGGCCGCATCGCCGAGCTGCGGCGCCGCTCGATTCGCGGCCTCGAGATCGTCCTCGCCACGGGGACGAAGGTGCCGGTGAGCCGGAATCGGAGGCAGGCGCTCGTCGCGAAGCTGGGCCCCGCACGATAGGGAGCAGGGAGCGGGGAGCAGGGAGCTGGAACTGCAGTAACTGTTCACCGTTCACTGTTCACTGTTCACGCCTGAGGATCGACGCCCGATGACCGACACCGTGTCCCGCCAGCAGACCGCCGCCCGCTACCTCTTCGCCGCCGCCCTCGCCGGTTTCGCGGTGCAGGCCCTCGGCGCGGCAACCGGGATCGGCATGCCCCCGGTGGGCCCGCCCTTCGGCCCCGTCCAGCCTGTCTGGGCCTACCTGGAAGCGCTGGTACTCCTGGGCGGCTCGGCCGCGATCGCGCTCAACTTCAATCTCGAGAAAATAGCCAGCGGACTGGGTGTCCTGGCCGTCCTGTACAGCCTCGCGGTCTACTTCGTGAACCTCATCCACGACATCCACGACGGCGGCAGCTGGACCAGCGGGGCCGAGTTGCTCTGTCTCGGTGGAATCCTGCTGGTACTCGCCGGCGCCAGGTTCGAGGGCGCTGGCCGGGTCCTCTACGCCGCTCCCCTGCTCGTCTTCGCGGTCCAGCACTTCATCTATTCCGAGTACGTCGCCTCGCTGATTCCCAAGTGGATCCCGGGACCCTGGTTCTGGACCTACTTCATCGCCGTCGCCTTCGTCGCCGCCACCGCGGCGATCATCTCCGGCCGCCTGCGCTGGCTGGCGGGGACGCTGCTGGGCATCCAGTTCCTCACCTGGGTCGTCATCCTCCACTTCCCCCGCGTCCTCCACGCCACGGACGGCAGGGGGAACGAATGGACCAGCCTCTTCATGGCGCTCGCCATGGGGGCCGGGGCGTGGATCGTGGCGGGAAAGCGGCCGTTAGACGCCAGCCGTTAGCCGTAACTGCGGAGAAGAGCGAAAAGCGAAGAGCGAAGAGCGAAAAGAGAAGGGCGAAGGGGGATAGGGGTGGTGCCTTTCGCCTTTCGCCTTTCGCTTTTCTCCCATCCGCGCTCCGCCCTCCCCTCCAGCCGTCCCCCGCTTGCACCCCAGCTCCCCACCAATGAAACTTTCAGCCTGAAACGCGAATAGTCTTCAGATGACCCGAGCGATGGGAAAGTGGGGACGGTTCCATTTTCTCTTTTCGCCTTTCGCTTTTCTCTTTTCCCCGCAGTCAAAGGACCCCATGCCCGGTACACTGAATCGGTGGGTCTACGATCTCCGCCACGCCGCCCGCGCGCTCCGGCGGACCCCCGGCTTCACCGTGCTGGCGGTCGGCATGCTCGGCCTCGCGATCGGGGTCAATGCCGGGATGTTCAGTGTGGTCAACACCATCGTGCTGCGACCGCTGCCCTATGCCAATCCCGACCGCCTGGTCTTCCTGGCCGGTACCGCACCCGGCACCGATCTCCCCCCCGAATTCGGCCTGGGCGACGAGTTCTATCTGCAGTTCAAGGAGCGGTCCCACCTGATCGAGGACCTGGCGAACTACAACTCGTTCACCAGTACCATGCGCACCGCCGAGCGGGTCGAGCGGATCCGCATGTCGTGGCCCAGCAACTCTCTCTACTCGACCCTCGGCGCCGGGCCCATCCTCGGCCGCCTTCCCAATCCGGACGACGGGGATCGAGTGGTCGTGATCAGCTACGTCCTCTGGGATACCTGGTTCGGCAAGGATCCTTCGGTGATCGGGAAGTCGTTCGAGATCTCCGGAATGAGCCGGCAGGTCATCGGCATCATGGGTCCCGACTTCCGGTTCCCGTCGGACAACACCCTGCTCTGGATTGCCAGCGAGGTCAGGCCGGGGGACATCCGGGTAGGGCAGTGGGGCAACAATGTCGTGGCCCGCATGGCGCCCGGCGCCACGATGCCGGCAGTGCTGAACGAGTTGGATGGACTCGCCCGCCAGCTCCCCGAGCGGTTCGGCAGCCCCTCGGGGTACGCCCCGGTCATCGAGAGGTATCACACGGTCATTCGTCCGCTGGCCGAGCAGATGCTGGACGGGGCCGGTCGTTCGCTCTGGGTGCTGTTCGGCGCCGTGGCCATCGTGCTGGTCATCGCCTGCGCCAATGTGGCCAATCTCTTCCTGGTCCGGACGGAGGGCCGCCAGCGCGATCTCGCTGTCCGTCGCGCCCTCGGTGCCGGGCGGGGCCAGCTGATCCGCTTCCAGCTCGCCGAGTCGCTCCTGGTGGCCGGCATGGCGGGAGTGCTCGCGGTGATTCTCGCCGCCCTCACCTTCCCGCTCTTCCTGCATGCCGCCCCGGCCGGAATTCCTCGCATCGGCGATGTGGGGATCGACGCCGCCACGCTGCTGTTCGCCCTGGTGGCCGCCATGTTCTCGGGGCTCGCCTGCGGCACCGTGCCGGCGCTCCGCGGATCGTCGCCGGATTTCCGCCGCCTGCGCGAAGGCGGCCGCGGCTCCACCAGCCGCCGTCACTGGGCGCGGGATGGCCTGGTCGTCGCGCAGACCGCCCTCGCACTGGTGCTGCTGATCGGCTCCGGCCTGCTGATCCGGAGCTTCCAGGCGCTGCGGCACGTCGATCCTGGCTACACCACGAAGGACATCTTCACCTTCCAGATCGCGCCCAGCCGGCCCACGCTCAACGACGGGCCGACCTTCGCGCAGTTCGACCAGTACTTCATGGACCGGCTGCGCGCCCTCCCCGGCGTGCAGATGGTGGGCCTGGTGGACAACATCCCG
>DATEHG010000123.1:0-3392 GCA_035279705.1 Gemmatimonadales bacterium
GCTGGCGCTCGGGCCGAAGGAGGTCCGTCCCGCCTGGCACGGCCAGGACTTCTCGGAAACCCACGCCTCGATCGCCTCGGCGAGCGCCGCGCGCTGCGCCACCTGTCACCAGCGATCGCAGTGCCTCGACTGCCACCGGCCCAACCCCGCCGATGGCCGGCCGACGTATCACAACACCGGCTACCTGGCCCGCCACCCGGCGGAGGCCTATTCGCGGGCATCGGACTGCTCGCAATGCCACAACACCGGGTACTTCTGCACCAGCTGCCACAAGCAGTCCGGGCTCGTAGCCACGGGCCCCCTCAGTGGTGGCTACCATAATTCGGCGCAGTTCTTCACCCTGGGCCACGGCAAGGCGGCACGCGAGGCGCTGGAGACCTGCGTTTCCTGCCACACCGAGAACGACTGCCTGCGCTGCCACTCCGCGGTCCGCGGCCGAAGCTTCAACCCGCACGGCCCTGGATTCGACGCCTCGAAGCTCAAGGCGCGGAACCGGCAGATGTGCACGGCCTGTCACGGCTCGACCGTCCCGGGGTGAACCCGGCGCCGTCACCGGGTTGGCCCCTGGCCGGGCGGGCTTCTTGACATATCAAAACATCTTGATATATTCACTGCCATGAACTCGACGCAGCAGCACACGGTCACTGACCTGGCCAAGGTGTTTCACGCCCTGTCCGACGAAACCCGGCTGGCGCTGGTCAAGCGCCTCCGGACCGGGGAGCGGTGCGTGTGTGAACTGATGGACCACCTCGATGCCACCCAGTCCCGCCTGAGCTTTCATCTCAAGGTGCTGCTGGAGGCCGGTATCGTGGACTGCCGCCGGGAAGGGCGCTGGGCCTACTACTGGCTGCGGGCAGAGGCCTTCGAGGATCTGGCGGACACTCTGAAGGACCTGGAACCGACGCCGGGCGCACGGGCGGCCGCCGCGCGCTGCTGCGAGTGAATTTTCTTTTCGCCAATTCATCAACTTTTTTTGGTACATTGGGGGTGCCGACAATGACGGAATTTGCTGGCCAGGCTGCGACGGACTCTGAAGCCCTGACTCAAACGGTGAGAACGAAATACGGAGAGGCGGCGAAGCGCGTCCTGGCAGGACAGACCGGGGGCTGTTGCGGTCCGGTGAGCTGCGGCTGCGGATCGGCCACCGGAACCGGCGTGCAGGACCCGATTACCTCGGATCTGTACTCGACAGACCAGACCGCCGGCCTTCCGTTCGATGCCGTGGCGGCCTCGCTGGGCTGCGGCAATCCCACAGCACTCGCCGAGCTGCGCGAGGGCGAGGTGGTGCTCGACCTCGGCTCGGGTGGCGGTATCGATGTGCTGCTGTCCGCGCAGCGGGTGGGGCCGACAGGCAAGGCGTACGGCCTCGACATGACCGATGAGATGCTCACCCTGGCCCGGGCCAACGCGGCAAGGGCGGGTGCCGCCAACGTCGAGTTCCTGAAGGGCCATATCGAGAGCATTCCGCTGCCCGACCAGAGCGTGGATGTCATCATCTCGAACTGCGTGATCAATCTCTCGGGCAACAAGCGACGGGTGATCGAGGAGGCGTTCCGGGTGCTCAAGCCCGGCGGGCGCTTCGCGGTATCGGACGTGGTGGTCCGCGGCGAGATTCCGGAGACGGTCCGGCGAAACCTGGAGCTCTGGGTGGGCTGCGTGGCCGGCGCGCTCGAAGAGCAGGAGTTTCTGAATATCTTGACTGACAGCGGGTTCCAGGATGCCTCGATCGAGCCGACAAGGATCTACGATCTCGACGATGCCCGTGCTTTCCTCGAGTCTGCCGGGATCGATTCGAGCGCGCTGGCGGAGCAGGTGTCCGGTCGGGTGATGGGTGCCTTCGTGCGGGCCACTCGCCCCCAACTGGCTCAGCTTCCCGGCGTCACGGAGCCCTGCTGCGGGCCGGGATGCTGCAAGTGAACGAAGTTCCGGACTTCCGGTGGAGGGTCTCATGACCAACGCCTCAAGCGCCGGCGGCCTGCAGGGAGTCACCTTGCGCCCGGCGAGGCAGGCCGACCTGGCTGCGGTGGAACGCCTGCTGCAGCAGCTCTCGCTGCCGACCGCGGGACTGGCGGAGTGGTGGTCCCGGTTTACCGTGGCCGAGGCCGGAGGCCAGGTCGTTGGTCTGGCCGGACTGGAGCACTATACCGACGGTGTGCTGCTCCGGTCGGTGGCGGTCGCGCCCGCCTGCCGGAGCTCGGGGCTGGGACGTGCCCTGGTGGACTCGGTCCTGGCCGAGGCGATTCAGCAGGGGTATCGCGATGCCTACCTGCTGACCACCACCGCCGAGCGCTACTTCCCCCGCCTCGGCTTTGCGCCGATCGGGCGCGAGGAGGTGCCGGCCTCCGTCCAGCAGTCGATCGAATTCAGGGAAGCTTGCCCGGCCAGCGCCGTTGTCATGCACCGGACACTGACTTCCGCGCCAGCGCTCAAACCCGAGTAGAGGATATCTGCCAATGCCCGCTCCGACCGGCGACCGCCCGTTCAGGGTCCTCTTCGTCTGTACCGGCAACAGTGCCCGCAGCCAGATCGCCCAGACGATCCTGAACCGCAAAGGGCGGGGTCGGTTCCAGGCGGAGAGCGCGGGGTCTCAACCGGCAGTCCGGGTACATCCTCTGGCCATCCAGGCGCTCGAACGCCACGGGTATTTCTGGCAGGGCCATGCCCCGCAAGGCCTGGATGCGGTCATCGGGCAGCCCTGGGACTTCGTGATCACCGTCTGCGACCGGGCAAAGGAGAGCTGCCCGCTCTTTCCGGGGCAGCCGGTCACGGCCCACTGGGGGATGCCGGATCCGGCGGAAGTCATCGGAACCGACCTCGAGCGCCAGCGCGCCTTCGACGACGCGCTGCTCCTCATGCAAAGGCGCCTGGATCTGTTCCTGGCGCTGCCGATGGACAAGCTGGAGAAGATGGCTCTCCAGACGAGGGTCGGAGAGATCGGAGGGGCCGGCATGGCGCCGCTGGTCGCCAGCGCAGTCTAGTGGTTGAAATCCTGGGCGGAGAAGGCGGTGGTCGGTGGCGTCGCGCTTTCGCCGAGGGGATCGGGACCTACTTTCTCGTCCTGATCGGGCCGGGCGCCGTCATGGTCGATGCGTACACCCACGGGTTGCTTGGCGTCACGGGAATCGCGCTCGCCTTTGCCTTCGTCATCGCGGCGATGGCCTACGCGCTGGGGCCGCTCTCCGGCTGCCACATCAACCCGGCGGTGACACTCACCTTCTGGACCGTGCGCCGCTTCCCGGCGCGCGAAGTGGCTCCCTACCTCGTGGCCCAATGCACGGGCGCCGTGCTTGCCTCGCTGACGATGCGCGCGGTACTCGGCCCGATCGGCGAGCTCGGCGCCACCCTGCCCCACGTGGGGCTCCTCAACTCGTTCGTCATCGAGTGGATCTTCT
>DATEHG010000124.1:0-17146 GCA_035279705.1 Gemmatimonadales bacterium
GTGCCGGTGAGGGAGTCGATGCCAAGCACCCAGGCCGGATTGGCGGTAATCCAGCGGATCGCCTGTTCCCGGGTGATGTTGATGCCGGCCTGTCTCCCCGCGTACATCGATTTGGCGGCCTCTTCGTTGAGTCGCTGCACGCCCACGGCGTCGTCCGAGTGGATGACGGCCCGGGCGCCCGCCTGCTGGATCAGCGCCGCGTTCTGCGGCACGGCGTCGAACGATTCCATCTTGAAGCAGCACCAGTCGGCCCACACCGCCGCCGCCACGCCCTCCTTCGCCAGCACGTCGGCGATCTTGTAGGCCTCCACCGCGTGGTGGAAGGCCCGGATGTGGAAGCCGAACTCCTTGCTCAGATCGATCATCTGCTGCATCTCGTCGGCCCGGTAGCAGTGGTTCTGCACCAGGATTCTGCCCCGCAGCACGTCGGCCAGCGTCTCGAGCTTGAGATCGCGGCTGGGTGGATCGCCCTTCTTCTCCTTCAGCCACTTGTCCCATTGTGCCCGGTACCGCTCGGCGTCGATGAACGCGGCGCGGTATCCCGCCATATTCCCCATCCGCGTCGACGGGCCGCTGTTCTGGTAGACCCGCTTGGGGTTTTCACCGCAGGCCATCTTCAATCCATAGGGCGCGCCCGGGTACTTCATTTCCTGCACGCTGCGCGACGGCACCAGCCGCAGCACTGCCGACCGGCCGCCGATCAGATTGGCGGAGCCGGGAAGCGCCTGGATGACCGTGACGCCGCCCGCGATGGCGAGCGGGATCTGCGGGTCCTGCGGCCAGAACGAATGCTCGGCCCAGACCTGCGCCGTCACGGGGCTGGTGGCCTCGTTGCCGTCGCTCTCGGCGAAGGTTCCCGGGGCGGAGTACACGCCCATGTGGCTGTGCACATCGATGATGCCGGGGGTGACGAACCTGCCGGTGCCATCCACCGTGATGGCATTGTCCGGCGCGGTCAGGTTGTTTCCGACCGCCACCACCTTGCCATCCTTGAACAGGATCGAGGCACCGGTCATCTCCGGCCCCGCTGCCGTCAGGATCGTGGCGTTCCGGATCAGGACCGGCGGGTAGTCCTTGCGATGGTAGGTCGAGGGGTACTGGGCCCGCAGCGCGCTGATCGAATCGGCGGGACCCGCGGCCGGTGTGGCGCCGGTCGCCGGCTTGGCTCGCCCGGCACAGCCGGCCACGAGCAGCAGGGCCAGCCCACCGGCGAAAGGTCGGGACAAGGTCAACGGATCACTCCAGGTTGGGGCGGAGCCGGGCATCGCACTCGAGGCCAGCACCGCCGGGGAGGACTGATTGTCGTTGGGGTTCCGCCCATACGACGTCGGATCAATCGCGTTTCAACTCTGCAGGCAAGGGGCCGCTATCGACCGCAGGCCCTGGCGAGAAGGTCCGGAAAGTTGCCACACAGCCCGTCGACTCCAAGCTCGGCCAGTCGGATCGCTTCACGATCGTCATTGACCGTCCAGGCAATGAGCTCGAGCCCCGCCTGGTGCACCGTTGCCACCAGCGCGGCATCGATCAGCCGGGCCTCCTGCCAGAGGGCCGAGAGGCCGGTCTCCCGCACGGCGGCCAGCGTGTCGAGGAGGTAGCTGGCCAGGAGGGCGCCGCGGCGAAGACTCGGCTCGGCCCTGCCGAGGCGCTGAATGATCCGGTGATCGAAACTGTGCACCGCGTACTGGCCTGGCGTCGGACCACGGGAGAGCGTTTCCAGGAACTGGCTATCCCGTGCGGCCGGCAGCGTCTTCACCTCGACCCAGTAGTCGAGCCCACCGGCCGCCCGGAGTGCGGCTTCAAGTGTCGGGAGCGGTTCGCCGTTGGGGAGTCGGTAGCGCGCAAGGTTCGTGGAGCTCGTCTCGCTGATACCGCCGACCCCCGGAACCACCGGGTCGTGGTGAACCAGCAGTACGCCGTCCAGGGTCGCGTGCACATCGAGCTCGATCCCGTCGGCTCCCAGCTCCTTCGCCCGGCGGAACGCCTCGAGGGAATTCTGTACCGCAACGCCGGAGGCGCCGCGATGGGCGATGATCCTGGGCCCCGATTTGCGCTCGCCCCCGCCCGGCATCACCCTCCGATCCGCTCCACGACCACCGCGATTCCCTGACCTACCCCGATGCACATCGAGGCGAGGCCGTAGCGGCCGCCCGTGCGCCTGAGCCCATGGACGAGGGTCGTCAGGATCCTGGCGCCGCTGCTCCCCAGCGGGTGTCCGAGGGCAATCGCGCCCCCGGACACATTGACCCTGGCCGGGTCGAGTCCCAGCTCCTGGATACAGGCCAGCGCCTGTGACGCGAACGCCTCGTTCAACTCGATCAGGTCGAGCATGGCGACCGAGAGTCCGGCGCGGTTCAAGGCCTTCCCGATGGCCGGCACCGGGCCGATGCCCATGACCGAGGGATCGACCCCCGCGACTGCTGTGGCCACGATCCGGGCCAGCGGCCTGGCCGAGAGATCCTTCACGGCGCCCGCGCTGAGAATCGTGAGCGCCGCCGCGCCATCATTGATGCCGCTCGAGGTGGCCGCGGTGACCGTACCGTCTTTCGCGAACGCCGGCTTCATCCTGGCCAGCGCTTCCAGTGTCACATCGGGGCGGGGATGCTCGTCGCTGTCGATCTGCTTCGTGCCGGTCTTGTCCGGCACCTCGACCGGCACGATCTCTTCCTTGAAATGGCCCGCCCTGATGGCGGCGCCGGCCCGCCGCTGGCTCTCGACGGCGAAGGCATCCTGCGCCGCCCGCGTGATGCCATACTGCCTTGCCACCTTTTCGGCGGTCTCCCCCAGCGAGATGGTCCACTCCGCTGCCAGCTTCGGATTGGTGAACCGCCAGCCCACCGTGGTATCCGCCATCGGCGGCGGCGTGCGGTTCCAGGCCGTGCCCGACTTGAGCATGACGTACGGCGAGCGCGTCATGCTCTCGACGCCGCCGGCGACGAAGCACTCGCCCTCGCCCGACCGGATCGCGTGGGTGGCGGCGATGACGGCCTGAAGGCCGGAACCGCAGAGGCGATTGACGGTCTGTCCCGGAACCGAGACGGGGAGCCCGGCAAGCAGCGACGCCATGCGCGCCACGTTGCGGTTGTCCTCGCCCGCCTGGTTGGCGCAGCCCAGGATGACGTCATCGATGCGGACCGCGGGGAGGCCGCTCCGCGCCATGACACCGCGGATGGCCACGGCGGCCAGGTCGTCGGGGCGGATGTCAGCGAGCACGCCGCCGGCGCGCCCGATCGGGGTGCGGACGGCGGCGGTAATGAACGCGTCACTCATCGATGGACTCGTCGACTCCGGGCGGACAGGACAGGGGCACGGGGTGATTATTCTCCAGCTCGTGGCCGGGAAGGGCCTCCGGCAGCAGGCCTCGAATCGGTGTATCCGGAGAGGAAAAGCTCGGCGAGCTGATCCGCCAGTCGGTCGGGAGGAATGGCGCCGCCCGGCTGGTACCAAGTGTAAATCCAGTTGATCATCCCGAACAGCGCATAGGCAGCCACCTTGGGATCCACCGACGGGCGGTCCACGGCCGCGAGCAGGCCACTGAGGAGCGCCACGTATTCCTTCTTGCGGCGCCGGACCTGGGACCGCATGGCGCCTTCCAGCTGGGCCTCTTCATGGGCCAGGACCTTCATCTCCCCCATATGTCCGGTGAAGTAGACCACGTGGTGGCGGATGAACGCCCGAAGCCGGGCTTCGGGTCCGCTGGCCGCATCGACCGCGGCATGCGCCCCGGCCAGCACTTCCACGAAGCAGCGATCCTGGATCAGGCCGAGGAGTTCCTGCTTGCTGCGGACGTAGTGGTAGATCCCGGCCAGGCTCATGCCGCAGGCGGCCGAAAGATCCCGCATGGAGGTCGCGTTGAAGCCCCGCTCCGCAAAAGTCTGGGAAGCGGTCTGCATCAGGTGGTGCAGCCGGCGATCGAAGCTTTCCACGGCCAGTCCGAACGTTCGTTCGAATCGAACCTAGGCCGCCCCGACGCCCTCGTCAATGCCTGGTCCGGGGTTAACGTCCCGTGGCTATCCCCGTCTCCTCGCAGGCGATGACACCACAGCCCGGCGCGTCTGACCCGACGGATTCGGAACTCGTCGAGGCCTTCCGGGCTGGCGACGAGCAGGCGGCTGCCGTCTTGGTACGGCGGCATTCTCCCTCGCTGGCGAGGTTCCTGGCTGGCGCCGGGGCCTGGTCCTCCGAAGTCGATGACCTGATACAGGAAACGCTGTTCCGGGCCTTTCGCCGGATCGATTCCTGGCGCGGCGAGGCCTCGTTCCGGAGCTGGTTGCTCACCATCGGCGGCAATCTGCTCAAGGATGAGCACCGGAAGCGGAAGGGGCGCACGGTGATTTCGATCGAGGACCGCGATCTCCCCGACCAGACGGACCCGGCGGGGACGGTAGTTGCGGACGAACTGGCCTCGCGCATCCAGTTCGCCCTCGGGAAGCTGCCGAGGCTGCAGCGGGAAGTCTTTCTCCTGCGGGCGCAGCAGGGAGCCGAATACCCCGATATCGCCGCGGCGCTGGGCACCACACCGGGTGCGGCCCGCGTGCACTTTCATCACGCCGTGAAGGCGCTCAAGGGACTGGTCGAATGATGGACTGCGATACGCTGGTGGATCTCATGCCGGACCGTGCGGCGGGCCGGATTGCGTGGCCGGATGGCGCCGAGGCGCACCTCGAGGCCTGCGAGGAATGCCGCAGGAGCTGGACGCTGATCCAGGCTGGGCCGCGGATCGGTGCCGCGGCGGCCGCCCGCATCGATGCCGAGCAGGTCGGGGGGATCGTCTTCCGCCGCCTGGCCGAGGCCCGACGGCAGGACCGGCGCCGGAGGGGCTGGACCTGGGGGACGTTGCTGGCTGCCGCCGCGGCGCTGCTCCTCATGGTGCTCCCGGGCAGGAGGCATTCCCTGGCATCCCCGGCGGTGGCGGCAACGGGGGCCGGCACTACTTTTTCAGTGCCAGTGCATGAGCTCGAAGACCTGGACGTCGGGGAGTTGCAGACCCTGGACGACCAACTCGACGGCGCGCTCAGTGCCAGTGTCTCGGTCGGGGCGCCGCACCTCGAGGAACTGACGCCGGAAGAGATGCAGCGGGTTCTCAACTCCATGGAGAGCTGATGATGCGACGATTCCTTCGCCGCGGGTTGGCCGTGCTTGGCCTTCTGTCCCTGGCGGTCGCCGCACCCGCGGCCGCCCAGGACGACACGGCCAGTATGGTGGACCGGAGCCGCCTGCTGCAGCGGATCCAGGATCGCTTCGGGGCCCAGGTCAAGGAACAGCTCGGCCTGACCGACCAGCAGGCGGCCCGGATGAAGGAGACGACCGCCAACTGGTTTCTCAAGCGGCGCGACCTCGAGGGTCAGGAGCAGCGCGCCCGGCAAGCGATGGCCAGCCAGCTCCGGCCCGGCGTCGCGGCCAACAAGGACAGCGTCACCAAGCTGATTGACAAGCTCCTGGCCCTCCGGGTGAGCTACGCCGAGTCCTTCCGCCAGGAAGACCGCGAGCTTGCCGCCTACCTCGACCCCGTCCAGCGGGCCCAGTACCTCGTGCTGCGCGAACGCCTGCTGGAGCGGGTCCAGAAGGCGCGGGACGAGCGGCTGCAGAATGGCGGGCGAGCCAGAGAGCAGCCCTGAGCTCTCGCCTTCCCACCCCCTCGCGAGGCCGGTAGCTTTCCCGCGGGCACTCCAGGGAGTGGCTGTGATCGACCCGCAGTCCGGTTCCGTCGTACTTCAGATCCTGACCCATCCCGTCGTCGCCGCCGCCCTCCTCTCGGTCGGTATCATCGGCCTGCTCGCCGAGATCAAGGCCGGGATGCATGGCCTCGGCGTTCTGTTCGGCACACTCGCCCTCGGACTCTTCTTCGGCGCCAGCATCATGGTCGGGTTTGCCGGCTGGGGCACCATGCTCATGCTCGGCCTCGGCCTGACTGCGCTGGGCATCGAAGTCTTCGTGCTGCCCGGCCACGGAGTCACGGGAATTCTCGGCAGCGCGCTGGTCGTGGCTGCGATGATCGCGGCCTTGCTCGGACCTACCCCGACCACGGGCGACATCCTCCAGGCAGCCGCGACGATCGCGACCAGCTTCCTCGTGATCGGCGTCGTGGCGTACTCCTGGATCCGCCACCTGCCGACGAGTGGACGCTTCGCCGGTCTGCTGCACCTCTCCTCGGCCGATTCGGCGGCGGGCTACATCGCCGCGCCACCCCGCAACGACCTGGTCGGGCAGGAAGGCGTGGCGCTCACCGATCTTCGCCCCTCCGGGACGATCGACGTGGCGGGCGAAAAGATCGACGTCGTGACCGAGGGTGGCTACCTCGCCGCGGGAACGCGGGTGAAGGTCGTTCGCACCGAATCCTACCGGCAGATCGTCCGCCCGGTCGACTGACATTGCAGCCGTTCGCCTACCCATTGCCCCGGAGACCGTCGTGAACGAGGTCACTTCACAATCGCTGCCGCTGCTGGCCTTCCTGCTGGTGGTCGGGCTGGTGTTCCTCACCATTTTCTTCCGGTTCATCCCCATTGCCCTCTGGCTGCAGGCGCTCATGTCCGGGGTCCGGGTTTCCTTCGTGACCCTGTTCGGAATGCGATTCCGCAAGGTGAGCCCCTCGGACATCGTGGTGCCGCTGATCAACGCCCACAAGGCGGGGCTGCAGCAGGTCGGCGTGAATGATCTCGAGTCCCACTTCCTGTCCGGGGGCAATGTGAGCCGCGTGGTGAACGCGCTCATCTCTGCCGACAAGGCCGGCATTCCGCTCAACTTCAAGCAGGCGGCCGCGATCGATCTCGCCGGCCGTGATGTCTTCGAGGCGGTGCAGGTGAGCGTGAACCCCAAGGTGATCACCACGCCCAAGGTGGCGGCGATGGCCAAGAACGGGATTCAGCTGCTGGCGATCGCGCGGGTGACCGTGCGGGCGAACATCAACCGCCTCGTCGGCGGCGCCGGTGAAGAAACCATCCTGGCCCGGGTGGGCGAAGGCATCGTCTCGGCCATCGGCTCGGCGGAAACGCACAAGCAGGTGCTGGAATCACCGGACATCATTTCCAAGACCGTACTGGCCAAGGGACTCGACGCCGGCACCGCGTTCGAAATTCTCTCGATCGACATTGCCGATGTCGACGTGGGCAAGAACATCGGCGCCGCGCTGCAGACGGACCAGGCCGAGGCGGACAAGCGCATCGCGCAGGCCAAGGCCGAGGAGCGGCGGGCGCTGGCCGTCGCGATGGAGCAGGAGTTCAAGGCGACAGCGCAGGAAGCCCGGGCCAAGGTGATCGAGGCGGAGGCCCAGCTTCCGCTGGCGATGGCGGAGGCGTTCAAGAAGGGGTTGATGGGGGTAATGGACTACCAGAAGTACAAGAACGTGCAGGCCGATACCGCCATGCGTCAGTCGATCGCCGGTGGCTCGGACCCTTCGAGCACCGGCGGGAGCTGAGCCGTGGGCGGACTGCTCTTCGGTCTGATCGTCGTCGTCGTCTTCATCGCCAAGATCCGGGAGCTGGCGCGCGAGCAGCGCTCCATCGAGGACAGCGCGGCGAACCGGCCGGCCAGGCGGCTCAGTACCCCGGACATCGAGAACCGGCCGTTCTCACTGGACCAGGTTCTGGCCGAGATTCAGAAGGTGAAGGACCTGAGCGAGCAGGAGCGAGGGCTGGCCCCTGGCCGTTCCCGTCCGGTCGACCGCAAGGCGCTGGCGGAGCGGGCGGAAGCCAGGCGGCGCGCTCTCGCGGCGGAGCGGGCGGCCGGGGAAGACGCGCGCGGGCCGATGGGGCGGACCGCGGCTGTGAAGCTCGAGTCGGATGAATCGCCGGAAGACGAGGCGGTGGCCGCGAGTCTCCCTTCGGCTCCCGCCGCAGAGGCCCCGGCCGCGTCTGCCGCGCAGCCGGCGGCCCGGGCGAAACCGATATCGATTCGCGAAGCGACCATCTGGCGGGAGATCCTGGGGACGCCGGTATCACTGCGGGATGAGTAGAAGGCGGCGCCGTCAGCGCCGCTTCTTCTTCCTCGATGCTGTCTGCTTCCTCGCGCCGCCTGCGGCGCGAGTCTTTTTTGTGCCATAGACCTTCTGATAGAGCGCCATCGCGTCCAGGATGGCCTCGCGGGCCGCCGCAGCGTCCTCGAAGCCCCGGGTCCGCGTGGTTACACCCTCGAGATCCTTGTAGACCTGGAAGAAGTGCTCCAGCTCCTTGAGGGCGTGGGGCGGCACATCGCCGAGTGAGCGGATCCCATCAGAGAAGGGGTCGCTGATCGGGACGGCCAGCACCTTCTCGTCTCCCTTCCCCCTGTCCACCAGGTGGAACAGGCCGATCGGGCGGGCATCGAGGAGGCATCCGGTGAAGACGGGGATCGTCGTGAGCACCAGGATGTCCAGCGGATCGCCATCGTCACCAAGCGTCCTCGGGATGAACCCGTAGTCTCCCGGGTAGTGGACCGCGCTGTAGAGCACCCGGTCAAGCCGGAACACTCCCAGCTCCTTGTCGAGCTCGTACTTGTTGCGGGTGTTAGTGGGGATTTCGATGACGGCGGTCACGGTGTCCGGCGGTTTGGGGCCCGCCGGGACGTCGTGCCAGTAATGGAAATGGCTGTTGGGCATGGCTCAAAGGTACGGGCGCGCGGCCCCCGGGCAACGGCGCTTGCGGCCCCACGATGGCCCGGCGAACTTTCCGCCCGGCCCGAGTGGCGGAATGGCAGACGCAGCGGACTCAAAATCCGCCGGGGGCAACCCCGTGCGAGTTCGACTCTCGCCTCGGGCACTTCACTCACCCCGCACCCCCGGAGCCGCTTGCCGGAGATTCCCGCCGCTCTCAAGACCGGGCTGGCCCACCGGTACGCCATCGAGCGCGAGCTCGGGCAGGGTGGGATGGCGACGGTCTATCTGGCCGAGGATCTCAAGCACCACCGCAAGGTGGCGGTCAAGGTGCTCAAGGCCGAACTGGCCGCCATTCTCGGCGCCGAGCGCTTCCTGCAGGAAATCCAGGTCACCGCCCAGCTGCAGCATCCCCACATCATCCCGCTGTACGACTCGGGTTCCGCCGATGGCGTGCTCTACTACGTCATGCCGCTGGTCGAGGGAGAATCGCTGCGCCAGCGGCTGTCCCGGGACGGGAAGCTGGCGTTCGAGGAGGCGGTGCGGCTGATCCGCGAGGTGGCGAGCGCCCTGAGCTACGCGCACGAGCATGGCATCGTCCACCGGGACATCAAACCGGAAAACATACTCCTGTCAGGTGGGCACGCCGTGGTCGCCGACTTCGGCGTCGCGCGTGCCCTCTCGGCGGCGCAACAGTCGGTCGGTGGTCAGCTCACCGGGGTCGGCATTGCCATCGGCACGCCGGCGTACATGAGTCCCGAGCAGGCCACCGCGAGCGAAGTGGACGCCCGGAGCGACCAGTACTCGCTGGCCGCGGTCTTCTACGAGATGGTCACCGGCCGGGCCCCGTTCTCCGGGGACACGGTGCAGGCCGTCCTGCGCGGCAGCCTCACAGGCCCGCGGCCGAAGCTGAGCCGGGTGGAACGCGCCGCGCCTCCGGAGGCCGACGGGGCGGTGGCCCGGGCGCTCGACTCGGACCCGGCTCGGAGGTTCCCGGCGGTGAGCGGCTTCGCGGCCGCCCTGGAGCACGCGGCCGGCGGCGGCACCGGGTCGGTGGCGGAGCGGCGTCGCCTCAAGCGGATCGCGGTCCTGCTTCCGGGTGGCGTGGCCCTGCTCGCGGTGCTCTGGATCCTCTTCGGCCCGGGCCGAGGGAGTCCGGTGGTCGCGGGCGCGGAAAGCATTGCCGTGCTGCCGTTCAGTACGACCGGCACGGGAGTCGAGCTGATGGGCGAAGGGATGGTCGATCTGCTTTCGACCAATCTGAACGCGGTGGGGGGCATTCACGCGGTGGACCCGCGCCTGGTGCTTTCAACCTGGAAGAAATCCGGCGGCACTGGTGGTGCCGACCTCGCCGGAGCGCTTGCCGTGGCGCGGGGGGTCAAGGCGAGCGCCGCGCTGGTGGGGAGCATCGTGGCCAGCGGACCCCGCGTCCGCGTCAGCGCGGATCTGTACGGTCAGGACCAGAAATCGCTGGCGCACGCGCAGGTGGACGGGGCGAGCGACAGCATTCTCACCCTGGTCGACGAACTGAGTCTGTCCCTGGTGCGGGAAATCTGGCGCTCCCGCGAACCGGTTCCCTCGCTCCGCGTGGGAGGGCTGACCACGACGTCGCTGGCGGCGATGCGCGAGTACCTGGAAGGCGAGCAGCGCTACCGCCGCTCCGAATGGGATTCCGCTTCGGCCGCCTTCGTGCGCGCCATCGACCAGGACTCGACCTTTGCCCTGGCCCACTATCGGCTGGCCGCGACGATCGGCTGGTCGGGAGGGCTGGGCGCGGCGCGGGGACTGCAGGCCAGCGATGCCGCGCTGCGCTTCGCCGGGCGATTGCCACCCCGGGAAAAGGCCCTGGTGCAGGCGTACAACCTCTTCGAGCACCAGCGGCTGGCCGCCACCGACAGCATGAGAGCCTACGTGGCCCGCTTCCCCGATGACGCGGACGGCTGGTTCCTGCTGGGGGAATCGCAGTATCACACCCGCCAGCTGGTCGGGTACGACCCCGCGGTGCTCCGGGCTCCGTTCGACAGCGTGCTGGCACGGGACTCCACCCTTACACCCGCCGCCATCCACCCGCTGGAAATCTCGGTCATGGCGGACGACCAGGCCCGCTACGAACGCTATCTCAAGATTATCGAGAAGTCCGGCAATGCCCAGGAAAACCTGGCCTATCGGGGTACGGGCGAGATGGCGTTCGGCGACGGCGTCACCGACTCGACCACCGCGTACGCGATGCTGCGCTACGGCGGTTCGATGTCGTTTTTCACCGCGCCCTACTTCAGTCCGACGATGACTTCGGACAGCCTGCTGCACCGATTCACCATCTGGACCTCGTTCATCCGGCACGTGCCGGAAACGGCGGGGCAACTTTCGCTGGGCCGGGGATTGGCGTTGTCGGGGCTGGGGCAGTTCCGGGCGGCGAAAGTGGTGTTCGATTCGCTGCGGCCGATCAACGCGGACCAGGCCTGGAGCATCCTCTTGTGGCCGTACATGGTGGGCTTCGCCCCTGAGGGACCGATGCCGGCCGAACTGCAGCAGATGGGGCAGGCCCCCCGGCGAAGCCCGTTCCAGGTCTACGTGACCGCGCTGTTGATGCTCAACCGAGGCGAGCGGGCCGAGGCAGTGCGGCTGGTCGACTCGCTCCTGGCCAGCGACAGCACCCAGATGCCTCCCAAGCTTCGCGCCCTGGTCCGTGCGGAAAAAGGCTGGACCATGGTACTCGCCGGAGATACGGCAGCCGGGCTGCTCCGTATGAAGAGCGGGTTCGAGGACGCCGGGGCGGGATGGAATCCGTTTCTCGCCAATCCGCTCCGGCTGCAGATGGCGGTGGCAATGACGGCGCGGCGTGACAGCCACGAAGATGGCCTGCGCCTGCTGCGTTACGCCTTTGCCAATGATGGAGGGATTCTGCCGATTTCGCAGTACGCCCTGGGTCGTGCGGAAGAAGCTGCCGGGAATCGTGCCGCTGCTGCCGAGGCGTTCGGGCGCTTTCTCCGGTGGTGGGACCAGGCAGATTCGTCGGCCCAGCCGAGGGTGAAGGAGGCGAGGGAAACCCTGGCCCGCCTGACGGCGGAGCCGCGTTGAAATCTCAGAGGGGGAGCTTGAGCCACTCCGCCGCTTCCGGCCGGCTGTGGAAGATCTTCACCCTGAATTGCGGGTTGTCGTTGAGCGTCTGGTACATTCTGGCATAGCCCTTCTGGACTTCGGTGCCGACCAGGAAGGCGCACTTGAAGGGGTTGGCGTACTGGCGAGTGCGCCGCTGAGTAGCAAGCGCCAGCACTTCGGCGAATCCCACCGTTACCGATTCCACTTCCGTCATGTCGATCAGCCGGGGCAGGATCACGGGCTCCGCATCCTCCATCTGAGCGGCACGCACGGCCATCAGCTGCAGGTCCTCCGCCGTCAGCACTCCCGTCATCGTGAGACTGAAATACTCGGGCAGGCGGTCGATGCGAAACGACATCGGACTCCAGGGGTTCCGGGGATCGAGACGGGGCGCTGCAGGAGAATCTTGGGACCGCCGCCGCCGCCCGCCAGTGGCGCGGGAGGTCACCCGCCCGCCACGCCGCGTGGTCGCACGATGATGGTCGATAGCATGGTCGCCACCGCCGTCCGCGCGGCCCCGTCGAAGGCGAACACCTCGGCCAGGCAGACGGTGAGCGTTCGACCGGGACGGACGACCCGGCCTTGCGCCAGGAAACGTTCGCCCATGGCGGGGGCCAGGAGATTGATCTTGAACTCGACGGCGAGCACATCGGTGTCCGCCGGCGCCAGCGTCCACGCGGCATAGCCGTTGGCGGAGTCGGCCAGGCTGGCGATGGCCCCGGCATGCCAGAAGCCATTCTGCTGGACGAACTGGGAGGCGAAAGGCGCCTCGAGGTCGACCTCGCCTGGCGCCAGGTGCGCGATGCGGGCGCCCAGCGTGGTCATCATCACCTGGCGGGAAAAGCTCTCGCGGGTCCGTGCGGCATAGTCCGGATCGCTCGCGGTCCATCGCTGGTCGGGCATCGGCAGGAGTCCGGTTGGTGGTCAGTCGGCTGCGGCGGCGCGGCGGCGCGCGAGTTCTGCCCTGGCCTCGGTCAGATCCACCCCGAGCCGGATCGCGGCCTCCTCCCACGATCGGACCACCCAGATGGGCAGTGGCGGGTCCTGCAGGCTGGCCACGGTTTCGAAGACCCGGGCCAGACCGTAGGCGTGCGGGGCCGTGGCAATGAGTGCGGTGGGCAGGGAGCCGAAGGAGCGGGCGTACGAAGTTGCCAGCATCCGGAACGTCTCGGCCTCGTGCCGGGGCGGGGATGTCGTGCCTTCGAGGTCCGCGAGGTCGATCAGGTGGGCCGAGACTCCCCGGCGCTCGGGATCGGACGCCCGGGCCTGCCGCACCCGCTGCGACTCGTTGATCACGGTCCGGCCCCAGTAGGACGTCACCAGGATCGATGACTGGGGCAGGACGAAGTAGAGTGAACCAGGCACGGACACCACCGCTCGAGTTGGCGCCGCCCGCGCGGGGCGGCCCTTGATCCTTCTCGAACGTACTACGCGCGAGGCACCGGGAATACTGCGGTCCGGCCGCCTGTCGAATGCCTTGTGTCGGCTGGCGGAGCGGGCCAAGTTCCGGACGACCGGCTCCAACTTCCCACCTTGAGAGGTTTCCTGGCTCACCGGCTCCCCCCAGCCGCAACCTTCTCCACGTCCCGATGGCTGGCCACGGGCGGGGCGGTGACTGTCCCATGACGACTGACGGGCATCGGGGCCGGCTGCTCAGGGCCCGGCGGATCGGCGTCGTGCGCACCGACCGCCTCGGGGACATGGTGCTGACCCTGCCGATGTTCGCGGCCCTCCGGGCGCGCTGTCCCGAAGCGGAACTTCACCTGCTGTGCCGGCGCTATGCGGTCCCGCTTGCGGAGGGGCTTTCGATCGTCGACCGGATCCACTCGGTGGACGAGCTGCCGCACGGGATCAGCAGCGTACTCGACAGCGAGCGGTTCGATGTCGTCTTCCTGCCCCACATGCGAGGGTCCGACTGCTGGAACGTTCGCCGGGCCGGTGTGCCGCTCCGGGTCGGTTCGGCCTATCGCTGGTACAGCTGGCTGCTCAACCACCGGATCAGGGACCACCGCTCCGAGGCGCGCTTTCACGAGGCGGAGTACAACACCCGGCTGATCGAATCGGTGCTGGGAGAGAAAGTGCCCACCGTGCTGCAGCGGCCGCGGGTGGACGCGGTGGCGGCGGCGCGGCTGGCGGAACGGCTGAGCGAAAAAGGGGTCGGGCCCGGGAGCGACCTGATCGTGCTCCATCCGGGAACGGGCGGCTCCTCATACGACTGGCCGGCGGAGCGGTTCGGCGTGCTGGGCGCGGCGCTGGCCGGCGAGCCCCGGGTGCGGGTCGTGGTGACAGGTATCGAATCGGAGCGGGCGCTGTGCGAAGAGGTTGTCCGGGCCGGGGGACCGCCCGCGGCGGCCGTATCACTCTGCGGTGAGCTGGACCTGACGGAGATGATCGCGCTGCTGGACCGGGCCACGATGCTGGCCGCCAATTCGACCGGCGTGCTCCATGTGGCCGCCGCGCTCGGCACCCCGGTGCTTGGCTTCTACCCGCTCTCGGCTTCGCACAGTCCGGCCCGCTGGGGCCCGTACACCAGCCGGGCTGTGGTGGTGAGTCCCCCCGCCGATCAGCCGGATGCGATGGAGCTGATCACGGTGGAGGCGGCGCTGAGCGCGGCGCGGCGGCTCCTGTCGGAAACTGCTCGCTGAGGAGGTCGTCCAGCGCGGCCAGCACGTCAGCCCGGGGAATCATCGATACGAAGTCGCGATGGAAGAGCCCCCGGTTCGGCGTACGGTAGGGATACCAGGGGATATTGTCCGGCTCCCACTGATGGAACAGCTCCACGGTGGGAATCTTCCACGCCGCTGCGAGATGCAGGATCGAAGTATCCGGCGTGAGCATGGCGTCGAATTCGTGGATGACGGCGGCGTACTCATGAAAGGAGGCCACGGGCCCCAGCGCATGCACCCCCGTGGCCTCCGCGATCGCCTTGACCTCGTCGCCGGCATGGGGTGCTCCGCTGACCGTGATCGCAAAGTCCGGCCGGGTGGCCTGCAGATGCCGGATCGCGGCAATGAAATTCTCGACACCCCAGTCCTTGGTATGGCTGCTGCCCGAGATATTGATGCCGAACCGTCTGGGCTGGATGGCCGGCGGGATGCGCGACTTGGCCAGCGCGATGTCCGCATCGGAAAGCGGGTACTCGAGATCCATCGGCTCGCGGGCGGGGTCGATGCCGAAGGGCAGCATCAGCTGGGCGATTCGATCGACGACGTGCACCCGGCTCCGGTCGAGGAGCGGGACACCGACCGTGTAATAGCCCGACCGCTTGTGCAGAATGCCGAGCGCCTCCCGGCCCCGCCCCCAGCGGACTACCATCTGCGAGGTAGCCGAAGGGTTGTCGAACAGATCCACGATCACATCGTAGCGCTGCGACCGGATGCTCCGGAACAGACCCACGGCGCTGGGCAGCGACTTGTTGTAGCGCCAGACGTGATCGATCAGACCGTCCATGGCGTGCCGGCCGGCGTAGTTGTTCCGGCTGAGCAGGAGATCCATCCGTGCCCGGGGGAGCCGCCGGCGGATGGCGCGGATCAGCGGCACCGAGATGATCAGGTCCCCCAGGCGGTCCTGGCGGAGGAACAGCAGCTTGGCTGTCGGGGGCAGTTGCAGTACGTCTTCCGGCGCCGTGACCAGCCGCCCGCTGAAGGGCCTGTGGCCGGCGCTCAGGTAGCGGCGTCGGAAAGCGCGCTCGAGTTCTTTCAGCGACATGCAGCCGGATCCAGGCCGGGTTGACGGGCCAACAGCTCCTGCAGGGCATCCCGGACCAGCTCCACCGGGATGGACGCGATCCGCTCCGGGTGCCAGAGTGCCCGGTGAGGGGAATGATAGGGGGCCCAGAGCTCGCTTGCAGGGCTTCGGTTCTGGATGAAGAGCACCACGGCCGGACGCTTCCAGGCCGCGGCGAGATGGGAGACCGAAGTGTCCGGCGTCACGATCACGTCGCAGCGATGCACCAAGGCGGCGAACCTGCTGAAGCTCGCCGTGGGCGGAACGGCGGTGGCGCCAGTCGCTTCGCCGATTGCGACTACCTCGGCGGCGTAGTCCGGGGCGCCAAGAATGAGCAGCTCCGCCTCCGGATGCCGGGCACGAAGCCAGCCGGCCAGTGCGACGAAGTTTTCGCGGCCCCAGTACTTGGCGGCGAACCCGCCGGAGAGGTTGAACCCGACGCGGTAGTGTCCCACCCTGGGGCCGAGCAGCTGGTCCGCGGCATCGAGGTCCCGCTGGTCGACGGGGAACTCGAGATCGAGCGGGTATTGCGAGGGATCGATGCCGAGCGGGACCAGGATCTGGCTGAGCCGCTCGACGATATGGATCCCCGGCGGGAGCAGCGAAGGCGCGAAGTCGGTGTAGCTCCCTTGCTCGCGCGGTCCGATGGCCACCCGCGCCCTGGCGCCCGTGACGCGGAGCAGCAGCCGCGAGGTGGTGGAGGGGGCATCGAGCAGGTCGAGCACCACGTCGTACCGCCGGGACCGGAGCTGACCGAAGAGCTTGAGCGTCGGCCAGGGTCGCTTGGTGTAGTTCCAGATCCGGTTGACGTACGGCTGGAACGCCGGGGCAATGACGTAGTTCCGCCGGCTGAGCAGGACATCGATTCCGGTGCCGGGCAGTGCGTGCCTCAGGGCCCGCGCGATCGGGACACAGACCAGCGCGTCTCCCAGTCCGCCCTGCCGGAGCAGCAGGATTCGCGCGCCGGCCAGGTTCACGTGGCGCAGACTCATGATGGGGCGGCTGAAACGGGGCAGTGGTACAATTCCGGGCCGGCGGTCATGCGGCCCAAGATAACGGCCGCCGCCAGCGGCAACCAATCACCGGAGTGAGCGGGCGGATGCACCTGGGCGTCGAGGCCACCAAGATGGCGGGGGACGGGCGGGGCATCGGCCGGTACACCCGGCAGCTGCTCCGCCAGTTTGTCGTCCTGAGTCCTGATCTCCGCGTCACCCTTTATACCAAGGGGCCCGCGGATCAGGACGCCCGGCTGCGCGAGGAATTGCTGGGCATGGGCTACGGTCCTGACCGGGGAGCGGTTGCGCACGTCCGGGCGCTCCGTTCCGCTCCTCCCGACCTGGCCTGGTACCCCTGGAACAAGACCAAGTACTTCTCCCGTGCCCCGCGGATGGCGCTGACACTCCATGATATTGCGCCCTTTCACTTCCGCTATCGCACCTGGCTGAAGCGGGGCCTGCAGCGCCATATCGAGGGGCGTTTCCGCGAAACCGCCGGCCGAGCCGACCTGATCCTTACCGACTCGGAGTTTGCCCGGGCGGACATCATCTCGGTCCTTGGCGTCCCTCCTGAACGAGTAACCGTCATTCTGCTCGCCGCGGACGACTTCGTGCCCGCCGACGGCCCCCCGGACCACGGGGGCCTGCGCCAGCGGTTCGGCATCTCCCACCCCTTCTTCCTCTATGTAGGGGCCAACGAGGAGCGGAAGAACCTGGTGCGCCTGCGGGAGGCATTCCGGCAACTGCAGAGCGATGGTACTCC